>JASFPP010000001.1:0-74399 GCA_050115915.1 Candidatus Aminicenantota bacterium
CGGCTCGGAAAACCCTTTACGTGCCTGTCTCTCCATAATGGATTATATATAGGAAGGATGGTGTTTAGTCAAGAAAGAGAAATTCATTCTCGGGGGGGGGTGAGAAATCAAGCCAAATTATCATCTTCCAAATCCCCTCAAGCGGTGATTGATTATCTATTTCCATTTTGCTATTCTTGACACGGATTGTAGGGGTATGGATAAGATTAGATGAGAGAGACAGCTGCCATGAAGAAAAAAACGATTTTTTTGTTAGGAATTCTGTGTGTGATATCTCTGTTGATCGGTGACCCGAGGGATGAGGAGAAGATCCAGACGGAAGTCTCTACTCAGGTTGCCACGATGTTAGAAGGAAGCGAGGAGCTGGTTGCCGTCAACATATCTAAATCCGGAGGCTCTAACGAAAGTGCCAACGTGGTCGCAGTGAACGAACAAAGGGTGTATGCGATCTGGGTGAATTATGGAAGAGGAAAAAGCATCCAGTTCAACACGAATGAGGGAGGTTCTTGGGGAACACCGTATAGCGCCTCTTCGGGAACATATGTGAGTGCTTCTGGGCCGTGGCCCTATTTTACACTGGATACACAGGGACATCCCCATCTTGTCTACACGACCAAATTCTCCGGGAATAACTATGAGATTGCCCATAACAGTTACAGTGGCGGATGGACAGGCAACACTAACGTATCGCATACGTACGAGGGTGGATCGGCGTGTCCGACCATTGCCGTCAATCCCACCAATAATCACCGCTATGTCTGTTGGTATGATGACGAAGGCCATCCTGATCGCTGGGAATTGTTCTTCAAATACCTGAGTCCGGCTGGAAGCTGGAGCGGTCTGAAAAAGCTTCCCTTCGGCACGTCGAATTACACACCAAAAATGGCTGTGGATGGGCGGGGAACAGCTCACCTCATTTGGCTGAGGAGGCATAGCGGGGGGTCTTATGTTCATTACTCGAGCAATCCCAATCCGACAGATGAGAACCAGTGGACGGACAATATTTCCATCTCTGGCAACACACATATCGACTTTTCGGAGATCAGCATCGCTGCGGATGAGGCGGGGAATGTGTTTGTTGTTTACGAGCAGAAAAAGAACACAAATTATGAAATCTATTTCAGGATGAAATCTGCCGGGGGGGGGTGGTCATCAACCCAGAACATCTCGAACACAGGGAAAAATTCCAGGTGGCCGGATGTGGCGGCCAAAGGCGGAAAAGCCTATGTTGTCTGGCAGGAAAAGACGAATAAATATCAGATCTATTTCAGACATTATGACGGCGGAGGCTGGACAGCCCCCGCGGATGTGACGAACAATAATTTTGATTCCATACAACCGAGTGTCTGGGTCGATGGGGCTGGAGTGATCCATATCGTCTACTCGGACAAGGCTACTGGGAATTTCAATATCTGGTATGTGAACAGCGAATCTACAGGCGACGTCGTTCCCATTTCAGCTGTGTATCCGCCCCTCAATGCTCGTTTGAACACGAGCCTGGATGGCAGCTCGGGCAAGAAGAAGAACATCGTGAAGTGGAAAAAGAACTCCTATAATGACAATGACGCTGTCGAAAAATACAAGGTGTACCGTAAACAGGCCAGTCAAGGGACAAGCGCCTATTCGGTCAGGACAACGGTCCCCAAGGGCGTTTATAAGTTCGAAGATATCGGCCTTTCCAGGGATTATAAGTACTCATATGTTGTCACGACGGTTGATACAAGCGGGGAGGAGAGTGAATATTCGAACGAGGCCACCGAGCCCTTGGTCTTTCCTCCAGTGAATGTGGCTGTGAATTCCGGTCTCGACTCGACCGAGACCAAAAAGATCAACACGGTGAAGTGGCAGAGAAACTCGAAGAACGGCGGCCAGACGGTCAAGACGTACATCGTTTACCGTAAGGTTCAGAATCAGGGGGCCTATCAATCCATCGGTTCGGTAGGCGGCAGCACATACACTTATGTGGACAGGAATCTGGCAACCGGAAAGAAGTATGCCTATCGACTCTCCGCTGTGGATAAGGGCGACAGAGAGTGTGAACCCTCGCTCTCCGGGTATGAGCACTACGTGTTCTGTCCGATCGGCATGAATTTGAAGACGGTCAGAAACGAGGGTATGTTCTTCAGTGAAAAGATCAATCGCCTCAAATGGAAAGACAGTCCTTTGAACGATCCTGTGAATGTCGTCAGATACAATGTCTACCGGAAAAAGAAGGATGAGAAGAAATCGGCCTATGCGCGATTTTTTGTCGTGGAGGCGGGTACCCGGGAAATCTGGGATCGAAATCTCCCACTCGACCAGCAATACAGTTATGCTTTGACCGCCACCTGCGACAACGGTGCAGAAAGCCAGCTCTCCCAATCGAAAAATGAGAAGTAAGCTCCGGGCTTAACCGCTAGTTTGACCTAAAGATCAAATTGTTGAGGATGTTGAATCCTAAGGAGACGGATATCGCTACCTCGGTCCCCCCTATATCGATCTCTACGTCTTCATGAGTGGCTGTGGCTTTATTGTACTTGAAATAAACATTCAGCATTAAAAATTTGACTTCCGGGATCTTGAAATACATTCCGGCCTGGAAATGTGATCCAGTCGTGGAACCCGACGTATCACCCAAGGCGCTCTCCTCTTTCCAGCTGTAAAAATCTACACCCACATCCACATAAGGAACGACCATGGGGGAATTCCACAAAAACCTGGCTGATACGGAAATGGGCGTGAGTGAAAACTTTGCCTCCTCCTCGGTTACCGTTGAATAGCCCGTTTTGGAAAACCGGCGTCCTGCGACAGCGAGGCCCATATGGAAATTCCGACTCTGCACGAGCATCCGCGAAAGCTCGAGGCCGAAAATACCCGAATCTTCTCCGCCATAGATCTGGTGGAACAGGAAATCATTGACCGTATAGAGGCCCGCTGATGCAGCAAAAAGGGTGTTACCGAAGGACTCATGGATGACAACTTCTTTTTTGGGTGGCGCCCCTGGAGCGGTCGGTCGAACAGCTTCACTGAAGAGGATATCGATTCCCCGTTCGTCTCTCTGGATCTTGAAGGAGGTGAGAGGACCTGAGAAGCTGAAGGTTACCCGGGCAACCTCCTGATCGATCTTCCTGACATCGATCTGCTGGAGGCCCAATACATTGATATTCGCCATAGACCTTGCTGACAGCCTTTGCACTGGCCAGATATCGAGTACGATCCGAGACTCATCATCATATTCGATCGACCTGTACGCGTAATTTCCGTCAATACCGATCTTGACCTGGAGTTTGCCGTCGGCTCTTCCGTATACGATTGATTTGAGATGTGTCTCGGGCTGGGGTGTCGGGGGGATCGTTTCTTCGGGAACATCCTCCTTTAAAAGAACTGGGGGTTGGGCTGTCGTCCTTTGCTGGGGACGGAAAATCACTTTGATTCCAGTCTCCACCTGGATGATCTCATAGGAGGGGATCGCCTCCGCCAAGTCGAATACAACTCTCGCAGTTTGGGGCTGGAAACGGCCCACACGGATCGCTTTAACGTTAAACGCATCAACTTCCTGGGATTCACCTGCCAGGATATCTCCGACGGGTGAGAATTCAACGACAAGCCGTGAAGGATCTCTCAACTCAAAATGTTGATATCCAAATTCTCCATCCACTTCCAGTATCACCTCCAAAAATTCGGGGGATCTCCGGACTTCTACGCTTTTAAAAACAGCCAGGTTTTCTTGGGATGTATCTGGCCATGTTACAGGTGCCATTACCAGAATGAGAACCCACACTAGGATTATATTTCTCGCTTTAATCAATGTTCTCTACCTCCTTGAGATGTATCTTGACCTGTGTTTGAAGGGGGGCCTTCAACGCCGTCTTTTCGAACCATTGTTACAGTATATTTATAGTTTAACGAATATTCAATATTTATGTCTAAATATTGCCGATCGAAATTGTCGAAATTTGGAAAGCTAATGACACCTGGGGCGAATACCTCTGGAACTTTGAGGAGAAGTGTTTTTATCACTTTGAACAAGGAAGAACTGCTGCCGGCCTTTTTACGATAAATCCTGTAGGTTCTGAATTCGGATCTATCCTGTATCTTGTGTGAGTCCCGCCAAGTGAGGTTGTTGGCTTCTCTCACAGAATCCCCGACTTGATCGTGAAGGCGGACAACCCAGAGTCCCTCAGCCGGGAATGGAATTCTGTGGATCTCCTCCGACCAGGATCTTGCCATGACCTGATAGCCCTTTTGGTTAGGGTGAACCTTGTCGGTGGAGAGAAGCGATCTCCAGCCCCCATCATTTTGGGGCCAGTCAAAGTAGATATCGAACATATCGACATAAGCGACTTTAATCCGCGTCGCCAGATTCCTGATCTTATCATTCAGATCAAAGATTCTTTGTTTGTAAAAAGCATTATCCCATCTGTGATCCTTCCTGGGGATGATCGTTGAGAGAACGGGGAAGACTTTTCTACCCCGGCATATCCGGAGCATTTGCTCAAGGTTATAAGCTGTTGTATTCATGGAGATATGATTAAATATCACATCGTTCGTTCCCTCCATGAGAAGAAGATATCTGACCTGATGCTTATCGAGAACAGCGGGCATTCTTGCCAGTCCCTGATGGGTTAACTCGCCCGGCCAGCCTTCATTTAAGACAAAAGTAGGACCATAAGATGTCCAGAGAAGGGATTCCAATCGGGGGATGTATCCGAGCTCAGGAGTGTATTGGTAGTCCATCATGCCGTAAGTGATGCTGTCACCGAAGCCAATGTACTTACTCTCATCCAGAACGGCCTGTTGTCTGGTCTTGATCCCGGTTTCATCGGATCGGAAATCGTTTTTTTGAAGGAGTTCTGCGAGCCGCATAACCTGTGAATGTATCTGCAGGCCTTCTTGCCACGTGAGGCCGATCTTGTCTCCTTGGATCGTGATCCTGGGAGATCCTGCGAGTTGTGTCTTCCCGGAATAAAGGAGGATCTCTTGACTCCAAGTGCCTTCTCGTTGATACCGGCAGGAGAGGAAGTTTTGACTTCCGCTTGATTGGCTCCAGACGACGACAGGAATTCCGCCCGATACAAAAGACAGGCTGGGATGGACATCCGTGTCTGTATTGTCGGTTATGCGTTCCTGTTCCGACCAAGTATGGCCGTTCCAGACGGAATAAAAGATCTCATAATCGTGGCCATCATGCGAACACCATGTGACCCACGGGAGTCCGTTCGCATCCAGGTCGGCATCAGGGAGGATATGAGGAGCATCACTTGTTCTGTTGATCTGGAAGGGGGTTGACCAAAGGTTCCCATCCCAGTAGACGGAGAGAATTTTGTCCTTGCCGTTGACATTGCCAGACCAAAAGATCCAAATTTTCCCCGTGGCATCTGCTAAGATTTTTGGCTGGTAAACACCATCGAAGGAAGGGGAATTGACGAGCCACGATGACTCTGTCTTCATCTCTTTGACCAGAAGCTGAAATTGTCCCTCTGTGTAACGAACCCAGGTCAACCATGCAATATTTGAGAGGTCAAAGCAAAAATCCGGCGCAAAGTGGTAGCCTTTTGGGGGGCTAATGATCATCGGAGATAGACCGGATTTCCCATCCAACCTTGAAAAGAGAATAGCATTATCGTTATCTGCCCCCTCCTCCCAGATGGCCCAGGTCATTCCTTGACGGTCCATTTTAGTCACGGGGGCCGAAACGCTTGTGCTTGAGAAAATTTCCTCGACCGTGTATTCCCCGGAGCTGGAATTCTGCCAGGCTTTACTCAACCCGCCTCGCTGATTTTTAAAGAAAAATACCAAATCCCCCGATTTATATATGACAGGCGAGGCCGATTCCCCCTTTATCCGATGTGTCTCAGGAGTTGTCCCTCGAAGCAGAAAAGGAGGGATGGTCGTCAACAGTACGAGCAACAGAAAATATTGTGTTTTCTTCATGTTAAACTACAATTTATACCATAGCAAATCCCTAAAAGCAATCTGGCGCACGGGGCCGGGAGCATCCCGAAAACCTGATGCTTGCTGCCTGATTGATCCCATTAGGGATTCGAAAACAAAATTCCTTCTGGTTTCCCCTGCGAGGAAAATTCGTTCGGACGCGGGCGCTTTCCTCACATTTCCCATTGGGAGATGTCTCCTGCCCCATAAGCTCTTTTCACGGTTTTCTCCACCACACAATGGGCCCCCCTATTAGTGCAACAAGAATTCATGTCGTCACGGTTTTAGGATCCTAGCCATCGGGGAATAGGGGGTGTTATCGAAAGGAGCGAGGAAGAAGATCAAGGCATCCTTTTAAAGATAAATTTCCAGAGATATTCTTTGGGGATTCCGAAAATTTTATCCCTCCAGACACGGTCGCATTGACTGCAGGTTTTTAGATCATCGATGTCTTGTGCGAGCGCTTTTTTCCGCAGGCGCTGCATTTTGTCGTTATTCCAGATCTCTCGGATGAGGGTATCTTTGACGTTTCCTAAAACGTAATAGCCAAAGAAGTCCTGCGTACACGGGAGCACAGCACCGTCCCAGAAAATGATCAGAGCGTGCCAGAGAAAAGTGCATGGAGAATAATTTTTGCGGTTTCTCTGACCCTCCACTTCCCCTGCCCAGTTGTGAAATTCTTTGATCTCCAGCCGGTTTAGCGGGAGTCCCTTGAATGTGTTAGTAAAATCTTTCCTTTGGCTTTTGTTGGCGCGGATCCGGTGCTCCGGGAAGTTTATCAGTTCTAAAATGGTGAAGGGTTTTTTGCTCTTTAATTCTTTCTTAATTTCCAAAAACCGCACGATATTTCCAACGGTTTTATTAAAATCTCCGTTGATCCGGATGCTTTCATAGGTGTCTTTATCATACCCATCGAAGGAAAACGAGAATTGATCGATTCCGGATTCGATGAGCTTGTACGCTTTATCCTCATCCAGGAGTGTCCCGTTCGTGTGGAACTTGACGATCAGTTTTTTATCGTGGGCGTACCTGGCCATTTTGAAAAAATCCGGATGGAGAAGCGATTCGCCTCGGTGAAGAAGATGCACATCTGCTGCAAATGCGGACACCTCGTCGATGATCTTCTTGAAAAGGTCGAACTCCATGAATCCCTTATCCTCTTTTTTGAGATCCTTGTTCGGACACATCACGCATTTTAGATTACAGTGATTTGTCGGTTCTATCCACAGACGCACGGGCATCTGTTTCAGCACCACCTTCTGTCTTTTATAACTGATAAAAAGCCCTAGCAACCTGTTGTAGTATTCAAACTTATTCATTCGATTAGAGTTCTTATAGCATTATTGCTGGTATCAATCAATAGGGGATGATGAAGCCATGAGTGTTTCGAACAGGGAATGAAAACCTTTTATGGAAAGCTGTTCAGGCCTTATCTTTTTTTCGATGTCAAGATTTTGAAAAACAGTATCCAGATGGTCGCGATGATAGCCGCCCATGATCAGATTATTGAAGAGCGTTTTTCTGCGGCTCTGAAACGAAGTCTTTAAAAAGCGCCGGAATTTATCCTCGTCTGTGAGTTCATAAAGAGGCTTTTCTCTTTTCTTCAGGGAAAGAAGAGCGGACATGACCTTGGGTGGCGGACTGAATGACTGGGGGCCGATCCGCGCGCGGATGTGCGTCTCGAATTCGTTCTGGAAGAGGATCGAGATGGGGGCGAATTTTTTGGATCCTGGGGCTGCGCAGATCCTCTCGGCGACTTCCAATTGAAGGAGAAATACGCAGAACGAGAGGAGCTCTTTGTGTTCGTAGATCTTGAAAAGAATGGGTGACGATATGGAGTAGGGAAGATTTCCGACGATTTTTGGCTTATCCTGAAGAGGTTTTTTTTCGCTGATCAGGCTTTTGAAATCGACTTTGAGGAAATCTCCTTCGCGAATGGACAGATTGGGGATTTTTTTCTCTTTGAGTAGAAAAGCCAGCGCTCTGTCCTTTTCGATGGCGACAACCTCTCCTGCCCATTCGGTTAACGGGATGGTCAAGGCTCCTTTCCCTGGTCCGATTTCTATAATGACATCTTCGTTCTGGGGAGAGATGCAGGCGATGATTTTTTTCAGGACATGCGGATTTTTAAGAAAATGTTGGCCCAGTATTTTTGTCTTTCTGTGAGTCATGTCACATGAGTGGATAAGCCTAAATTCGCGATCTTCTTCCGGATCTCTTTCTCTATGATTACTTTTTATTCTAACGTATCAAAGATTTCTCTATGGAGCAACTTACTATCCATTTCAATCTTCTGTCCCATGGAAATTTTAACATATCTTCCGTATCGATTTCAGGGGAAAAGTACGCAGAAATCTCCATACTTGACAATATATATAAAATTTATATAATAAATAGACTAAAAGGCGAAAAACAGTCGATATGTCTATTGATACCGATAAAATAAGAGAAGATTTTCCTGCGTTGCAAAAATCTTATAATTCGAAGCCCATCATCTATCTCGATAATGCCTGTATGACTTTAAAGCCAAAGCAGGTCACGGATGCCGTTGTCGATTACTACCATAATTTTCCAGGATGTCACGGAAGAACGAACCACCATTTTGGTGTGGAAACCACAAAAAAGATCGAGGATTCCCGCCAGAAAATACAGAGATTTTTCAACGCCTCATCCAAGGAAGAAATCGTTTTTCTGCGCAACAGCACCGAGGGCCTCAACCTCCTCGCCAACACGATCGATTTCAAGCCGGGCGATATTGTCGTGTCCTCTGATATCGAGCACAATTCCAACCTGAGACCCTGGCAGATCATGGAGCGGAAGAAAAATATCAGCCGGGTCATCATCCCGACTCATGAAGACACCATCTTCGACCTCGAAAAATACAAGGAGATAATGTCCTCCCGGGTGAAGCTGGTCACAGTGCTTGCCACTTCGAACTTGACCGGCGTGTCCTTCCCTCTGGAGGAAATTATTCAGCACGCCCATAAACATAGAGCCCTGGTTTGTGTTGACGCCGCGCAAAGCAGCCTTTACCAGCCTATAGATGTTCAAAGGATGGATATCGATTTTATGGTCGCCTCCATCCACAAGATGTGGGGGCCCACAGGAGTGGGGATCCTGTACGGTAAAAAACAGCTTCTGAATGAGCTCCCTCAGTTTCTGGCAGGCGGAGAGACCGTCGAAGACACGACCTACACCGGTGCAACTCTTGCACGGCTTCCCGACAAGTTCGAAGCCGGACTTCAGAATTACGCGGGAATCATCGGTGCTGGCGCTACGATCGATTACATCAGACAGATTGGCCAGAAGAACATCCACGCACACTTACTCGATCTGAATTTCTACGCCACGTCTCAACTTTCTACCATCGATGGCATAAGCTTTATCGGTCCTGAGAATCCCGGGCTTCGTTCCGGCATTGTGAACCTCCTTGTCGATGGGATCAGCACTGGCGATGTGTCCCGAATCCTGAATGAATCGGAAAATATCATGACACGCTTCGGGAAACATTGTGTCCATTCCTGGTATAACAGCCGGAAGGTTCCTGAATCACTGAGAATATCCTTCAGCGCTTACAACACCTTTGAGGAGATCGATGTTATGACAAATTCCATCAAAAGCATCCTGAAATTCTTCAGGCATTAAAGGAGACAAAGCGACTATGGCCTGCTGTGCACTTAAAAAACAAAAAAAGCAACTCATGATTCTTCCTGTTTTTCTTTTTTTTCTGAGTGTGATGTTCGGTGGCTCGCTCATCCTGTGCCTATCCCTGGGTGGTGTGTTTTCTCGCAATCTTGCCGGGAAAAGGGACAAAGCTCAAGGCTTGCTCAAAGAGCTCCTCAGAGGTCTGAAGACAAAAATTTTGAACCAGCCCTTTCTGTTCGATTCCAGCGTCCGCTGCAAGATCAGCGGAAGGATGATGCGCCGCTCCACTCTGTTGGCCGGAGCCGTCTACCGATATTTCAACTTGATCGTTCTGGCTGTTCTCCTGCTTTCTGTTCTCAGCTTAGTCCAAGGCGCAAGAGCTCTGGGAATCTAAAATCGTGTTTTCGACAAGAAATCTGTTATACTGTTCCTTTTGGAGTCACCAATGAAAAAAGAGATCATCGTCGAGTTTTCCGGAGGTATCGACTCTCTCTATGCCGCCCATTTCCTGGCACGGCAGTACGAAAAGGTCCACCTTCTGACCTTCTATAAAGGCTATTTGCATTTTGCTTTGAAAGCCAGCCGCCCCAATGTTGACCTGTTGAAAAAACTGCATGGCGAGGACAGAATCGTCTATAAGATCATCAATATTCGAGATATATTTAGAGAGATGGCCGTTAAAAGCTACAAGGAAACCAGCAAGAATTACGGGAACGAAGTCGCCTGGTGTATCCCCTGCCGGGCATCGATGGCCATCGGCAGCATCATTTACGCCCTTGAGAACGAGATCTCTGAATTTACGGATGGTGCCAACTGGGAACAGGCGCCCGACGGAGAAAAACTCCTTGTGACTGCTGACAATTATCCGGAGTTCTTGGAATCCGTCAAAAGTTTCGCGGAGGAATACAGCGTCCGTTACCTCCCTATACTCTACGACCTGAACACTCGGGAGGAACGGAGGGACGAACTCCTGAAGCTGGGTGCCAAAATTGACTTCAACAGTATGGACAGGAAGAAAAAGTCCGTCCTGGATGTGTTCGACCGTGATTTTTACAGCAGAGTCCAGCCCATCTGCCTGTCCGGTTACCTCGTCCATTGGAAGAGAAATTTCTTCAACGTCAAGGAAGATGTCACGCCCGAAAAGGTGGTGGAATCCATCAAACCTAAACTCGATGGGGTGGGGAGAAAAATGATAGAGCTTTACTTTGAGAAAAAGAAGATCGATCTCCAAGACATCCTCAGCCACCGCAACTGACCCTTTTCGTTTCGTAGATTTTCTTATTTTTCCAAAAGAACATCCGATTTCTTCTTTTCGCCAAAGGATAATCCGGTCTTGATGTCCAATTGAAGGGTGCGGCCCAATTGTTTACAATGGAGACGAGGTCAAAATGAAAAAAAAGAGTGTATTTATTCTTATATGTTTGTATTCAGCTTTGCTGGTGTTCTGTCAGCCACACAATGACAGCCAAGTGGCAGAACAGGTTGCGGGCAACTTCGAAGATTATATGCCCGAGATTGAATTCGAAGGAAAAATTGTTTTCCAGTCAGATATGGATGGCGACTATGAGATCTATCTCCTGACAAAGAATGGATTGGCAAAGCTGACGGATAACGATTGGAACGACGAAAATCCCAAGTGGTCTCCGGATGGGACAAAGATTGGGTTTACAGCAAATCCAGACGGGAAATATGAGATGTTCGTCATGGATAGCAATGGTCAAAATGTCGTCCAGCTCACGACAGACCTTCGCAATCCCATCGGCCATGCCGGCCATAACTGGCATCCTGACGGAAAAAGGATCGCCTACACGGTCGAACGGAGGAGAGGATTCAGGAAGAGCCACAACATGAAAATAGTGGATATCCAGTCCAAAAAGATGGTCGCGCTGGCCCCTCAATTGAAGGGGAAGGCGGCGATTCCCGATTTTGCACCCTCAGAACCATTGCTGGGGATCACTGCCAAGCGAACGATCGGCTGGGAAGTCGCTGTGTTCGATCTCCGCACTAAGGAACTTTCCATCCTTACAGAGGGAGGAGATAGCTGCCGCCCGCATTTTTCTTGGGATGGAAAACGCATCGCCTATGTCTCCTCAGAGGCCGATGGAAAGGGGGATATCTGGTTGATGAATCCGGACGGAAGCGATAAATCCCGGCTGACCCAGAGAGATGAACACCATGATTATTTTCCTGCGTGGTCTCCCGATGACAGGTTCGTCGTCTTCAGCTCGACCCTCAAATATAACAAAAAATTAAAAGGGGATTGGGGGCTTTACTTGGTCCGGGTAGATAACAAGGAGATCACCCTGTTGCTGGATACTCCTGGGGGGGATCTATTTCCTGATTGGTACCGATGATCTCATATTCCCCTGATTTTACAGGATCTTCCAAAAAGGTTTTTTTGATCTTATCTTTTGCCTATTCGAGAGGTTTCGCTTCTGGATGAATGGTCAGGCCGTGCGTTTCACGTTTGATTTTGTGTAGCGTTTTTTGAACAGCAGGGCCATGACGAGTGTATCGAGCAGGATTAAAAAGTTCAGTTTGGTTTTCCCCCGGGTCCGGTCGATAAACTCGATGGGAACTTCTTTGATCGTGAAGTCCAGGAGGTGGGCTTTGTACAGGATCTCGAGCACAATGGAGGGATTTACGGATATGAGGTCATCCAGGTCGATCTCCTCGAGGACCTTTCGTTTGAAACATCGAAAGCCCGAGGAGACATCGCGCACGGGAATGCGGAATTTGCGCCGGATGAAGCTGCGTACAAAAAACGTGATGATCCGCCGCACTAGATTCCTGTCCTCATCCTTCCCGCCTTTGACAAACCTGGAGCCGATGACGAGGTCGTAATCCTTGCATGCCTCGAGGAGCGAAGGAATGTGTTTGGGCTGATGGGAGAGATCCCCATCCATTTCGACGACAAAATCAGGCCTGAGCTTGAGTGCTTCTTTGAATCCGTCGATGCCGCCGGCCCCCCGGCCCTTGCGTTTTTTACGGATGAGGGCGTGGATTCTGTTGTCTGTCTCCCCCATCTTCCGGACGATTTCACCGGTTCCATCAGGAGAGTTGTCATCGGCGACCACAACAGAGAGATCCACCTCAACATCGAGCGCCAGAATCTCTTCGATGAGATCCTCGATATTCTCCCCTTCGTTATACGTTGGGATCATCACAACGGCTTTTCTTTTGAGTGAGTCTTCCATCGGACGGTCAGATGAGTTTTTGGATCTCTTCAAAGACATGCTTTGGAGTGGTGGCCTCCATACACTTCATGTCGTCACACGTCTGTTTGTAACACGGAGAGCAGTCCACTCCCGCATAAAGCTTGACTCCCCGGTCGTAGAGGTCGATCTCCTGCGGGCAGGTCGGCCCGAAGAGGGCGACGATTGTCTTCTCCTGGGCGATGGCCAGATGCATCCCCAGTGTATCCGAAGTAACGACTATGTCCATAAACGATAAAAAACCAGCGAACTCGAGAAGAGAGTTGTCGGTCCCTGTGTTGTAGATCTTGTGTTTTGAGTTTTTTTCGATGAATTGGTTCAATTCTCTTTCTCTTTGTCCACCCAACAGGAAAATATTGGCTTCGACGTTCTCGCTTAAATAATCGACCAGTGTTAAGTAGTTCAGAGGCGGCCACTGTTTGGTCTCGAACTTCACTCCCGCACCCGTATTGAATCCTATGGCCACTCGTCCCTCGGAGATGTCATGCTTTTTAAAAAAATCTCTGGCTCTCGTTTTATGGGAATCCTCGATTGCGAACACATAGGGGTCTCTTTTGTATTCGATCTCCGCAGTTTTAGCGATGATCTCCTGGTAGGTCATCGTGTTCTCTTTGAACTTGAGGTCGTCATCGATGCCCAGTTGATAGGCATATTCCGCCTCTGCATTAAGTGGAATAAGATTTCCCTGGGCATTCATCCCGAATCCGAATTTGTGCGGGCATTTGATAAGGGAGGCTACGGAGGTAGACGGAGGTTCCTTGTCGAGGGAGATGAGGACTTCGAACTCTTCGACAAGCAGCGGTATAATCGACTCCAGATTGTAGGACAACACCCTGTCGATAAAGGGATTGTTAAGCAAAAGATCCACACTTTCCTCATCCACAAGCCAGGAGATGTGGCTCTCGGGATATTTCCTCTTTACTCCATGGAGCAGAGCTGTTGTCCGCAGGACATCCCCCTGCGCCCGGCATTTGATGATCAGAATTTTTTTGGGGAAAGGTGTGTAGTGTGAGCATCCATCACAGAGAATCTTGAATTTACAGGGTTTGTCTCCTTTAAAGTATAAACAGTCGGCTTTGATCACGTTTTTTCCTTGGGGTTATATTTGATTCCTATTTATGCCACAAATCCACCGTAAAAACAACTCTCCATCGACCAAGGGAAAGTTATCCCTTTATCGCAATTTGGGATTTTGAGGGATTGGTTTTTTATGATTTTCAGGAGCTTTGATACAGGTATAAGCGATATGGGGATACCAGTAGCCCGAATGTTGGGGTATAGGCTCAACGGAAAAGCCGATACTTTGAAGCATGTCCAGATACTCTTTCTGGCTCCGGAAATAAAATCGTTCGCCCAGTGTGAAGCCGATCAGTTTGACGGCCAGAGTTTCCTGGAAGAGATTCCAGGCGTATTTCCACCGCGGCCTGGTGTCCATTTCTTTGATGATAAGGATTCCTCCAGGCAGCAGGGATTGATAACATTTCCGGATGATGAGCTCATGTTTGTCATAGGGGATTAAATAGAGGACGTCGACGAGTGTGAAAACGTCCCCTTGGGGATAATCCGCCTCGACGACGTTGCCGATTTTATAGGTAATTTGGCCGGCATTGGTTTTTGTTGCGTTAGCGATTTCGATCTTTTTTTCGTCCAGGTCAAGCCCGATGATCTCTCTTTCAGGCGATCCCAAGCTCAAGATGTTGGGAAAAAGCCCATTGCCGCAGCCCAAGTCGACGATCGTTCCCTCTTTGGGAAAAAGTCCCTCTAGCTGGAGAAGAGGACAGATCTTCAGCTTGATCTTGAGATAGGCCCGGGTGATGGATCCAGCCTTGCTGTAGTGTTCGAACAGCTCTTTTTTATCGATCATGAGACGATTTTTGGTGAGACTCTTAGGTCGTTTATTGGAAGTTTTTGGAAGCGCATCCTTGACTGCTCAATGTTTGCACAGTAAATGTTCATGGTTGATTAATCCCTCAATCCATGTAGCGGTTGTACCAGAACTGGAAAATGACAAGCGGCCACAACAACTGCCGGTGGTTGTGTGCGCCCTGGAGGTGCTCTCCCAGGATTCTTTCGATGGCAGCCGGATTGAAAAATCTGTGCTTGTTTAAATTTTCCGGGGAAAGGACATCCGTGACAAAATCCTTGAGTTCCTTCCTGATCCAGATGCCCAGGGGAATATCGAAACCGATCTTTTTTCGTGTCAAAATTTCGGGCGGAAGATAGGGGGCCATCGCTTTTTTCAGGATGTGTTTGGTCGTCAGCCCCTTGAGTTTCAAAGAACTGGGGATGGCCCTGGCATATTCGACGAACGTGTGGTCGAGGAAGGGCACGCGGATCTCCAGGGAGTTGGCCATGCTCATTCTGTCCGTTTTAACGAGGAGGTCGTCCTGGAGGTAGAGCTTGAGGTCCAGATACCCGATCCGGCTCACAGTGTCATTTGCCGAACAGTTGTCGAGATGGAAGGAGATGGGAGCGAATACGTCCTGGCTCAATTTTTCATGGACATCGGCCGCAAACAGTTTTTCCCTCTCCGAGGGTCCATAAGCCCCCCACCAGATGAAGTTTGCAATTTCAGGAGGATAGTCGATACCCGATATGAATTTTTTAGCTTTGAATTCAAAGCTGAGCCTTTTTCTCGAAGCAGGAAGGATCTTGACGATGTTTTTAACGAGTCCGTCTCTTATGAACTTCGGCACTTTTCTGTAGAGCCGCGCCACCTGATAGGCTTTGTAGGTGTCATACCCGGCGAAGAGCTCGTCCCCACCCTCACCAGCCAGCGCGACTGTGACATACTGACGGGCCAGTTTCGAGATCAAATAAGTGGGGATGACCGATGCATCGGCCAGCGGCTCATCCATATATTCGATCAGCTTGGGAACCAGTTTTCTCACGAGATTCGACTCCACGACAAATTCCTGGTGGTCGGTCTGGAAGCGGTCGGCCACGATCTTGGCGTATCCCAGCTCGTTAAACGTCTCCTCTTTGAAGCCAATGGAAAAGGTTTTAATCCTCGTATCCGCCACCTCGCTCATGAGCGCTGTAATGGAGCTCGAATCCATCCCCCCGCTCAGGAAAACTCCCAGAGGCACATCGCTGATGAGTCGTCTCTTCACCGATCCTTTCAGCCGCGTGTAGATCTCCTCCATTATCACGGTTTCGTTTTTTGAGGAACCTAAACCATTGCCCTGTTGGATATCCCAGTATTGTTTGATCTGGACCATTCGATCGTTGACGATCATCATATGTCCTGGCAAGAGTTTTTTTATTCCCTTGAAAATCGTCTGGGGGGCAGGAATGTACTCGAAGCTGAAGAATCGCGACATCCCGTCAAAATCCAGTTCCCGGGGATAACCGGCCTCGAGGATGGATTTGATCTCGGAGGAAAAAACCAGGGAGTTGTCCGACTGCCAGTAGTGGAGCGGTTTTATCCCCAGCCTGTCCCTTACGAGAATGAGTGTGTTCGTTTTAAGATTCCAGAGAGCAATGGCGAACATGCCGTTCAACCGGGAGATAAAACTCTCCCCTTCCTCTTCGTAGAGATGGACGATCACTTCTGTGTCGGACTTTGTGGCGAAAGAGTGCCCCTTCTGGATGAGCTCTTCCCGTAATTCAGGAAAATTGTAGATCTCCCCATTATAGACCACCCAGACGCTTTTATCCTCGTTCGCAATGGGCTGGTGTCCTGTAACAAGATCGATGATACTCAGGCGCCGCATCCCTAGAGCGACTTTGTTATCTCTGTAGTAGCCCTCATCGTCCGGACCACGGTGCGTCATCACAGCGCACATCTTTTTTGTCGTGTCCTCTGCTTCAGGACCCAGGCCGTTGAATCCATAAACGCCGCAGATGCCGCACATCGTCTTCCTCTGGTTCCCTAATGTATCTGAACACCGTTAGAATATCAATCCCCAACTCGGAGAGCGGAATTTCTGAAACTGTGACGGTGATGAATCGCGTCGCGCTTTTGGAAGTTCCAATTGTGTGGTGGAGAAAACCGTATGGAGGGCCGGACGGGCATGGTACATCTCCCCAAGGGAGATGTGAGGGAGGCCCGGAATCGAGTGAAATTTCCTCGCTGGGGAAATTGAACGTGTTTTCGAAATCAACAATTGGAGCTTTCGGAAAGTCATTCATCACAGTTTTGGAAAAGTTAGAGACGCGGAAGGAAAACGTGTGCGGGACATTGAGGTGTGGTATAATTTGAGCCAAATTTTAAACGGACTGTTATTTTGAACGCAAACGAAGTCATCCTGCTCAACCCGCCGGGGGATAAACTCTACATCAGGGACTATTACTGCAGCTTTTCCTCCAAGGCCAACTACTACTGGCCGCCCCAGGACCTCATCTACCTCAGCGGAATTCTGGATGGAGAGTATAACGTCCGAGTGATCGATGCTATTATCAATAAAATGTCGGAGGAAGCTGTATTCAATGAGATCGTGGAATCCAGCGCCCGGGCTTTGATTTTCACAACCGGGACGGCAACGATGCAATCGGACCTCCGGTTGATGGAGCGGATCAAAGCCAAGACCGGTATAAAAATTGTGGCCAGTGCTGGGATTTTGCCTTTTGTCGGGGAAGATCTTCTCGAGCGGCATCCCTATGTGGATGCCGTCATTCTGGATTTCACGAGCCCGAATATTCGTGTTTTTCTCAAAGAAAACGGACAGATGGATTCACCTCTCCTGGGGCTTATCACAAGGAAAAATGGACAGTTTCTGAAGAGCACAGAGATGCCGCCGCGGACTTATGCTGTGCCTGTCCCCCGCCACGACCTCTTCGATTTTAAAAAATACCGGATCCCGATCGCCCGGAGATTCCCGTTCACTGTTGTTGTGACGTCGCTCGGCTGCCCTCACAGCTGCGGATTCTGCACGGCTGGTGCTTACGGTTACAGAACGAGGGATGTGGATGGAGTGATCGAAGAGCTTCGTTTGCTGACTCGACTGGGTGTCAAGGAGATCCTATTCCAGGATCCCACGTTCACAATCAACACAAACCGTGTGGTCGAGATCTGCAGCAAAATGGTCGAAAACGCGTTCGATTTTACATGGAGCTGCAACGCCCACATCAAATCTTTCAACGAGGATAAGATCAAACACATGAAGGCAGCGGGATGCCATACGGTGTCGTTGGGCATCGAGAGCGGGAGCGATGAAATCCTCGAGAAGTATTCCAAAAAGATCACGACAGACGAGATTAAGAGTACGATTCGCATGCTGAACGCTTATAAGATCCATGTGCTGGGCTATTTTATCATCGGGCTTCCGGGGGATGACGAGGAATCCATCCGGAAGACGATCGATCTGGCCAAGGAGCTGGATATCGATTTTGCTTCATTTGCCATCGCTACTCCGGATGTGGGCACTCCACTGAGAGAAGAGGCCCTCCAGAAAGGATGGATGCGTCCCGAGGAGGATGTGTTCGACAGCACGGACTTCCCTGTGCTTGAGGCCGGAACTCTGTCGAAGGAGGAGGTCTGGAAGCTCAGAAACCAGGCAGTCCGGGAGTTTTACCTCAGGCCTTCTTATCTGTTCAAGATGATCCGCCAGATCCGGAGTTTGCGCGATATCCAGGTGGCCGTCTCGAACGCCCTATCGCTTTTCCGAAAATCATGAAAAAAGTCATAATCAATGCCGATGACTTCGGACTTGTCCAGGGAGTGAACGAGGGAATAATCAAAGCCCATAAAGAGGGCATCCTGACAAGCACAACACTTATGGCCAACATGCCGGGATTCGATCAAGCCGTTGAATTGGCGGGGGCCCATCCGAATTTAGGCGTGGGTGTCCATCTCAATATCCTGAGAGGACAGCCCCTCTCACCGGTCGAGAAAGTGGAGAGCCTTCTCTCCAAAGACAGATGTTTTGTTCCAAGTGTGCCGCACCTCCTCCGTCGAATCTTGCTTAAACGTATAGGCATCGATGAGGTCGAGCGGGAGTTCAGGGCACAAGTGGAGAAGGTGAAGAATACCGGTCTCTCCCCCAGCCACATCGATAGCGAGAAACACATCCATATGATCCGGCCACTTTTCCGGATTGTCCTGAAGATAGCAAAGGAGTACAGGATCAACAGGGTACGGTTTATCCAGGAATGCTGTCTCTTCTTACGGCCCGGACAGATGTTGAAATCGATGCTCATCTCCCTGTCTTCAGCCTCCTTGAAAAAGAGGATGACGAATGAGGGGGTCCGATCACCTGACAGGTTTTATGGCGTTTGCGACAGCGGCCGGATTACCGCCGCTAAACTTAAAAAGGTCCTTCACAGAGTGAAGGAGGGTGTTACGGAAATTATGGTTCATCCTGGATTTATCACACAAGACATGTTAGAGTTAGAAACGAGAATCGGGCCTTATTACATCAATAAATACAGAGAGAAAGAGTTGAGTGCATTGCTCGATGAACGTTTGCCAGATGTCATTGCTGATCTGGGGATTCGGTTGATAAATTTTAGTCATTTATGATCGGTCAAAGATCCTATGGATGAAAAACATATAAATCCGCAGATTTCGATCGTTGTTCCGTTTTATAACGAAGAAGACAACATCAAAGAGCTCTATGAACAACTCACCCGGGTGCTTGGAGTGTTGGGCGCGTCGTACGAGCTGATCTTTATCGATGATGGGAGCACGGACCGCAGTCATGACATATTGATTAAATTGTTCGCATCGGATAAAACCGTCAAAGTCATCCGGTTGCGTAAAAACTTCGGTCAAACGGCCGCTCTTCAGGCCGGATTCGACCATGCCAGGGGAAAGATCATTATATCTATGGACGGGGACCTGCAGCATGATCCCGCAGATATCCCTAAACTATTGGCTCCAATAAGTGAGGGATTCGACATTGCCTCTGGATGGAGAAAAGAACGGAAGGATAATTTTCTCCTGAGACGTTTTCCCTCCTGGGTGGCGAACCGCATCATGCGCCTCCTCTCTGGAGTTAAAATCCACGATTTTGGCACAACCTTTAAGGCCTACAGGAGAGATGTCCTCGAGGGGATCCGGCTTTACGGAGAGCTTCACCGTTTTATCCCTGCCCTTATCAGCCGGACGGGCGTAAAGATCACAGAGGTTCCGATCAAGAATGTGGTCCGCCAGAAAGGGAGATCCAAGTACGGCCTTTCGCGTATCCGCAGAGTGCTCTTCGACCTGATAACGGTCAAATTCATCATCAGCTTCATCGATCGGCCGCTGCAGTTTTTCGGACTGATCGGTATGATCCTCGGAGGGATCGGATTCACCATCGCTCTTATCCTGACAGTGGGGTTTTACTTTTTTGAGTGGTCGATCCGGGACAACCTGGGGAATTTAATACTTGGTGTGTTCCTGATGATCCTGGGGCTCCAGTTCGTAATGACCGGCCTGCTGGCAGAGATCATCTCGCGGATCTATTTCACCACACACGAGATGCGGATCTACTCTGTGGCGGAGTTGAAGTCCCACGAACCTCCCGGGAGTGAAGAAGGGAGCTGACCCAGGCCCTGGAAGAGGATAGGCTGTTGAACACCATTTTGTCCAGAAACGTTCAACAGAAAGCGGATCTTTTAATTTGGGTGGGCCTCGTCCTTTTCTGTGTTTTTATCCTTTGTCTTTTTATCCAATCCCTGGATGCCCTCTCTCTATGGATGGATGAAGGATTCTACTATCTCGCCACTGAGAGGATCTTGGAACTGGGTTATCCTCTATTTCCTTCCGGACACATCTATTACAAAGCCATTTTGTATGCGTATGTTTCGGCTCTTTTCACCAAGATCTTTGGGTTCACAGTGTTCAATCTTAGGCTGATCAGCGTCCTGTGCACGATCGGTCTGATCCCTGTGCTTTATCTAGCGGGAAAAAAGCTGTTCAATCGAACGGTGGGTGTCGGTGCTGCCGTTGTTTTTTCTCTGTGTGTGTGGGTTGCCGAATACGGGCGCGTCGACCTCTACTTCGCCCCTCTTCAGCTTGTGAGTTTTGGCGGGCTTTATCTTTTTTACAGGGGATTTTTCGAGGAGAAAAAAACGTACAAAATATTTGCGACAGCGGTGTTTATCGCGGCACCCCTCGTCCATCAGCTGGGAATGAGCGTCTGGTTCTGTTATCCTGCTTTTTTCCTCGTCAAAGGGATACGAAGATTTGTCCGCAGGGATGTGCTTCTGAGTTTTTCTTTGACAACGGTGTTTTACATTCTTGTCCAGCTCCATGAGTATTTCTTCTGGGAAGTGGGGTATGTGTATGCCAAAACCGATCAGAGCATGCAGGGCATGATCGAGTATTTTTTTGCCAGTTTTTCGCTCGACTATTTTTATGAGTTCTACGGCAGTTTTCCCCGAATGAGCCTGATCATCGGGGCCGGGAGTCTTCTCCTCCTCATCACCTTGTTTCGAGAAAGAAAAGCACAAGAATCCCGTACGCAATCCTTTTCGAAAAACTGGCTCTTTTTGTATCTCTGCCTGGTGTTCCCCCTGGTCTTCCTCGGCTTTTTCAGGACGCACGTCCAGCCCCGCTACCTCTACCAGCTGTATCCTCTTTTTGTTGTTCTCTATGCTGTTTGCCTTTTTCAGCTGTCACGGATCCTGATCGAGGTCTTGATGCTGCCTTACAAACAAAAAAGAGGCGCCGGTTTTTCGGTGGCAGCAGGAGTCCTTTTTGTGGCTCTTCTCTTTTTGACCGCAGAGGGCGTGGGTATCGGGAGGGTGAAGCGGATCGTCGATCGGCAGTATGGCGACTCCATCCAGACAGATATCGTCAACAGGTCGGGGAGACATCAGCACTATGATCATAGAGGGCCGGGAGAGTATGTCCGGTACTTTCTCCGGGAAGATGACCTGGTTGTCGCCATCCATGTGGTCTTCCAAAACATCTATGCAGGGAGGGTCGACTATTGGCTGTGGTCCGGGGGGCCCGGGACCTGGGATGCATGGGAGGAGACATCCGAGGGATGGAAGGATTTTTATATCGGAGCCAGGTGGATCAATAATCTGGAAGACCTGAGACAGGTGCTGGAAAAGGATCCCCAAAGGAGGGTTTGGATCATCGCATCTCCCTCTATCCTTCGCAGGGATCACATCAACGCAAACATCGCTCGGTTCATCCAACGAGACCCGGAGAAGCTCGTATTTCGGGGCAAAGACGGTATGTCAGAGGTTTATCTATGGAATGACGCGACAGGGGCTCTAACAGGGCCCCCGTGCACGATGGAGGGAGAATGGATGCCTGCGCTTTTTGGGAAGGCCGTTTTCGAAGAAAATGCTTCAAGAGGCTGTGCTTTTTATATGCCCAAACAGAAGGAGGGCGGGAAACTCAGTTCCTACAAGACGGGGCAGGCATATTTTCCCGGGCGTTATTCGGTGTCTTTACGGGTTAAGGCCGAGGATTTCGAACGCGCTGGTGACCGATTGTTGGGCGTTGCCCTTCTCGACAGGCCTGGGGGAGACGAAGTGGTCTCTTACTTTATTACCGGAGACAGGATCCAGGAAGGAGTGGATTACCAGGTTTATAGCTTCGATTATTATCAGAACAAGGAAAGTCAAATATATCTGAAGTTTTTATTCACAGGTCGAGGGAATGTGTGGCTCGATTATGTGGACATAAAGCCAGTGATTGAACCTCCGGCGGATAAATTTCCGTAGGGAATGAATCAAACAATCGAAACTTATCAATATGAATGAGCGAACGGAGAAGAAACGAAAGGAGGGTGGGATGAACAACGATTTTCGGGGGAGTGTGCAGAAGGAGCTCATCGATAAAAGGGGATCTTTTTTTTCCAAGTATTCCTCACTGTTTCTTGGCAGGAAAAATCTCTTTTCGTTTCTCAGGTATGAGTGTGTGCTTCTGCTCTTCTCAGGGGTGCCCGGGGCGCTGGGCTTCTTCCTACGGAAAGTTTTCTACCCTGGCTTATTCAAACAGGTTGGGAAAGGCGTGGTCTTCGGACGGAACATTACCCTACGGCATCCCAAGAAGATCTCTATAGGCGCGAATACCTTCATCGACGACAACGTGGTGCTCGACGCGAAGGGCGAGGAAAACCAGGGGATAATCATCGGAGAAAATGTCTATATCGGCCGGAATACCATCTTGAGCTGCAAAGAGGGTTCGATATCCCTAGATGATTTCTGCAACATCTCGGCCAACTGTATGCTCCTCTCAGAGACGGATATCCGTTTAGGAAAATACTGCTTTTTAGCGGGGCAATGCTACCTCGTGGCCGGCGGGAATCACACATTCGATGACATATCCGTTCCGATCATGTTCCAGCCCTCCTATTCCAAAGGGGGAATCACCGTCGGTGAGGATGTTTGGCTGGCAGCCGGCGTTATTGTCCTGGATGGGATCAATGTCGGCAAAGGGACCGTTGTTGGCGCAGGATCCGTAGTCACCGAATCCCTCCCTGAGTATTGTATTGCTGTCGGAAGTCCCGCCCAAAAGATCAAAGACAGAAAGATTGCCGTTTAAATCAATTTCGACGAGAAAGAACTAAGATTTTTTTGTGTGAGTTTTTTCTTCCAGTTCCTGTATGACAACCGAGCAGGCCATGTTCCCCACCACGTTGACACATGTCCGGACCATATCGAGTAGCCTCTCGACACCCAGTATGAGGGCGATCCCCTCGAGAGGGATGCCCAACTGCTTCAGGACCAGAGCCAGGGCGATAATCCCGGCCATGGGGACGCCGGCTGCTCCGATGGAGGCCATAACGGCCATGAGAACGATCGTGACCTGACCGGTTAAGCCCAAGGGGATGCCGTATATCTGGGCGATGAAGACCGCAGACACTCCCTGGTAGAGCGCTGTGCCGTCCATGTTGACAGTCGAACCCAGGGGAATCACGAAGCTGGAGTACTCGCGTTTGACTCCGATGTGCTCGACACTCTCCATGGCAACGGGAAGGGTAGCCATGGAGCTGGAGGTACTGAAGGCGATGATGATGGCTTCTTTGACAGCTCTGAAGAAATAGAGGGGATTGGTCCGCCCGAGAACGCTGACAGCTAAGCTGTTAAAGGTGATCCCGTAGAGGATTAATCCCCCTATGACCACAGTGCAGTACTTGAGCAGGGTGAACAGGATATCCATCCCGAATCGTCCGATCACTGCTGCGCTGAGGGCGAATACGCCGTAGGGTGCCACTTTCATGACCAAGTGGACGACTTGAATGAAAATATCATTGAGGGCATCCAGCATCTTGACCAGGAAATCGGATTTCTCCGTCGGGATGAGCGTGAGAACGATGCCGAAGAGGATGGCCATAAATATGATCTGGAGCATGTTGCCGTCGATGAAGGCCTTGACGGGATTCTTGGGGACGATATTGACCAGGATCTCGACGATGGATGGTTTTTCTTCCATCCGTTTGATCCCATCCTGGGCTCTGGCCTCATAGTTCTCCATGAGTTGGGTTTGGACCGTCTCGGGCAGGCCCTCGCCGGGATTGGCGGTGTTGGCCAAAAAGAGACCCACGCAGATGGCGATGATCGTTGTGATGACAAAATAAAGGGACGTCTTGGCCCCGATCCGGCCTAGCTTTTTGATGTCTCCCAGGCTGGCAGTCCCCAGCATCAGGGAGACGAACACCAGGGGGACCACGATCATGGTGATCAGGTTGAGAAAGACGGTCCCGATGGGTTCGATGAACAAGACCTTTTCTTTAAAAATAAGACCGGCAATGATCCCAAGGATGAGTCCGAGGAAGATTTTGGTGTGGAGTTTGATTTTCATGGATACCGCCTGTTCTCCCTCCTATTGCTTCCGGGCCTTGTATATAAAATTGGATGTGCTGTCGAATCGGCCGGATGCCGGGAGAAACTTTTCTATCGTGAATCCCCTCTCCTCCAGGAATTCTTTGATCTCTTCCGGGTAGTAGTGATGCCGTATCGGAACAAAATACCAATCCATGATAAGCTCTTCCAGCTTTTCCCCCTTTCGGGATTTTTCCCGTTTTTTGAAAAAGAAAACGACGGGAGAGAGAAACACGGCAAGGATTTTGGAGAGTGCTTTCCATGATTTTTTTGGCGTCCGCAGCAGTGTTTTCCGGATGATCTCGTGGATAAAGGTCGCTTTGGTTTTGGTGTAGACGGCAAGGAGTAGGGAGCCCCCCTTTTTCAGGACTCTGATCAGTTCTTCGATTGCGCCGAAAGGGTCGGTGGTGTGGTGGGCCGTACCCCAGGCCCAGACTATATCGAAACTCTCATCCGCAAAGGGAAGCTCGAGCATGTCCTCTTTCTGGAACTGTGCTGTTTCCAAGTTGAATCTGTCTTTTAAGGTCTTTGCTGTTTCGAGGCTTCCCTCGCTGATGTCGATCCCGGTGACATTGCCCGCACCGTTTTTTGCGAAAATGATACTGAATATGCCTGTTCCGCAACCCGCGTCGAGAACTTTTTTCCCGGCCACCTCTGTGCCGGAATAAAAGATCTTCCAGTGATTTTCCGATTCCTCATATTCGGGAATATACTCCGTCCAAACGACGTCATAGAATTTACTGACTTTTTCTTTATCCATCTGAGCTTGTCTCTGCCTTTTTAGCCTATCGATTCATGTTTTAAAATAGAAGATATCTTATAGACTTATCTCTTGCAAGTCAATCGGGATGAGTTAAAGCCAGTTGTGGGCTTTCGACCACTCCACGGTTTGTAAAATTCCCTCCGCAAAGCTGATCTTTGGGGAATAGCCAAGCTCTTGTTTGGCTTTTTGGATCGCCAGCGGTTTGGGGTGGATGAAAAAGCTCAGTCTCCCTCGGGTAAGAGGCGCTTCTTTTTTAAAAAGGGCAAAGGTCCTCTCCAGGACTGATGCAGCCATTATCACGGGAAAAAGGGGAAGGGAGATCGGCGGGATCTTGTTTCCCGCTGTCGATGCGATTGTGGCTACGATATCCTTCACACTTAAGACTTCGCTCCCGGCGATGTGATAAATTTGGCCCTTCCGCCCCATCTCTGCGCACAGGAAAACGCCCTCCACCAGGTCGTCGATGTGGACGGGCGTCTGCTGCGCATTCCCCTTTGTCACGAGCAAAAATCTTTTTTTGGCGATAGCTTTTATGAGTTTAAATGTTCGCCGATCCCCGGGCCCATAGGCCCACCCCGGCCTGACGATGGCGATGTCCATTCCCTCTTCTGCAAATTGCCGAGCGATGTTCTCTCCCTCGAGCTTGCTCCGGTCATAACTGTTTTGGGGGTTTGGAACGAAGTCCTCGTTGGCCGCTTCGCCCCCTTCAACTGATCCCAAAACACCCGCAGAGCTGAAATGGACAGTTTTTGGGATACCGGCTGCTTTTGCAGCTTGGAGCACGTTTTTTGTCCCCTCAGCGTTTATACGAAAAAATTCGTTTTCTGAGAGGATCGATGCGCCCAAGGCGGCTGCACAGTGGAAGAGAAGATCCACTCCCTCAAAGATTCCTTCCAGAGTCACCGGGCTTGTGATGTCGCCTTTAACGACCTCATAGCTTTGACTGTTTGACCCCTTTCTTCCCATTGGACGTGTGTGCTGGAAGACACGGACATTCCATTTTTTTCGAAGACATCCCTCGATCAGGGCACGGCCGATGAATCCCGATGCTCCTGTGATAAACGCTCTCATCGTGATAAGACCCTTATCCCTTCGCACCCATAGCTGTATCGAGAACTTGAGCTATTTTATCTTTATAACGGGGATACGTGTAGTCACGGTCGGCATTTTCCTTAGCTGCCCTCGCCCTTTCTTGAGCTCTGCTGTCAAAAAGGGCATAGGCGATTCCCTCAGCCATACACTCCGCATCGGGCTCGACAAGGACGGATATCTGGTCGTTCAGGACCTGCGTGTGTGTCCAGAGGTTCGTGGCCACGAGCGGCTTTCCTGATTTGAGAAAGGAGTAGATTTTGAGCGGGGTGTTCGTTCCGGATAGACGGGGCGAGACCAAGACATCAGCCAGGCCGATAAAGAGAGGCATTTGTGCGGGAGGAACCTGTCCTGTAAAAAAGACTTTCTCAGCGATCCCCAGTTCGCGGGCCTTTTCCTTTTCCCTCTCGACAGCAGCCGGACTCTCTCCCACGAGCAGGAAGACGACTCTGTCATTCTGGAATTGGGATGCGGCCTCCAATAAAAGCGATATCCCCTGGTAAGGCTGGAAATTACCCGCATAAAGCACGATTTTTTTATCCTTGGGGACAAATTCTTCACGTTTTTGTCTGATCTCCTCTTGAGTGAATTCCTCTGTTTCGAAATCGATGAAATTTTCGAGGAGAATTGCCTTTGCAGCATAGCCCTCTTTTTCGACCTGTTTGAGGAGATCGAGGCAGATCACGATGATTGCCCGCGAATTCTTCAGGATGAACCGCTCCATGCTTATAAAGATTCTTTTCAGAAGCCTGGATCGCGAAAAATTGAAATTCTCCAGCTGTTGGGGAAGACTGGAATGCATATCGTAGATGTGGGGTGTTCGCGATAGCTTGCTCAGGATAACTCCAAAAAGAGCCCCCTCTTCATGAGAGAAGACGAGATCGTACCTGTTTCGCAATAGCAATCCGCTTGCCTTGAGAAAAAGGAGAAAATCGAGGGGTATCTTTTTGAGCGAAGGACCGATCTTGATCTTTTTTATGAAAAAAAGATTGGGGATCCTGGAGATCTTAAGGTTTTTGATCTCTTTGTCCTCTCCCAGGTGATAGGTCACAAGATCGACATCGTGTCCGAGGTCGGAGAGGGCCCTGATTCTTTGGTAAACGCTGATGGGTGTTCCCCGTGGCTGGAAGAAGGGTTCCGGGGCGAGCATTAGAATTTTCATTGATCTTCAGCTTATTCGGATGACGGATCTCGTTCAGAGTCAAAGATCTCCCGTACGAAATAGATCCTTTTGTCTACCGACTCGTGGTAGGCGCGGACCATGATCTCTGCCAAAAGCCCCAGAGTGATGAACTGGATCCCGATAACAATGAGCAATATGGCCAACAGCAGCAAGGGGCGTCCTGAGATGCCCACCTTGAGAATGAGACGCTGATAGGAGAGGTATAAGCCAATGAGGAATCCGACGATACCGCTGGCCAGCCCGAATACGCCGAATATCTGGAGAGGTCGTGTGGAATAACTCAAGAGAAATTTGACTGTGAGAAGGTCGAGGATGACTTTGACGAACCGGAACACCGTGTATTTGGACTTTCCGTGCTTCCTTGGCCGGTGGTTAACTTCAACCTCAGCTATAGAAACCCCGATATTGCTGGCAATGGCTGGAATGAACCTGTGCAGCTCTCCGTAAAGATTGATGTTTTTGATGACCTCTTTTCGGAAAGCCTTCAGAGTGCACCCAAAATCATGAAGCTTGATGTGCGTGATCTTGGAGATAAGCCAATTGGCCATGGCCGAGGGGATGCGACGTGTCAAAAGGCGGTCCTTTCTTTTTTTCCTCCATCCGCTGACAATATCGTAACCCTTGTGGATCTTTTCGAGAAGAAGAACGAAGTCTTGAGGATCATTCTGAAGGTCTGCATCCAAGGTGATGATCACCTCTCCTTTGGCATAATCGAAACCAGCGGAAAGGGCTGCCGTTTGGCCGAAATTTTTTCTCAGCCGGATAACTTTCACCTTGGGATCCTCCTTTTGGATGCCCCGCAACACCGGAAAAGTCAAATCCCAGCTTCCGTCATCGACAAAAATGATCTCATAGGAGAGGTTCAGTCCTATTGAGGCTTTCGTGATCTCTTCATAGAGGTCTGGCAGGTTTTTCTCCTCGTTAAAAACCGGCACTACGATGGAAAGTGCAAGAGGCTCCTTGGGATTCATTGCGGTCAATATATCACATTCACCACTTTAACGTAAATAGGCTGAATTATTCATAAAAGTTGCTGCCAAATTCCTATTTAAAAAAATATTTCATTTCATATTGGCAGCATCTTTTACCTTACAGGCGAGCTGATTTTGCCGCATCTGCTTCGTTACGGCCCATTCGAAGTGGACGGCCACGTCTTCATACGCCGACGCCTTGCATCTGCGACAAACTCAACTCGTGAATAATCCATCCTTCGCCTGAATTATTCATAAAATCTGTGGTCAAATTCCTATACAAAAATCATTTCTTATCGATAGCATCTTTTACCAGGGGAATTGACAACATTGGATTTATCCTCTAAAATCTAAGCCGACCTGAGGACAGATATGTCTGAAAAAAAGATATTAATCGTAGATTACGACGCAAAGAACCTCGAGCACATGACAGAGCTTTTTGTCCCGCATAATCTTACTGTCGTCACTGCGAATGATGGACAGATGGCCTACGAGAAGTACCAGGAGGAGAAACCCGATCTGATCGTACTCGAGGCCATGTTGCCCAAGCTCCACGGTTTTGATTTGACGCAAAAGATTCATAGCGAAACTAAGGGAAGCGTTCCCATCGTCATAGTGACGGGGCTTTACAAAGGGGCCCAATACAAGAATGAGGCGCTGCGGTCATTCGGCGCTGCGGACTATTTTGAAAAACCCTTCGATGACAACCAACTGGTCAGTTCTGTCATGAATCTCTTATCCGATGAGATCGATATCGAAGAGGACCTTCCGGACCCTGACACGGTCCTTTCCTATCTTTCTCAGATGTCCAAAAAAACCGCTTCTCCTTCAAAAGAGGAAAAAATCTCTTAAAACCTCAATCATTCAAAAGGAATATGGATAATCCAGATAAAATGGCGAACCTGTGGACGCGTTGCAACAGTTGCCGTCGCATTCTCTATAAACAAGATATCCTGGACAACCTCTATGTCTGCCCTGAGTGCTTTTTCCATTTTCGCATGTCTGCGAAAGACCGCCTATCCATACTCTTTGATGAAGGAAGATATGAACTTTTCGATGAAGCCATCTCTCCAGAGGATCCTTTGAATTTCAAAGATCAGAAAGCCTATTCCAGCCGTCTTAAAGAGAACAAGGGAAAGACCTCGCTTCCCGATGCTGTGCTCAATGCCATCGGAACCATGGATGGCCTGAGTGTCGTTGTTTCAGCCATGGAGTTTTCCTTCATGGGTGGGAGCATGGGATCTGTTGTGGGAGAGAAGATCACACGCGCGTTCGAGAAGGCTCTCTCGGAAAAGATTCCTGTTATCGTTATTTCCTGTTCAGGGGGGGCAAGGATGCAGGAGGGCGTTCTCTCCCTCATGCAGCTCATGAAAACAAGCGCAGCGGTCGCCAGACTCGATGATGCGGGGATTCCGTACATCTCTGTAATGACAGATCCCACAACGGGTGGAGTTACGGCGAGCTTCGCCATGCTGGGCGATATCAACATCGCAGAGCCAGATGCTCTCATCGGCTTTGCAGGGCCCCGAGTTATAGAGCAGACAATCAAGGAGAAATTGCCAAGGGACTTTCAACGCTCTGAATTCTTGCTCAGCCACGGCATGCTCGATGAAGTTGTTAAGCGCCTCCACCTGCGAGACTATCTCATCCGGGCGCTCAGGCTTTTCCTCGACAAACCTCAATGAATTATGAGCAATGCCTCGTTTATCTGGACCAGATACAGAACCTGGGCATAAAATTCGGGCTGGATAATGTTCAAACGATCCTGTCCGCCTTGAACAATCCCCAGAATCATTATCCTTCGGTTCACGTGGCCGGGACCAACGGAAAAGGCTCGGTGTGTGCCATGCTGAGTTTTATCCTCATGGAACACGGCCTCCGTCCTGGACTCTTTACTTCCCCCCATCTTGTGACTGTGCGGGAGCGCATCCAGATAGCAGGAGAGCCCATCTCCAAAGAGGATTTTAGCCGGCTTCTTACCGTCCTTAGGGATGTGATCGAAGAGCTTATCGCCTCGCAGGTGCTGTTGGCCCCACCTACATATTTCGAGATGTTGAGCTGCCTGGCCTTTCTGTATTTTGCCGAAGTGCAGACAGATATCGCCATATTGGAAGTGGGGATGGGAGGGCGGTTCGACGCCACGAACGTTGTTGTACCCGTAGTTGCGGCTATTACCACCATCTCTCCCGAGCATCAGAAGTTTCTCGGTGAGACTCCAAGCGAGATCGCTTCGGAAAAGGCCGGGATCATCAAGCCCGGCGTCCCTCTGGTATGTGGAGTCGAAGAGAAGGACGCGTATAAAACCATAAAGAATAAGGCGAAGGAACAGAATGCTCCTTTCCATCCGGTGTTTGCCAAAGACAAAGATCTAAAGAAGACAAAAACCGGCCGGAACTTCCGGTTTGTGTACAGATCGGGGCGAGAGGAATACGCGTTCGCGCCCTCTATGCTCGGAGAACACCAGGGAAAAAATGGGGCCATCGCCATTGCTGTGGCGCATAGACTATCCAAAGATTGGAGGCCATTGGAAAGATCGCGGATTATCCGGGGAATCGATGCGGCCTATTGGCCTGGTCGTCTTGAGGTTGTATCCGATAGACCTCTTGTCCTTGTCGATGGCGCACACAATGAGGAGGGAGCGAAGGCTCTGAAAGCTTACGTCCAGGAGTTCATCTCTTTACCCTGCGTGCTTGTCTTCGCGGTCATGAGAGATAAGGACATCGCTAAACTGTCCGAGATTCTCTTTCCCCTGGCTGACAAGGTGATTTGCACCAGGTTTCCTTACTTCAAGGCCGCTTCACCCGAAGATATCCAAAAACAGGCCTCTCGATTTGAAGGCCGGATTGTTGTCGAACCGGATGTGGAGAAGGCAGTCAGGGCCGCTCTTCAAGCCGCAAAATCCGAGGGCACTGTCCTTGTGGCGGGATCCCTCTTTCTCGTCGGCGAGATCAAGAGAATATTTGCAGGCCATGCGGACATTTCCCAATCAGTGCTGTCATAGATCCATGCACGCGGTACGGGATGTCCTCATTGTTTAATGGAGAAAACCGTTTGAAGGGATAAACGGGCGCGTGGCGTCGCCCATGGGAGGTGCCCCATGTTTGAAGGAAGTTACTTCGCAGGGGAAAGGGATCGGAATTTCGTTTTCGATATCATACTACAGGGGCACTTGAGATAACCGTGGATCTGATTTGGTTTTGCGAGGGACTTTGGAAGTTGGGTTGCATTTTAGTGTGATAAGTGTTAAATTTTCCTCTAATTTTAGCGTCAGATTTGTGTGAAATTTTGCTATGTTAACTGTAGATGCAACTCTCCTCATCGTGTTCTTCATCGTATGGATCCTTCTATTTGTTTTGAAGAGGATTTTTTTCAAACCTCTAAAGGATATCATGGCCAGGCGGGATAAGACCATTGCGAACAATCTTCGAGCGGGAGAAGAGGCGAAGACCCGGTATGAGGCAAGTATCGCTAAGATCGAAGAAGACTTGAAAGCTGCACGTCTCCGAGCCAAGGAAACCCAGGAGAAGTTCACAGCAGATGCTCTGCGCGAAAAGGAGAGGATGCTGTCCGCAGTAGGGCAGGAATGTCGGGCGAGGGTCAATGAAGCCAAGGAGCAGCTGGAACAGAAGGTGGATGAACTCAAGGAGGACCTGGCTGCCGAAAGCGGAGTGCTCTCTGAGAAGATCGAAAAGAGGCTGCTCAACTGATGAAACGCAAAGTCCCTTTTGTCCTTATAATTATTGTGCTTCCCTTTTTCCTCTTCATGTCCGTCGAAGAGGAACATCATGGATCCGATCCCATGGCCTTTATAGCCAAGGTGTTCAATTTCCTTATCCTCTTCGGAGGGCTGGCTTACCTGTTGCGCAAGCCGATCCAGCGTTTCTTGGCCGAACGAGCGGTCGAGATCGATACAACCATAAAAGATGCTGAGGAACTGCGGCATGGCGCCGAAACTGATTTGGAAAAAGCCGAGAGGCGGCTGAGCGAATTGAGTCGAGAGATCGAGGAGCTCAGGAAAAAAGCTGTCCTGGACGGGGAGAGAGAAAAGGAGCGAATAATCCGCGCAGCTCGTGAGGAGGGAGAGAGGATGAAGGGGACTGCAGAGCAGGAGATCGAAATGATCTCCAGGGCCGGGATCAAGGGGCTTAAGGAATACGCTGTGTCTCTTGCCGCCGCTGAGGCTTTGAACAGGATCCAGGCTCAACTCTCTCCCGAAAAACACACGCAGCTCATCGACGACTCCATCGAAAGGTTAGAGGATCTGTATGAAACATCGCGTTCTCGTTAAAAGGTATTCTCAGGGCCTCATAAGCGCTATCGGGGATGAGGAGGAGTTCGCCGCAATCCACGGGGAGCTCCGTCACTTCTTGGGTCTACTCGAGTCTCGTGAAAAACTGAAAGAGGTCCTCCAGAGCCCTTTTCTGCCGTTGACAAAAAAGAAAGATTTGATAGATGAACTCCTGAGAACTTTGTCCTACAGTCCCAAAACGGCTCGTTTCATCGGTGTGTGTGTGGAGAATGATCGTTTGGAGTTCTTTGCTGATATTCTGGATTATTTACCGGAGCACTGGAATGAAGAAAAGGGCGTGTCCACATTCGAGGTGTCCTCTGTTGTTCCTTTGAGCGATAGCCAGAAGGAGAGGCTTCAGAAAAAATTGGAGCAGCTCGAACAAAAGCCCGTGTTTCTAAAGTTCCAAACCGATCCAGATCTGGTCGGGGGGCTCTCGATAAGACGGGGTAACCTCGTCTATGACATCTCTATCCGGGGAAACTTAGACAGGCTTAAAGAAAATATCATTGAAGGGTGAGGCGAAATGGATTTAAAAGCCGACGAAATATCAAAAATCATACAACGCCAGATCGAGGGTTATGAAACAGGTGTAGATATCAAAGAGGTGGGTACGGTCACTTCTGTAGGGGACGGTATTGCCAACGTTTATGGACTGGACCACGTGATGTATAACGAACTTTTGGAATTCCCGAACGATGTCTATGGCCTTGCGCTCAACTTGGAGGAAGAGAATGTGGGAGCGGTCCTTCTGGGAGAAAGCCATCTCATCAAGGAGGGCGATCTTGTCAAGAGAACGCACAGAATCATGCAAGTGCCCTCGGGGCCTGCTCTTGTTGGCCGTGTTGTCAATCCTCTGGGGATCCCCCTCGATGAAAAAGGCCCGATTCAGAGCGATGTCAATATGGTTGTCGAGCGTCTTGCTCCTGGAGTTGTCGAACGCCTTCCCGTTAAGGAACCCCTGCAGACAGGGATCAAAGCGATAGACAGTATGATCCCGATCGGGCGAGGACAGAGGGAGCTGATCATCGGGGACCGTCAGACCGGAAAAACAGCGATCGCCATCGATACCATCATCAACCAAAAGGGAAAAGACGTCGTCTGTATATATGTCGCCATCGGGCAAAAAAACTCGACCATTGCTTACATTATCAAGGTGCTCGAGGACTACGGAGCCATGGATTATTCGATCATCGTGGCTGCCGCGGCCAGCGATCCTTCCCCGCTTCAGTATCTGGCCCCCTACAGCGGTTGCGCCATGGGCGAATATTTTCGAGATAACGGGCAGCATTCGCTTCTTGTCTATGACGACCTCTCTAAGCATGCCGCCGCCTACAGGGAGATCTCACTCCTCTTGCGGCGCCCTCCCGGGCGAGAGGCGTATCCCGGAGATGTGTTCTATCTTCATTCGCGGCTGCTGGAGAGAGCGGCCAAGCTCAACGAACAGAACGGCGAGGGATCGCTCACAGCGCTCCCCATCATCGAAACGCAGGCTGGAGATGTCTCGGGTTATATTCCGACAAATGTGATATCCATCACCGACGGACAGATCTACCTCGAGCCCGAATTGTTCAATGCCGGCATCAGGCCAGCCATCAATGTGGGGATATCCGTTTCCAGGGTGGGTGGCAATGCGCAGATCAAAGCGATGAAACAGGTGGCAGGAAAGCTGCGTTTGGACCTGGCCCAATACAGAGAGCTCGTCACTTTTGCACAGTTCGGCACCGAATTGGATAAGTCGAGCCAAGCGCAGCTCGATAGAGGAGAAAGATTGACAGAGATCTTAAAGCAGGACCAGTACGTTCCCCTGGATGTCGTCAAGCAGATCTTGATCATTTTTGCAGGGAATAGAGGTTATCTGGATGAATTCGGAGTTTCCCAGCTCCGTCTTTATGAAAGCAAACTTTACGATTATTTTAACGAAAATTATCCCGATCTGCTGCGGAAAATCAAAGAGACAAGGGCTATTGATGCTGACGCGGACGAAGCTCTCAGTTCGGCCTTCGAGGAATTCAACAAGACGTTCAAGGAAGATGGAGGAGAATAGATGCCGGCTCTGATAGACCTGCGGAAGCGTATCAAAAGCGTGCGCAACACGCAACAGATAACGCAGGCCATGAAAACGGTGTCCACCGTCAAGTTCCAGAAGGCACAGCGGATCGTCTTGGAGTCGAGGCCCATGTGGCACGACTTCCCTGATCTTGTCTCCAGCGCTGCGCTCTGGGCGCCTTCCACCGCTCATCCTCTGCTCTCTCGAAGGGAAGAAAAGAAAGTCGTGGGGCTCGTTATCACATCGGACAAAGGATTGGCCGGTGCCTTCAACGCCAATCTTTTAGAGAAGGCCTCATCCTTTTTCGCAGAGAAGGCAAGGACGAGTGAGGTCCAACTTATACTCGTCGGTAAAAAAGCCGTCGATTTTTTTAAAAAGTCCGCGTACCGAGTGCTCCGATCCTATTTCGGACAAGTTCATAAAACCACAGCCGAGGATTGCCGCACATTGGCTCGGTATCTCACTGATCTTTACACGCTGAATAAGACCGATACGATTTACGTGGCCTATAATGAATTTAAATCCATCCTCGCTCCCCGTGTGGTTATCACAAAATTACTTCCTGTTGAGTTTTCAGGGGAGGATCAAAGATCAGAAGATACAGGAGGAGATACAAGTCCATCGGGACAGCGTCCGGATTGGGATCCCTCAGCACTCATGCTGGTCCAAACGCTCCTCCTCCACCATGTGGAGAACCAAATGGTCCATTTTTTCTTCGAATCGCAAGCCGCCGAGCACGCAGCAAGGATGATGGCCATGGATAATGCCACAAAAAATGCGGAGGAGCTGATCGAAGATCTCACACTGGTGTTGAATAAAATCAGGCAGGCATCGATCACAAAAGAGCTTCTGGAGATCATGTCTGCTGTTGAAGCCTTAGCGAAGAAATAGGCCGTCAAGGAGAGAAAAATGCCTGAGACAAAACCGAAAGTAGAGAACAACACAAGTGCTCACTCCGAGCCAGAAGATAAAACCAAGGCCAAAAAGAAAACAAAGGAGTCGCATAAAGAAGGCCGTGTCGTTCAGATCATAGGGCCTGTTGTCGATATATTATTCAAGGATACAGAACTTCCAGAGATCTACAACGCAATCCGGATCACGAGCGAAGGATTCGGGAGTCACACTCCCAATGCCGTGGATGTCACCAAGAAGAAATACGGTATCCGTGCGGATGAAGACATTGTAAGCGGCTCGGAAGCCTCTACACTCGTGGACATCATCGTCGAGGTGGAGCAACACCTCGGGGAAGACAAAGTCCGTTGTGTATCCATGCATCCGACGGATGGATTGGCTCGAGGGATGAAAGCCATAGACCTCGATGGTCCCATCCAGGTTCCGGTGGGCGAGCCTACCCTGGGGAGATTGATCAATGTCATCGGAGAACCTGTGGATTACCAGGGTCCCATAAAAGCGCCTATCAGGTATCCGATCCATCGGCCTCCTCCATCTCTGGAAGATCAGAGCACAAAACTCGAGATGTTCGAAACAGGAATCAAGGTCATCGACCTCATCCAGCCCTTTCTTAAAGGAGGGAAGATTGGACTTTTTGGAGGGGCAGGAGTGGGAAAGACGGTTATCATCATGGAACTCATCAACAATGTCGCCCAGCAGCATGGAGGCTATTCTGTTTTTGCTGGGGTGGGAGAACGGACGCGAGAAGGGAACGACCTGTGGTTGGAGATGAAAGAATCCGGTGTTCTCGAGAAGACATCTCTCATATACGGACAGATGACAGAGCCTCCGGGTGCGCGTCTACGTGTCGGTCTGGCCGCCCTCTCTGTCGCGGAATATTTCCGTGATGAAATGAACCAGGATATTCTCCTCTTTATTGACAATATATTCCGTTTTGTCCAAGCTGGGTCAGAAGTATCGGCTCTTCTGGGTCGAATGCCATCGGCTGTGGGCTACCAGCCGAACCTGGCAACCGAACTCGGGGAGCTGGAAGAAAGGATCACCTCGACGCGGAAAGGATCCATCACCTCTGTCCAGGCCATTTATGTGCCCGCGGATGATTTTACCGACCCGGCACCGGCGACGACTTTTTCACATCTGGACGCAACGACCAACCTGTCCAGGGCCCTCACGGAAATGGGGATCTATCCTGCGGTCGATCCTCTCGCATCCTACTCGCGCATTCTCGATCCCCGGGTGATCGGGGAGGAACATTATTCGGTCGCCCGTGAGGTCAAGGAGATCTTGCAGCGGTATAAGGACCTTCAGGATATCATCGCCATACTCGGTATGGAGGAACTCTCTGAGGAGGATAAGGTTGTCGTTTCCCGCGCCAGGAAAATCCAGCGATTTTTCTCGCAGCCCTTTAATGTGGCCGAGGAGTTTACGGGAAGAGCCGGCAAGTATGTCTCGGTCGAAGAGACAGTTCGAGGATTTAAGGAGATCTCAGAGGGACTCCATGACGATGTCCCCGAGCAGGCTTTCTACATGGTTGGTGGGATCGATGACGTGACAGAGAGAGCGGAGGAGCTGAGAGCGGCATGAGCGAAGGCTTGCCTGCGTCTCTTAAACTTCGTGTGATCACATCGAATGAGGTTCTTGTGGATGACGAAGTGGATGAGGTCGCCCTACCGAGCCTCCAAGGGTATTTGGGCATTCTTCCCGGACACAGAAGCTTGCTTGTCGCTCTTGGAGAGGGGACAATCGAATACCGTAAAGCCCAGTCGATGAAACACGTTCTTGTCGTTGGAGGGTATGCAAGGGTAGAGCCTGAAAGCGTTCTTGTTTTCACCGAACCGGGGGAAAATGAGCCTAGATGACCAACTAAAGGGTGAAGACGAAACTCTTGATACCTTCTACCATGGACGCATCCGTGTCTTTCAGAAAAAGAAGGGATACCGGTTTTCCATCGATGCACCTCTTCTCGCAGACTTTATCCAGACAAAGGAAACGGACAGAATCCTGGAATTGGGGACAGGAAACGGGATTGTATCGCTGCTCTTGAGTATCAAGCCTTTCTCAAGCTTGACAGCTGTGGAGATCCAAGCATCTTTGGCAGATCTAGCCAGAAGGAATGTCAGACTCAACAACTGTGAAGACAGGATCCATGTTATCCACACCGATCTCCGTGTTTTTTCTGAGAGAGAGAAATATGATGTGGTGTTTTCCAATCCGCCTTACATAAAACGAAACACAGGGCACTTGAGCGAATCGGACGAGAAGTCCGTGGCAAAACATGAGTTAAAATGCACTATTTCTGATATAATGCAGAAAACTGAAGAATTATTGGCAACGCAGGGAGTGGCTTATTATATCTATCCTGCAACGAGAGAAAAGGATTTTATGCGAACGATGGAAGAGATGCAGTTGAGGATTCGGAACATCCGCTATGTCTATCCCCAAAAAGGCAGCGCTCCCAATTTTTTTCTTGTGAGCATGGACTTTGACTCTCTGGGGGCCCAAAAGCTGCGCCCGCTTATCCTGTATGAAAAAAAAGGCGATTACACCGCTGAAGCGCAGGAAATATTCACGGGAAGGATCCATGATCCGGCTGATTAAGAACCTGGTGAGCCTGTACAAGTACAGGGTTCTCATCCAAAACCTCGTGAGCCGCGAATTGAAAGCCCGCTATCGGGGAACGGTGTTGGGATTCTTTTGGTCTTTTTTTAATCCGTTCCTTTTGCTCGTCGTCTACACGGTTGTGTTCGGTTTTATCATCATGCCCAGAGATCCTGCTTTCGAGGGCTCGCCCTGGTTGTATGCGCTCTTCCTCTTCTGTGGGTTGCTCCCCTGGCAAGTCTGGTTCGTTGCCTCGTCCCTCGAATCGGCAAATGTGCTGATCATACAGGGAAATCTGATAAAGAAGATTCTGTTCCCTGTGGAGATCCTCCCTGTCGTTGTGGTCTCGAGCAATTTTATTCATTTCCTCTTCGGCCTTCCCATCCTGCTCATTTTTGTTCCGATCCTGGGCGGACACTATTCGCCCTATCTCCTCCTCTTGCCGGTTGTCGTTTTAGTCCATTTTGTATTCACACTGGGATTCAGTTTTCTCGTCTCCTCCTTAACAGTGCACTTTAGGGATATCAGGGATATCCTTGCAAATCTCTTGACCTTCTGGTTTTTTGCGACACCCATCATCTATCCCATGACCTTTTCAACTGTCCAGGAATCCTCTGTTCTTAAAAATCTCCTCAACCTGAACCCCATGACACACATCATGCAGGGATATCAATACTGTGTGTTTTATGGGGATCTTTTTCACTGGAAACGCTTGGGCGTCACCTTTATCGTATCGCTCATTCTGCTGTTCGTCGGATACTCTATCTTTGACAGGCTGCGGGATTCTTTTCCCGAGGAGGTATAGTTGGTTGCCATAGATGTGGATCATGTGACACGCATATATCAGAAGTACTCTGCCCAGCACCGCTTCAAAACCTTCAAGAGTGCGATCGTCAAGGGGGATTTTTTCAAGTCCCTCCGACCGGATGAACTCGTCACAGCATTGGATAATGTAAGTTTTCAAGTCGAAAAAGGCACCACGTTCGGCGTGATCGGAGAGAATGGCTCGGGGAAGAGCACTCTGCTCAAGGTGATCACCGGAATCGCCAAGCCCACATCCGGCTCTGTGAGTGTCGATGGAAAAGTCTCTGCACTCATCGAGCTAGGGGCGGGTTTTCATCCGGAGATCTCAGGGCGGGAGAACATCTTTATAAACGGCATCATGTTGGGTCTTTCCAAAAAAGAGATCACGGAAAAATTCGACGACATAGTCCGGTTTGCAGAGCTCGAAGAATTCATCGATGCCCCCGTCAAAACATATTCGTCAGGAATGCATATGCGCCTCGGATTTTCCGTCGCCATCAACGTTAATCCCGATATTTTGCTCATCGATGAGGTCCTGGCTGTAGGGGATGCCTCTTTTGTGCCCAAGTGTTTGGATCGGATCGATGATTTCCGCAGGAGGAAGAAAACCATCCTTTTCGTCAGTCATGATCTATCTACGGTCGAAAAGATTTGCGATCGAGTCGTCTGGTTAAAGCACGGGAAGATCCAGACGATGGGGGAGCCCAAGCGGGTTGTGGATGCCTATCTCCAGGATGTTGCTGAAAAGCAGGAAGAGGAATTCGAGAGGCGCCAGCAGGAGGTCGAGGTCGAAGAGAGTTTCGCGGAGGAGCGGAGGGAAAACCGCTGGGGCAAAAGAGAGATCGAGATCAAAAAAGTGAGGCTGAAGGATCTGGATGGCACCGAGAAACATGTTTATTCCCCTGATGAGGGAATGATTATAGAGATGGATGTCATGGCCTATTCTCGGATCGAGGATTTTGTGTTCGGGATCGGAATATACAATCCGAAGGGCATCAGTTGTTACGGGACAAACACACATCTGGAAGAGTTTATACCGCAGATCATCGAAGGGGAGGGCCGCGTCAGCTTTCGGATAGAAAGGCTCGGCCTCATCAACGGGACCTACTATTTGGATGTAGCCGCGCATAAAAAAGATGGCTACCCCTACGATTATCACCGCAATCTGTATTCATTCATGATCTCCTCTACCAAAAAGGATGTGGGGATCCTGCGGCCGGAACATTCCTGGGAGTTCTCCTCCAGGATCAAGATCAAGCCCCCCACCGAAAAGGGAGAGTGATCAAATTCGAAACAGGAATATTTGCGATGGAGTACGGAAAAATGTTGCAATCGTGCGGGGTATTTGTATAATGTTCGCCAGGAGTTTGTAATGGCCACCAAGAACAAGAAACATGGACGGGAAGCCCATTCGCGGACAGTTGCCAAAGCGATCAGCTGGCGGATCATCGCCACTCTAACGACGATGACGGCAGTGTATATTTTTACAGGAGAGTGGTTGATCACCATAGGTGTGGGCGTCGTAGAAGTGATCGCGAAGATCACATTTTACTATCTTCATGAAAGGGTGTGGCACAAAATTTCCTGGGGAAAAGAAAAACATCCCCTCTCTACCATTCCGGTCAAAGGGGAGATCACGCCCGATGACATGGATAAAATCAGGGATCAACTCCGCGAACTGGGTTACCTTGACTGAGATAAAACCAGACTCTTATCAATCATTTCTGGACTTGGCTGAGGGATGAACCGCTAAAGGGAACAAAACTTCTATCCAATATGAACACGAAGGTGAAAAAGCTCAGTGAGCTGAAAAAACTCAGGGTGAAATATAAAAAAGAGGGAGAGACGGTCGTTTTTACAAACGGATGTTTCGATGTGCTTCATAGCGGCCACATCCATCTCTTCAGACAAGCTAAGAAGCGGGGGAATATCCTTATCGTTGCAGTTAACGATGATCTGTCTGTTCGAAAACTGAAAGGACCGGCCAGGCCAATTTTCCCGCTCGAGGAACGCTTGGAGGTTCTGGATGCCGTGGAAACCATCGATTACCTGATATCTTTTTCCCAGTCAACACCACGGGAACTCATTCAGGCACTCCTTCCCGATGTGCTTGTTAAGGGGGGGGATTGGAAACCCGATGAAGTTGTGGGGAGGGAAGAGGTGGAGGGGGCGGGGGGAGAGGTCTTCATTATCCCCTATCTGCCCGGGATATCCTCCTCCGAGATCCTCAGTAAAATAAAAGGCCCGCCGTCTGGATCATAACAGACAGCAGGCCTTATAATTCCATATTCAATTATTCGAGCAGTTTTGTATCTTGCTCAGGATTCCTGTAGACAGCCTTCTGAACAATGAGCGATTCTGGGTACAGCATATCGTTTCATTTTGGCCTCCTTCCCTATTCGGGAGCACTATTGTTTATTTAGTATATAGTATTACTCAGATATAGTCAAGTGAGTTTGTCCAGTTATCGTTTATCCCGGATGTTCCTCTTCTCCTGTTTGGCCGTGTGATGGGTTTTGACCTGTCCGAAGAACCATGCCCAGATTTTTTTGTTGAACTCCAGGCTTGGGGGATTTTTCTTAAGGAGGGAGAGGAAGCTGACCTCCTCTGTGTCTTCTGGTGTCCATTTGAATGTGTAGTCAGTGTTCCAGAGTTCAGGAAAGTCGGGGTGGAATTGAACGCCGAGAACGTTCGGATATTTCTCATGCTCTATGCCCTCGACCACACGTCCATCGGCGGATGTGGCATTGGTCTTGATCCCTTTCCCCAATTTCCCGAACGCCTGGTGGTGTGCGCTTATTACCAAGGGACGGTCCCTCTCTCTGAACCCCAGTTCGGCTGTGAATTTGCCCCCCTTGCAGAGAACGATCGGATGCAAAAGGTAGGGATAGAGCTTGAGTTCCGGATGAATCCTGCTGTATGGATTTCTGTGCCAGTCGTTTTGTTCCGAGTGGATGACATCCTCGATAAAATTCCTCCCGTATAGTTGAGACTGAATATCTTGGATCAAGGTCCCTCCGGTGCCCACGTTCAGACTCTGGGCTCCGAGACAAATACACAACACGGGAAATTTTGGAGCGGACTCCATGAGCCCCACAAAGCCAGGGTTCTGCAATCCCCCGAAAAGATGAAAGATGAATGAGACCTCAAGGAAATGGCGATAAGGGGTATGGATCGAGGTCAAGAGCCTTGTTTTTTCGCCATAGACATAGGGGGGGATGTCTGCACCTCCAAAAAAGATAAGGCCATCCGCATTTTCGAATATAGTCTTGAATTCTGCTGTCATTTCATTCTTCTGGAAAAGGGAATGGACATCGATTGTCCCTTTAATCGTGTGGAATTTGATCCAATCGATATTTTTCTCTTCAACTTGGGTTTTGGCCTTTTCGAAATCTGTCATTTGTTTCTCATGCAGGATTCCCACAACGACTAGACCCTTCGGGGAAAGAAGCTCTTGTTTTTTCAACTCCATGAGAGATTCGATGACAAATGGGGCCGGGTGGAGGATAGCAACGACTACCCGATCATTGTCTTTTTCCGCCGAATGGAAATACGGGTCTTGGGCAAACACAAGAGTGAATGGACTCAGAATTAGAGAAACACAGAGGAATATTAAAACCCTTAGAAAGTCCGTCTTTTTCATTTCTCAATCTCCAATAGACATTTCTAGGCTTGGATTATATTTTTTAAGTGCATTTTTGGCAAGTATTTATAGAGAGTAACGAGTTTCACTCAAACCGTGAGGACATGAATTCTCGATGACAGTATTGAGTAACACAGTGTCTTCTGTCACGGTTCTTGAAAAACATTTAAAGGCACCCCAATTAATGAATTTAAATCCAGGCTAAACCTTTTCGTGATGCGATGCGTTTATATAAGGTGATGCCTCAATTAAAGGAATGAGGATGGTTTTTTTCAAGGAGCTGCAAAAATAATGCCGATACGAAAAATTCCGGCCCTGATGATCTTAATGCTCCTCTTTGTGTGGCCGGGATTTGTCTTCTCTTCCAAAGAGGAGATTGTCACTATCCCTCGGCTCACTAAAACGCCGAAGATCGATGGGGTATTGGATAATCCGATTTGGGATACTGAGGCCCTCAAGATCGTAAATTTCCATCAACTGTCCCCCAAGGAGATGGCTGATCCATCGGAAAAAACCGTGGCTTATATCGGTTATGATGAAAAAAATCTATACATCGCCTTTAAATGCCACGATTCCGACTCTAAAAAGATTTGGGCTTCAGTGACCAGCCGCGACGGATGTATCGAAGATGACTGGGTGATCCTGTTTCTCGACACGTTCAATGAAAAACGCCGAGCTTTCGGATTCATCCTGAATCCGTTCGGTATCCAAATGGACTGTATCCGTATCGAAGAGGGAGGCAGCGAAAACATGGACTTCAGCTGGGATGCGGTTTTTTCGAGCGAGGGGAGAATAGATGATGAAGGCTATGTCGTGGAAATGGCGATTCCCTTCAAAAGCATCCGTTTTCCTGACACTGAAGAGAAGGTTTGGGGGCTCACTCTCGGCCGCAACATCCCCCGCAAAGGGGAACTCCTCCTTTGGCCAGAATTCTCACGAAAGATCTCAGGATTGATCAGCCAGAGTGAGGAGATCAGGATCCAGGGGCATGTCGAAAAAGGGAAAAATTTCGAGATTATGCCTGTCGTGACTTCTCTCAGGACGAAGGACTCGAAGATCGACCCCGAAGCCGGCTTGAACCTTAAGTGGGGTGTCAGCTCCGATCTTACTCTGGATGTCACTGTCAATCCTGATTACAGTCACATAGAGGCCGACGCTCCAAGAATAGAGGCCAACCAGAGATTTGCTCTTTACTATCCGGAGAAGCGTCCTTTCTTCCTCGAAGGGATGGAGATCTTCCGGTTTCCCGAAGTCAATCTTGTCTATACGCGCCGCATCATCGACCCGGCAGTCGGGGGGAAGGCGACCGGAAAAGTCGGGCGATTCACCTATGGATTTCTGACGGCGTATGACCTCAATCCCACAGAAAGCCTCTGGGATGTCTCCGAGAGTGAGGAAGCGCGGGAGGAAAACGCCCTTTTCAACATCTTCAGGATGAAATCGGATATCGGACCGGGATCCTACCTGGGATTTTGCCTCACAGATAAAAAAATCAACGGCTCTTTCAATCGCGTGGCTGGAGTAGATGGACAGATTAAATGGAAAAACAACTTTTTTTTCTCCTTCCAGGCAGTAGGATCGAAGACGAAGTACGATGACCGGGAGACGGATGTCGTCCCCGCCCTAATGGCGGAAGCATCCTATTTTTCGAAGTACTGGGGGGCCGGTGTGTCCTGGCAGTCCATGCATCCCGACTTCGAAGCTTCTGCGGGATTTGTCAATCGTGTGGATTACAGGCAAATCCTGGGTTATTCCTTTTTGAACTTCTATCCAGAGAAAAACTTTCTGAACCAGATCAGGTTGAGTATGAATGCCGGTCAGATGTACACGTATTTTGGGAACACTCTTTCCGACCAGTGGGTGACAGGAAACATTCATCTCCGCTTCACCGAGTTCAATCACATGAACATAACCTATAGAAATTCCATGGAAAGGTACGGAGGGATCGATTTCCACAAGAATAGCGTTACCCTCAACATCAATTTCAGTTGGGTCGGGTGGCTTCCGTTCGGGGCTTATTTCCGGACGGGAGATAGTATTTACTATGATGAAGACGATCCATACTTGGGATTCAGCAACACGTATTCGGTCTACTTGACATTTAAACCGAGCAGGAGGCTCCAGTACTCCATTGATTTTACGAAACAGACTTTTTGGGAGGAACGTGGTGGAGACCAGGTCTATGATATCAATGTCGTGCGCAACCGCTTGACCTACCAGATCTCAAGAACCCTCTCTCTGCGCGGCATCCTCGATTACGACCACTCCGACAGAGCTGTTTACGGAAGTTTTTTGGTGAGCTGGGTCTTGAAGCCGGGCACCGTATTCTTTTTTGGCGTGGACAACAACCTGCTGAAGAACGAGTTCGGCAACTATACCCAGGACGACTATAGCGTGTTTGTCAAGTTTTCCTATTGGTGGAGAATTTAATCCCGCGCGAAGGCGACACCGGCTTCATACCGATTCTCTCGCTAATCAAGATCGACGAGCTCGCTCTCCCCGGAGCTGAAAATCTTCAGGATCGCTTTTTTGCTCTTCATTTCGATCGTGTATTCTTCGTGGATTTCACCTGTTTTTGGATCGAGGATCTTTTTTCTTTCGCATAGGCGATCGATCGCTCGTTCTTCATCATTAATGAACACAGACCGAGGAGTCTCCTCCCCCTTATATCCCGAATAAAACTTAACTTTGACTTTGCGGTAATCGCTTTGCTTGGATTTATTATCCAACGACATTTATCTCCTGCGAATTCTGGCTTTTAAGCCATTCACATTGTGGGACCTTGATGGCCGCAACTTTTCCAATGGGAAATTATGCAGGATTGATGTTCCTCTTGAGCTGTTTAAGTCCCTCCTCACGGGCATGAAGGATTTGCTGGATATCCACTTCCTTCAGCTCCTTTTGCTTCAGAATGTGATCCTTTAGCGCTCTCCTGTATAAGAGGTATTCGTCTTTAGCGGAGATGTTCGGTTCCACCCGTTCCGTGTACAAAAAATCTTCGATCGGCCGGTTTTTGCCGTTGTTGTTGCCTTCGCTCAGATCAACCCTGTATTCGCCGTAGACTAAAAAGCAATGGATCATCGGCACATAGGGAAGTCTGTATTTTGTCAAAATTTTATCTGTGCCGGTGACGATCTCTTCGGTCATGGCGTATATGCCGACGGTCTTTACGATCGGGAGGTCCAGTTCCTGCGCCAGTGTGGCGATCACAGCATGTTTGGTCGTGCAGGTTCCCTTGTTTTCCTTGAAGAGGATCATCAGATCGTCTCTGTTTGTGTTATACCCGTACGGCAATTCATGGACATATCGACAGGCATCAGTGAAAAGACTGATCCCTAAACTCAAAAACTTGGCCGATATTATTCTGGCTTCCGAGAGGAGTCTATTTGGGAAAACCGTTAGTTTGTCCACAGAATTTTTCTAACATAGCAGAAAGCTTTTAGTCAACATTCAGGTATAATAAGGCCATGAGCTTAAAATTTCTTGCGGAGACAGATGAGTTCAAGAAATTGAAGTCTGCTCTAGATCAGGGAGCGAAAGGGTTTCACGTTACAGGAATCGTGGATGCGGCAAAGGCCTATTTTCTTGCAACTTTGCTCTTGGATACAGATAAAAAGGTCGTATTTATCCGGCCTTCCAGTTTTTCCCTCACCAAGGTTCTGGAGCAATGCCAATTCTTTTTATCGCGCTTTTCTGAAGATCTTTCGATCAGTGTTCTTCCTCCTCTCTCGGAGAATCCATACGCGGAGGTTCCTCCTTCACTCGGATCAATCTCTTCGCGGATGCGGTTCTTCTACTCCTTGACATACACCGAACCGCGGCTTATCGTGACCAATCTTCTGGGTCTTCTTAAGCCCTTCCCTCATCCCGAACACATAAAGGGTTTTTTCACCGAGGTCGGTGTGGGTCAGAGGATAAATCGTGACACGCTGCTCGAGATCCTGACCGAATATGGATACACACAAGAGGACATCATCAATGCGCACGGAGAATATTCTTGGCGGGGTGGGATCGTGGATGTGTACTCACCCTGGGAAGCTTTTCCTTTCCGTATCGAATTCAGCGGCAATGAAGTTGTCTCTCTTCGAACGTTCGACCTGTCTTCGCAAAGGTCTAAAACAAAAATCGACAGACTCCTCTTCCCCTCACTCCGTGAGTTTGTTGGAAATTCTGTCTTCCTCGAAGAGTGGATCCGATTGGCTCAGCAAGAAGCGGACCAGCGTTTTTTAAAAGACCTTAAGTCGAAAGCAGAGAATCTCGAAAGAGGAGAAATCTTCCCATCCTTTTCTTTTTTGTCGCTGCTTCACAGTGAGCGTTTCTCCACATACCAGGCCTACCTCAAGGATTATCTTTTTATTATCGATAATCCTGAGGATGTCACCAAAGACCGGGAAGAGACCTATGCGGAACTCGAGGAACAGTTCCATGAGATATCTGCTCAAGGGAAGTATGCTCTTTCCCCCGCAAAGATTTATCCCCCGGCCTTGTGGGATCTAATAAGGGAGAACGCCATTAAACTGGATGAGCTGGCAACGCCGGATAACGGGCAGGCGTTTCGTTTTCCTTTTCAATCCACCACGCGGTTTGCCAATAAGATCCCGTTCTTCTTGAAGTACATGAAAAAACTCCAAAAGGAAAGGGAAAGAAGTTATGTTTTTCTGGCCAATGAAGGTTTGCGTCAGAAATTCGCCGGCCTGCTCTCCCAGCACATGATCCCCTTTGTGAAGGCCGAAGATCCTTTGGCCTCTCCTCGCGAAGGAGAAGTGAGCCTTTTTATCGGAGACCTCGAGCGAGGATTCCGTTATCCCGGAGAGAAGATCTCCTTCTTTTCTGAAAAGGATATTTTCACCGAGGAAAAAGTTCTAATCAGTCGTCCTCGGGTCAGAGCGTTTGTCTCCCACTTCCAGGATCTCAAAGCGGGGGATTTTGTGGTTCATACGGATTATGGGATCGGAATCTTTACCGGTTTGATCAAGCTCAGTGTCGATAAGAGGAAGAGAGAATTTATTGAAATTCACTACAAGGATGAGGATAAACTGTTCGTTCCGGTCGAGGACCTTAACCTCGTCCAAAAATATGCCCAGTTGGGAACATCTGCCCCGAGCCTGAACAAGCTGGGGACGCCTCAGTGGGAAAGGATAAAAGCTCGAACAAAAAAGGCCATAGAAACCATGGCCAAAGAGCTCCTCGAGCTCTATGCCAGGCGGAAGGCGCTCGAGGGATTCAGCTATAGCCAGGGCGGGGAGTGGCTCTCTGATTTCGAGAAAACTTTCGAGTTTCAAGAAACCGAAGATCAACTCAGAGCGATCCAAGAGATCATGATGGACATGGAATCCGAATCTCCGATGGACCGCCTGCTCTGTGGGGATGTGGGATACGGCAAGACAGAAGTGGCCATAAGAGCGTCCTTCAAGGCCGTTATGGATGGGAAGCAGGTGGCTGTTCTCTGCCCGACAACAGTTTTGGCCAGCCAACACCACAAAACCTTCCAGACGAGAATGCTGCTCTTCCCCGTTCGGGTGGAGAGCCTCACAAGGCTCCAAAGTCCGACAAAGCAAAAAAAAGTCCTTGCGGACCTCGAAAAAGGATTGGCCGATATCGTCATCGGCACTCACCGTCTCCTCTCCAAGGATGTGGCGTTCCGAGATCTCGGATTGTTGGTCGTCGACGAGGAGCAAAGGTTTGGTGTCAGCCACAAAGAGAGGATCAAAACTTTAAAAAGCAATATCGATGTATTGACCATGACTGCCACTCCGATCCCGCGGACCTTGAACCTCTCCCTCTCCGGGTTGAGGGACATCAGTTTGATCGAGACGGCACCCAAAGACCGGCTGGCGATCCATACGGTTGTCACCACCTTTCGCTCGAGTCTTATCGTATCAGCCATTAGGAAAGAGTTGGGCAGGGGAGGACAGGTGTACTTCATCCACAATAAGATCGACGATATCGACACCATTGCCCGCACGATCGAAAAATGGGTGCCGCAAGCTAAAATTGTTACCATTCACGGACAAATGCCAAGCACAAAGCTCGAGCGCCGGATGGTTGATTTTATCGAGCACAAGTATAATGTCCTCGTTTCAACAACGATCATAGAGAACGGGATCGATATCCCCCTCGTCAACACTCTCATCGTGAACCGGGCAGACCGATTTGGTCTGGCACAGCTCTACCAGCTGAGAGGAAGAGTAGGGAGGTCATCGCGGCAAGCCATGGCCTACTTTCTGGTCCCTCCATTCACAGAGCTGACACCTGTGGCCAAAGAGAGGTTGAAGGCCCTGCAGGAATTTACAGAACTGGGTTCCGGCTTCCGCCTCGCAGCTAAAGATTTGGAGATCAGGGGGGCAGGAAATTTTCTGGGTTCTGAACAGCATGGGTACATGGAAGCCGTAGGGTTTAACTACTACATGAGTCTTCTCGAGAAGACTGTCAGAGAACTCAAGGGGGAGGAGCGGGATGAAATCAACAGTGAGATCAACATGAAGATAGACATGCGCATTCCCGAAAGCTACTTGCCCCAAATCAACCTCAGGCTCAACCTTTACAAGAGAATCTCTTCTGTGGAAAATCTGGAAGAGTTGAGCAGTATAAGGGAAGAGATCAAAGACCGGTATGGTCCCCTCCCTTCTCCTGTCGGCAACCTTCTCCGTTATGGAATAATAAAGTTTCTGGCTCAGAGGATCAGAGTCCAGAGGATAGACCGTATCGGCCGGAAGATTGTTTTTAAGTTCCTCCCTTCCTCGAAGGCAGATGTTGCGGGGGTGACAAAACTGTTCGAGGCATACACCGGATCGATCACGCCCCAGGGGACAATGAGTATTGAGCTCTCCTCGGATGGAGATGCCGCGCTATTGGATGAAACGATATCCATCTTGAAGGAGTTAAGCCAAGTGTAATATAATGGATTGAAATTAAATCAGATGGAGCGAATGCGTTTGAAACGTTATGTTTTCTGGATGTTCTGCCTTGGACTTTTGTTTGCCTCCAACTTTGGCTGCAAGCACCAGGCATCCGAGGAAGGAGTGCCGGTCAAAGGAACATACTCTCCTCGAGAAAAGAATAGCATCATACTTAAAGTTGCGGATTCTTTTTACTTCAATTCCGATTTTGAAAAATATCTTCTGTCCATCGTAGGGCAGGAATACAAAGATCTCTCTGTAAGCGCACTCAGCCGCCTCTTCGATGATTTTGTCGATGAGAAGATCCTCCTTCGTGCGGCCAAGGATCAGGAAACGTCGCTCACTGTCGATGAACAAAAAGAATATCTGGCCAAACTGACGAGAGAATCCTGGTCGAACGGGCGGAAAAGCTTATTGGATGAGCTCGAGTATGAAACCCTCCTGGAAAAACTTGTGATTGAGAAATACTTATCACAAAAAATCGAGAGGATTGATGTCACGGATCAAGAAGTTAAAGATTACTATGAACTTCACAAGCGGGAGTTTTTGCGCCCCGAGAGAGTGAGGGTCAGTCAGATCTTATTGAAGACAGAGGGAAAGGCCGTCGAGATCCTGGAGAAAATCAAGGACTCGAGCGGTGAGGCTTTCAGAGAGCTCGCCCGTAAGGAGTCGATCGGAGTGGAGGCATCGAAGGGAGGAGAGATGGGCCTTTTTGAAATGGGACAGCTCCCTTCCGAGATGGAAAAGGTTGTTTTCGCCTTAAAGGTCGGAGAGATCAGCCCTGTGGTTGAGTCGTCGTATGGGTACCATATATTCAGGCTGGATGAGAAATTGGAACCGGAGCTTGTCCCTGAGGATAGTGCTCTCCCTGAGATCAAGATCAAAATATTCAACGAGAGGATTCAGAAGTTTCTTCGAGATCACATGGTGAGCCTCAAGTCCCGATTGGATTGGAATTCCTATCCAAACAATCTTTCCTTCAGCTATCAAAGGATTGATCATGATGAGAGCGAATAAGATTATCGGAATTTTCTTAGTTCTTGTGGCTGCCGTAGGGTTGTTCGGGCAGGATATAGTCGAGGCGATCGTAGCTGTTGTCAATGACGATATCATCACTCTTTCTGAATACAAGCAAGAATATAACTCCCGGATGAGGATGTTGAGAGCGCAACTTCAGGGAGAAGAGTTGATTGAACAGCAGGAGATCATGAAAAATAACCTCCTGGAATCTTTGATAACGGATAAACTCCTTCTCCAAGAAGCGAGAAAGCTCGGCCTTAATGTCACAGAGCAAATGAGGATGACACTCGATAATATCAAGAGAGAAAATAACCTGACATCTGATGAACAACTCAAAAGAGCCCTCGCCCAGCAGGGCATAGCTTATGAGGATTTTTTGAACCAGATGGAACAGAATATGCTGAAACAGAACATCATTTTTAATAAGGTGGGGAGCAAAATTGTGATCGACGACTCAGAGATCGTGAGCTATTACAAGGTCCATCAGGAGGATTTTATCGAGCCTATCGAGTACACTCTCAAAATGATCTACATCGCCGGCGAGGGGAAAAGCTCTGAGGAGATTGAAAGCAAAAAGGGGGAGATCGACAACAGGCTCGACACGAATGGGGATTTCGGTCAGGTGGCGGGGGAGTTTTCCGAAGGCCCGGAAAAAGATGCACAGGGAGACCTGGGAAGCTACAAAGAGGGAGAATTACAGAAGGAGCTGGAACAAGCCGTAGAAAATCTGGAGGTGGATGCTGTAACGTCCTGGTTGAACATGCAGGGAGGATGGGTCAGGTTAAAACTTGTGGGGAAAAAAGACAGGCGCCTGAAAGAGTTTCAAGATGTCCGCAAAGAAATCGAAGGGATAATCTTCGAAGAAAGGCAGCAGGAAGAGTTGGATAAATATCTGCGTGATATCCGGTCTAAGAGTTATATTAAGGTTCTGATAGGCGACCCTTCCATCGATTGATGTGAATTATTCATCTCATTATTCTAGGGGAGACAGACAGCGGCGGCGACAGCTGTTGTCCACAGTCCTTTTTTTCCTGTGGCGATCTGGGTGATGCTTTGAGTTCTGACGGAATGAGTGCTTGAGATATCGTAGCGATTTTTTTTCTCGTTCCAGATCTCCTTGGTGTCGAAAGACTCCCCCAGTGTTGTGGCCAACATGTATGCGGCTAAATCTGCGGCATATTCCCCTGCCTCCTCCTCGCCCATACCAAAGGCATGATGTTCGGCGAGATAGCCATGGTGGTTGGGATCGCTGGGCTGGGCCAGCCCGATCGAGGCAGAGATCAGCCTGTGTGCCTCTTCGGTGGCGGTATCGCTCATCACCAGGAAGAGGATTTGTCCGGGTTGGAGAAGTTTTAGGCCCTCCTCTCTAGAAATGAGGGAACAATTAGGGGGAAAAATACTGGTGATCTTGACGAGATTGTATGGAGCAATCCCCGCCTCTCTTAGAGCGATCTCAAAACTGGCCAACTTCTCCCTGTGTTGCCCCATTCCTTTTGTCAGGAAAATCTTCGTCGGTAAAATCGTATTCATGTTCGATTCCTGTCTGAAAAATTGAATAAATCTCGGATGATTGTGGTCAAAGTGGGGTTTTAATTCTCCTGTTTTTTCTCTTCTTTTTTGAGGCCTTTATCCTCTTCTGTCTCTTTTTTGTCGATTCCCACTGGCTCCGGTTCTACGAAGTCGATCCTCCTGGAGATCTCGTATTCTCCCAGAGGCAAAAATTGGGATCCTTTGGACTGGGCGAAGAGCCTGACCACTACAGTCTTCCAGTGCGGGTTGTCTTTGAAGGTAGCCAGCGATTTTCCTTCAACACCATAGTTGCTCTTGAGTGTGATGACGTCGCTTTCCTCTCCTGGGGGAACGGGATCGTTTCGGATGGCGGCCAGGAAAGAATCCCCCAGGTTTTCAAAATCGCCCATGAACCTGAAATTGGCGTTAAAATTGATATATTTGAGTGGTGAGTCAGTTGTGTTTTTCACGCGGAAAGAAATGGCGGGGACAAGAATCAGGCGCGGGGGCCATGGTTGATAATATTTGTCCGTCCAGAAAGTATCCACATCCAGAATTTCGATAGAAGACTCGAGGTCTTCAGCGGTAATTGTCTTCCACAGGCCGGCCTTCTGGAGGACAAAAACGAGAATAACAGCCAGGATGATCACTACAAAAAGAAACGCGTATCTTTTCATGAATCTCCTCCTTGGGACTCCTTCAATAATAATCTATATTGTACATTTATTCAATGGGATTATCTCACTCTCAAAGCCTGAAATCTGGGGTCAGGGCGTTTGGACGATCTGGGAGGCGAGAACGGGCTCAAGACCGTATTCGTCGACGAGGTGAAAACTCTCCTTGAGCACTTTGAGGGTCTCTTTGGTCGGGTGGCAGATCCCGAGAGCGAATCCGTTTTTTTGTGCTCGCCGGAAAAGTTCGATGAGCTGCCCCCGGATGTAGCTTTCATCCGGTTCTCCATCCAGAAAAACATGGCGATAAGCGGACGGGATATTCAGGCTTTGTGCGATATTGTAGGCAACAGAGCCGCTGGTCGTTCGACTGTCTATGAAGAAGAGATCCCTGTCTTTGAGACGTTCCAGAATGATGTTCATCAGTTTTGAATTGGCTGTGATCTTCGAGCCCATGTGGTTGTTGACACCCCGGATATAGGGGACTTGATCGAGGTTCTTTTCGAGGATCGCAATGATCTCCGCTTCGCTCATCTCAGAAGTGATCATGCCTTTGCTGTTGTTGCTGCCGTTGTTGTTGATCGCTTCCAGAGGAAGATGAAGGATGACTTCAAGGTCGTGCTGTCTGGATATGGTGGCGATTTCTGAAGCCAAAGGACTGAAGGGGATGATGGCGATTGTAAGGGGCCTGCCGATGGCACATAACTCATTGATAGCCTCCAGGCTGTATCCCATGTCATCCACAATAAGCGCCACCTTGCTCGCGCCCGGCAGCGGTGTGGTTTTTCGCGCAATCTTGACACCCTCTTTTGCGCACGAAAAAAGAACAGTGAGTCTGTGCTCCCGAGTATCCTGCGCTTGCCAGAGATAGTACTTTTTCTCATCGGTCTGTTGCTCCTCTTTTTCTGTGATCTGGATAGAGAGCTCATTAAATGTTTCGAAAAAGGAAGACTCCAACTCGCTGTATTTTTTGATGGGGATGTCGACTAATAAATGATCTACACCATCCTCATCCGTGAAGAGATTGACGGACTCATCGGGGATACCCGATTCAGTGACGGTCTTCAGAAGCGCTTGAGCAATAGAAACTTTTTCCCCGGCTTTTTTGGCCTCCTCGGCTTCCCTCAATTCCTTGGCTTTATCTTCGAGTGCTCTGATTCTGGCACTGCGCGCCATTGCGTACTTCGTTGGATATAGCACTGAAAAAACATAGGACTCCAGGCCGCGCTTCCATCCGATGTAGTCCAAACCCAGAGACGAGAGGATAACCAGGCATACAAGAAATATGTGAATTCCGGGGGAAAGTTTCTCTGGAAGGCTAGCTTTTTGTGATCTGGAAGCCCTCATGGACGATTAATTGGCAAGAAGTTCTTCGGTTGCTTTGAGATAGGCGTTTGAGGTCCTGTCCTCGCCATCGATTTTAACATCCGGTTCTATTCCCTTCTCCCAAAAATCCTTGTTCTTTTTCATATGAAAGACAGCAGAGGTCAGCAGGAGACCGCTTCCGTCATCCAAAGGTATGAACTGCTGCTTGGAGACGAGACCGGGAGTTTGGAGGCCGATCACTCTTGCTTTTTTGTTCACTTTGAGTACGGCGGCAATGGCCTCGGCCGCTCCGATTGTGGCCTCGTTTGTCCAGACGACGAGCGGCAAATTCGCCAGCTCTGTTTTGGATTGGAGCGCCAGAGTTTCCTTTTTCCCCTGGTTGTTCTCGAAGTACCCGGATGCTGAGTCCTCCAAGAAAAAATTGAGAAAATTCTCGGCTTCTTCGATATCTCCCTCAGCACAGTCTCTCAAGTCAATGATGAGCGGTTTTTTCTTCGTCTTTAGAGTGGGCAGCAACTCTTCCTTAAGGTTGTTTACACAAGGCGGATAGAGCCGCCTGATTTTTAATAGGCCACTCGTGCCCTTTGTCGCAGTGTAATGAAAGGTTTCTGTCGGTATCGCAACCCTTTCTAATCTGAGGATTTCAGAATCGCTTCCCCTCAGAATTTTGAGCATCACAGGATCTGTGGACTTGTCCTTCAGCAAAAGGTTCACCTCGATCATGCTCATGGGCAGTGTGGAGCGCCCGTTCATTATGCTGACTGATTCACCCAGCTTCAGTCCTGCCTTTGCGGCAGGAGAATTCTCCTTTATGCCGATGATAACGGGGAAGCTTCCATAGGTCTTATACAGTGTTATCCCGGTTTCTTTGAGGTCAGCATCTCTTCGCTGTTCGTACCTAGAGACCGCCTCCTTGTCCAGATAGCTTGAGAGAATATCCAAAGAATCGACCAGACCCCGGAAGGCCCCGTCCATAGTTTTTAAAGGATTGGGCTCTTCGACGTATTCGTCCCTTATAAGATACGCGACATTCCCCACGAGTTTGAATTGGTCATCGGAGGAGTTATTCCGGGACAATCCGGGAAGAAAATTCTTTTCGAGAAGAACGAACAGAAGGACGGTAAGAAGGGCGGGAATGAGTATAAACTTTATTCTTCCGATAGCCATTTTAACGAACCAAGACCATCAATTGTATCATCTTCGTTTTAGCCATTGCAAGGGATTAAGGGGCTTTGTCTTGAAGCGGATCTCGAAATACAGGGTTGTTCCCTTGAGAGAACTGTAATCTCCCACCAACGCTATAGATTGGTCGGCCTGGACAGGGTCTCCCTTCTTGACGAGAAAGTCAGAGCAGTGTCCATAGAGCGTGTAATAGCTCATCCCGTGATCGATGATGATGAGGTTTCCATAACCCTGGAAGTGGTCTGAGTACGCCACTGTCCCCGGATGGACGCACCTGACAACCATGTCTTTTCTGGGAGCAATTTCGATCCCATTGTTCATGGTTGTGGTGTTGAAACGCGGGTGCCTTTGGAGACCGAAGCGTGTCACGACCCTCCCCGTCAAGGGCCATGAGAGAGCCGCTTTTTTTTCATAGAGCGGGATAAGCGTGATTGTGGGAGGGATCTTGCTGTTCAGGATCTTTTTCATCAATTTTTGGAGCTGTTCGGCCCGGTCTTCGAGCTCGCCCATTGTTTTCAAGTGGATTTTCTTATTCTGATCGATCTCACGGACGAGGTCCCTGTTCTTTTTTTCCTCGCCCTCGAGATCCTGTTTTTTTTGTTGGGCGGCCTGGATGAGTCCTGAGATCTCCTGTTTTTTTTCTGCGAGTTTTTTCTCTGCGGCATTGAGTTCATTCAGGATCTGGAGATAGTCTGCCACAATTTTATCCTGATGCTGGGCCAGGAGAACCAAATGCTTATTTCCCTGTAGAAGACTGCCCATGTCGTCGGCCTCGATGATAAAATCGATAAAATCGATCCTTCCATATTTGTAAAGGATTGTTAGAATTTTTCCGATGGATTCTTTTTCTTCCTCGAGCGTTGCCCTCAGCTCGGGTATCTTTCTATTGAGTGCCGACAGTTCCTTATTGGCTTTTCTCATCTGAATGTTATAGAGCGAGATCTCTTTTTTGATCAGTCTTTTGTTGGTGCTGATCCTGTCCAACTGAGTGAGGATCGACGCCTTTTTCCTCTCGTCCCTTTTGATCCGCGTTTTAAGGATCTCGATCTCTCCGGCGATCTCTTGCAGGCGCTTTTCGTAGTCTGCGATTTCCTCCTGGCCGGAGATAAGGGGAGAAGAAAGGATTGCCGGCAGACAAAAAACGATCAGGATAAAACACAAAAGATATCTAGCCATACGTCGATGACACCAAATCACATTTCCTCATGCCCATAATACCACACTCTATTGAGTCACACGAGTCGATCAAAAATTTTATTTTCTGAAGACATAGATGATCCCGCCCAGTAATCCAACGATCAGCATGAAAGCGAGGTCGATCCAGGAAAAGGAAATAGCGGCCGCAGATGAGATCCCGTAATATCTGAATATCTCCATGTAGGCACCCTCCCTCAATCCCAGCCCGTTGATGGTTATGGGGATGAGCAGGATTAAGTGCACGATGGGGATGAAGATGAAATAATCCAGGAGGGCGATGTCCAGATGGAGGGCCTCTCCTATTAGATAGTAATGAATGATCACGTTGATCTGAAGGAGTGTCGCCCAGAAAAAAGCCTTGCCGAGAGCCCCTTTTCTCTTCTTGTAGTCAAGGATGGTCTGTCTGAATTGATGTGTCTTTTCTTTGATGGTGCCAAACGGCTTTTGTTCCGGAAGTTTCTCGAGAATGAGGTCCGCTAGAGGCGTGAGAAAGAGAGAGAGCAGGCCCAATCCGAAAACACTTATGATGAGTGCCACCCAGATCACAGGAAATTGCCTGGCCATATCGAGCCGAATAAGGGATGCACAAAGGGCAAAGAGAAAAAGGACCAGAACGCCGGACAGTCGTTCGACAAGAACGATTGCTGAAGATTTTACGAGGGATTTGGAATAGCGGGAGCCGTCCCAGATGCGGACCACATCGCCGCCGATCCGTGTGGGTAGGAAGAGGTTGAAGAAGGATCCGACCAGGTAGGATTTTATCAGAAAGCCGAGGGGCACCCAGTCATCCTGGGCTTTGATGAGGATCTGCCAGCGGATGGCGCTGATCACGAGGCCAAGGGCATGGAGGGAAAAAGAAATTGCCAGCCAGAAATGATCGGCCTCTTTGATCGTGACAAAGATGTCTTTGAGCGAAGCTTGAGAGATCAGGATATAGGCAAGGGCCGAGGCGCTAATAATGAATTTGAGCGTGAAGGCAAGGAGGTCCTTTTTTTTCGCCATTCAAGCTACCCACAGGCTCTATCTATTTTTTTTAAAAAAGTAATCCCTAGTGACTTTTCCGAGAAATCCGCTTAACAGGATCAGGGACACAAGGTTGGGAAAGGCCATAAAGGCATTGGCGGTATCTCCGATGAGCCAGACGATATTCAGGTGGACACCCTGCAGGATCGACCCAGCGAAAAGCAGACCGAGAAAGACCATTCGATAGGAATAAATGACGCCTTCGCCGAAGATATACTCAAGGCATTTTTCTCCGTAAAAACACCAGCCCAAAAGCGTGGAGTATCCGAAGAGGAAAGAACTAAGGGCAATGATATATCCCCCGTTTGGAATCACAGAATCGAAAGCGGCTGCTGTAAGTGCAGTTGAGGTCAATCCGTCTGTGGCGCCGAAAGCCGCGGTTTTGAGGTACATTCCTGTGATAACAATCGATAGGGTAGTGAGAGTGTTCACAACTAAGGTATCGATAAATGTTCCCGTCATTGCGATCAGGCCGTTTTTAGAGGGATCCGAGGATTTGGAGGCGGATTGGGCGATCCCTGCGGATCCCAATCCCGACTCGTTGGAAAGCAGTCCGCGACGCACGCCGATCTGAATCACCTGTTTCATGGATGTGCCGACCATGGCCCCACCCACGGCTTTGACCGAGAAGGCTGATTTAAAAATGACGGACAGAGCTGCCGGTAAATTTGTGATGTTCGATACAATGACCACAATGGCCCCGCAGAAGTAGAGGATGATCATGGTAGGGACTAAACGCTCGGATACGCCGCCGATTCTTTTGATCCCCCCCAGGATGACGGCACCGACCATGGTTGTGATAACCAGACCAGTCAACCAGAAGGGGACGCCGAACTGGTCGTTGAACGCCAGGGCCATGGAGTTGGATTGCGCCATGTTTCCTGTGCCGAAAAGACAGGTGAACGCCCCACAGATGGCGAAGAACATCCCCATGAACTTGGCTAATTTTTCCTTCTTTATGCCCATACGGGCGTAATACATCGGGCCGCCAGACATCTCCCCTCGTTTATTCTTCACTCGAAATTTGACTCCGAAGAACCCCTCTGCATATTTTGTGGCCATTCCGAGAAAACCCGCAATCCACATCCAAACCGGAGCACCGGGTCCGCCTGTGGCGATGGCTGTCGCGACACCGGCGATGTTCCCGTTCCCGACCGTTGCGGCAAGGGCGGTCATCAGTGCGGCATAGGGAGAGATATCTCCCTCCTCCTTATCGAGTTTATCCTTGTGGAGAGCACCTCTCAGGACCATTTTCAGGGAGAGGATAAGCCGGCGCACTTGGATCAAACGACAGATGTATGTCAAAAGGATGCCGACACCGAGAAGCAGAAAAACCATGACAGGGAACCAGACAAAATCACTGAAATCCTTGATGGAGATGAGAAACTTATCGAGGAACGAAAGGCTTATGGACAGGTCGATAACCAGAGCTTCATCACTGTCTTTGATATCGATCTCGCGCTCGACAGGTGTCAATCCATACAGATCCATCTTGAGGATATGCCGACCTGGCGAAAGATCCGTGAATAGGTAGTTCCCCTCTTGATCGATCTCGGATTTGATAAAGACCTCTTCTTCGATGGGTCTAATCAATACAGAGCCTTTGGTGTACGGCTCGCCTTTGGGAGTCAGAGTCACCTTGCCTTTAACCTCCGCAGCTCGAAGGGTTGAAGGGCCGACGACAAGCAGGACCAAGATCAAAGAAACGATGAGTTTTTTTGTCATATTTTCCGTTATCCTGTAATGATTTTTTTAATGAATATGAGGATGATGATGAGCACGATGGGCGAGAAAAATTTGAGAGAAAACACCCAGAGGGGGCGAATCCGGAAGCGAGGATTCCCCTCTCGAACCTCCTCGACGGGTTTTTTCACTCCCCAAATCCAACCCACAAAAATACAGATCAAAAGCGCTCCTACGGCAAGGGATATGTTAGCAAACAGGATATCGAATTTACCCATAAAGTCGATATCCGTGAAAAATTTCATTCCGCCCGATGAAAGCGCGGAGGGAATTCCGAGGAGAAAAGCGAAACCGCCGAGTAAAAGAGCCGCCTTTTTCCGCGACCAGTTCCGTTCATCGATGAAGTATGCCACAGAGACTTCCAATAGAGAAATAGTGGAGGTGATGGCTGCGACGAGCAGGAGAGTGAAAAAAAGCGTTCCGAAAAAATTGCCGTTGGGGATCTTGGAGAAAATCAAAGGGAAGACCTTGAACACCAATCCGGGTCCGGCCGTCGGAGCGATGCCGGGTATGGCAAAAAGTGTTGGGAAAATAATGATTCCGGCCAGGAAAGCGATAAGAGTATCGGAGAAAGATACCCATCCTGCAGATGTCACCAAATTGTCGGATTTAGGGATGTAACTTCCGTAGGTGATCATGATCCCCATTCCTATGCTCAGCGAGAAAAAGGCCTGGCCGAAGGCGAAAAGGACCACAGTGCCGTTCAGTTTTGAAAAATCGGGCTTGAGATAGAACGAAACTCCTTCGCTGGCACCGGGGAGCGTCAGGGCCTTTATGGCCAGATAAATGATCAGAATGAAGAGAATGGGCATCAGGATCTTGGTCCACCTTTCGATTCCGCTCTGAACTCCCCTGGAGATGATGAAAGTGGTGATACCGATGACAATCAAAAGGCAGACCAGGGCCATAAGAGGATTGGAAACAAAGCTCGTGTATATCTGGTCGCTCATCTGGCTGCTGACCTCTCCTCTGAATGTCCCGGAAACGGTTTTGACGAAATATCCCACGGCCCAGCCGGCGATCACAGCATAGTAGGACAGTATACAGATACTTGTCAGAAGGCCCAGGTAGCCGATGATCTTCCACGGTTTACGGGGTTTGATGTGTTCGAAAGCTCCGATTGCGTTTCGCTGTGTGTGACGGCCGATCGTCATCTCTGCCAGCATCACCGTGAATCCAACGAGAGCGACTGCCAGAATGTACACGAAAACAAAAACAGCCCCCCCGTATTTTCCCACGACCATCGGGAATCGCCAGATGTTTCCGAGGCCTATGGCTGAGCCTGTTGCGGCGAAGATAAAGGCGATCTTCGAGCCCCAAAGGCCTCTTTGACCGGATTCTTGCCTGCTCATATCGTTCTCCTCGGATGCGAGTGCTGCTTCATCTCGCCTTATTTCACGTATTTGTACCACAACGGCACATCCAGGTAAAGCGGAAACTCCGTCTTTGTTGGTCGATGTTTGATAAGGGTTGCATATTCATGCTTCAGCCAGTAAAATCGTAGGTTAGCTGAACGAAGGAGACTGAAACAATGCCGAAAGCCGAGATCAAGCCAGATGTCTTTTACATCGGCGTCAACGACCGCACGACCGACCTCTTCGAAGGTTTATGGCCCATAACAAAGGAGGGAGTCTCCTACAATTCCTACCTCATCAACGATGAAAAAACCGCCATAATCGATCTGACCAAATCGATCAAAGGCGACGAATATTTCGACAAGATCGATCACATAACCGACATCAACAAGATCGACTATGTCATCGTCAATCACATGGAGCCCGATCATTCCGGGCTAATCCGGACGCTCCGGAGGATCGCCCCGGATGTGACTCTGGTCGGATCGGCCAAAACTAAGGATATGCTGGCAAAATTTTTCTCTATTACGGACAATGTTTTGGTGGTCAATGATGGGGATACTCTCCCTCTGGGAAAAAGAACCCTGAAGTTTTTCTCTACTCCATTCCTGCACTGGCCGGAGACTATCATGACCTATGATACATCTGACAGAATCCTCTTCAGCTGCGACGCTTTCGGAAGTTACGGAGCCATTCGGGGGGCGCTCTTCGATGACGACTGCAAATCCAGGGATTTTTACCTCAGGGAAGCCCTTCGCTATTATGTCAATATCCTGGCGAATTTTAGCCCCCGAGTGTTGACTTCCATCGACAAATTGAAGGACCTGCCCACTGATATCATCGCCCCTTCCCATGGGCTTATTTGGAGGAACAACATTCCTCTTATCGTCAACCTCTATAAGAAATGGGCCGAATGTGCCGATGGAGGCGATGAACCGGGAGTGACTCTTATCTATGGTTCCATGTACGGAAACACGGAAGTGGTGATGAATGCTGTTGCTGAGGGGATTGCGGCAGAGGGTATGGCGCTGGATATTTTTGATGTTTCCCGCAATCACGTCAGCTATATCCTTCCATCCCTCTGGACGAAACGCGGGGTCATGATCGGCGCCCCCACCTATGAGGTCTCGCTCTTCCCCACCATGGCCGAAGTCCTCAACATGGCTGCACACAAGCGCATCCGGAACAAAAAGGCCGCCTATTTTGGGAGCTATGGCTGGAGTGGGGGAGCCCTGAAGGGCGTCAAGACGATCGTGGAGCCCTTGAGATGGGAGGTCGTCGATTCCTTCGAGTTTATCGGGAGCCCCACAAAAGAGGATATAGCCACAGCTAAGGAATTCGGGCGGAAATTTGCCCGGCTTTTCAAATGATGATCACTTAATGATGGGAACCCGGGTATTTTTTCTCTCCGGCTAGAATGCGGATTTTGAGCTGATTTTGGGGAGGGGGCAGAGGGCATGTCGCGAATGGTGTGTAGGCACACGGGGGATTATAGGCTCTGTTGAAGTTCAGGTCTACCTTCCCGTTCTCCAGGATACGCGCATTCATGAAGCGGGAGGCCTCGTACGTTTCTTTGCCGTTTGTCTCGTCCCCGAAAATGAAAAAAAGTGTCTGGGGGTCAGCGGAGAATGCCTCGAGCCTGTAAAGCGTCCCATCGATCTTGAATGTCACATAACCCGGGGTGTCCATGACTGTGTTTTTACCGACGGCAGTTCCGACTTCCAGTTTTTTTGGCTTTGCAAAGGCCTGAAACTCCGCTTGCACCCTGTATTTTTCATTCGGCGTAAAGAAATCGAGGCCCGTATAATTTTTGTAAGGCAAGTGATCGAGATCGCGCAATCGGATCGCATACATGTCGAATCGTTGGATCACCCACATGCGCAGGTTATTCAATTCGACGATATCGGGTTTCCCCGTATCATCGGCTTTCAATTCGAACCGATGGATGGTTTTGCCATCGACCTTGAGCGGGATTCCTTGTTCGGCGATGACGCTAACCGTCCCGTTATCCAGATAGAATCTCCCCGCGACTTGAGGGGCCGATCCCTCGGGGAGCTTGATGGGATTTTTCCCTGATGTTCCGAAAGCGTTCTCTCCCTCTTCGAGCCAATACAGTCCGGCGATATTTAACCAGCTTGTGGGGGCTCTCATCTCTTTGTCGCGCTTTTTTCTCCATTCGGCCTCTTCCTGGAGAAAAGTCTTCGAGTCATCATGGGAGAGTGCTTCTGAATAAGCCGAAGGTGTGAGGCATAAGATAAACAGCCACAGGATCCCAAGGAAAGAGCACTGTGTTTTGGCTTTCATGATTCGCTCCATTCGTCCTCTCGTTTTCCCTATGTTAGAGAAATCGTTGATTATGTCAATGTTTATGTGCAGCTTTCCCGAAACCGGGCTTACGGACATTGCGGAAGCCTCAACCGGCGATTTTAAAACTGAAATTCCCTTCAGTTTTCAAAGTCCCCTAAAAATGTGATAGAATAACGGTCACAAGATTAGCTCGAGGATCACTATGACAAAGGATTGGAAAGATAACTTAGCGAGTTTTTTTGATGGCTACAGGATCATCGAAAGAAGCAAAGAAGATACCATTAAGAACTTCGATCAGTTTTGTGAATTTGTGGCTGAACCCGCCTTCGAGAGCCTGGGAGAAGAGCTCGAGAATTACAGAATAACATCCAAAATAAAAAGAGATAAGGGAAAATCGGTCGCCTTCCAGATCAATTTTCCCAAGTCCAAAGTCGAAAACTTTCTTTACATTATCGTGTTCCCCAGAAATTCGCTCGAGCTCCAACTCAAGCTTTTGATCAAGGGAAGGCCGGACATCAACAGCCCCATGGAGTGTACAGAAGGCCGATTTATGAAAGATGTCGCACCTGCCGAGATCTTAAAGCTGAAAAAAGAAGACCTCATCCAGGATGTCATCGAGCACTACCGCAACTTCTGCTTCAAGGCCGCCACACAAACGGACTAACACCCTCCCCTATGAAAAAATCAATTTCGCGGATGGAGGGGAGATCTTTACCCCGCGTCGTGCTTGGGATGCATTTTCTGGTGCTGCTGGTTTTTTCGTCTCTGGCTGTGTATCACCTCTTTCCTCTTTTCCTGGAAGACGTTGGGGGATCGCCTCAAGAGATCGGATTGATCGTGGGGCTCTTTTCCATCGCAGCCTTTCTCTCCAGACCGCTCACCGGTTGGTTCCTGCGTCGGTTTCCGCCAAAAAAAGTGTGTGTGGCTGGCCTTGTTCTGATGCTCGTTGTTTCTGCTCTCTATGTTTTTGTGGACCGGATCGACTGGAAGATCTTTGTGATCAGGATTCTTCATGGGTTCGGTTTTTCTGTTTTTGTCCTGGCCGCTTTGTTTATCACCATTATCGCCGTCCCCGCAAAGGTCCGGACATATGCCATCGGCGTTGTGTCGACAGGATTTTTGCTGCCACTCCTCGTGGTCCCCTACATCGCCGAAATTGTTATTCAAAGCTATGGATACTTCGAGTTTTTTCTCCTGGCTGCAATTCTTGTGGCTATTCCTCTTGCTGTCGTGTTTTTTTTAAAGAGCCCTGCGCCTCGATTGGAATCTGAAACTGACTCCAAGCAAAAGGGATTCTTTCGTCTTCTGGCGCAAAAAAGAATCCTTGTTATTTCTCTGCTCGCCTTTATTTTCGAGACCGGATTGAGTTCCAGCCTTTCTTTTGTTCCCTTGCTCGCTCATGAGGGGAGCACGATGAAGGCCGGGTATTTCTACACGTTTCTCGGCTTGACAGCTGTCTCGCTCAGGATATTCGGAGGCAAATGGCTGGCTTTTTGGGGCGATTCCAGGCTGCTCTTTCCGGCATTCTGTTGTCTTTCGGGAGGAGCGATCCTGTTGTATTTTTCTCAGGGGAATGGGCTCCTCGCTCTCTCTGGCATGATCTGGGGTGTTGGGACCGGTGTGCTCTATCCTCATTTGTCCGCACTCGCCGTGGAAGGAATTCCCACGAAGGAAAAAGGGATGGCGCTCAGTCTCTTTGCTGCGTTCGTAGATCTGGGTTTTGCCTTCGGGCCCATCCTTTTTGGTTGGATGTCTCACATCTGGGAGGTTCGGACAGCCTATATTCCCTTAGCTTTCATCGTGTTTTTCTCTGCGCTGTTGCTGATCGTTATAGGACGGGATATTCTGTTTGATGCGTCTGAAAGACATGCAAATCATCGCATGGATGATAACCTCTAGCGATTAATCAGGATAGAAGTTAAAAGGGATCAATCGAGGCGGATGATTCCTGCTTTTTTTGCGATTGCGATAGCCTGGTTGTATTCAAGCTTGGTGATCCTTCTGGAGAGAGGGGAGCCGGGTTTAATGTCGCCACAGGGATAATACTGAGCCATAATATTGACATACGTGTTCTTTGATATCTCTTGGGCGAGAAATCGCATAACATCCTGTGTGCCCGCCAATCCCGAAGGAAGAACGAGATGCCTTATGAGCAAACCTCGGAGTGCAATCCCTCTTTCATCCATCGCAAGATCTCCCACCTGTCGAAACATCTCTTTGATCGCCTTCTTTGCCACTTGAGGGTAGTCCCGGGCTTGTGAGTATTCTTCAGCGGCTTCCTCCGAGCTGTATTTAAAGTCCGGCATATAAATATCGACCACCCCATCCAGGAATTGAAGCGTCTCTATAGCATCGTACCCGCCTGTATTGTAAACGAGCGGGATGGATAGCCCTGAAGCGATCGCATTGGGTAGGGCGGCCAGGATCTGCGGGACATAGTGTGTCGGGCTGACAAAGTTGATGTTATGGCAGCCGAGAGACTGCAGGGCCACCATCATCCGGCTCAATCGGTCGATCGATATCTCCTCGCCTTCATCCAAGTGACTGATGGAATAGTTCTGACAGAAGCCGCATCCAAGGTTGCAGTGTGTGAAAAAGATCGTACCCGATCCGTAAAAGCCGACAAGCGGTTTTTCCTCACCAAAATGTGGGGAAGATGATGAGACTTTGGGCGAGAGGCCAGCCCGGCAGTATCCTCTTTCCCCCGCAACGCGATCGACTTTGCAATCACGGGGGCATACAGAGCAGCTTTCGAGTAGCTCCTGGGCCCGGGCGATTTTATCCTCGAGTTTGCCTTCTCTATGGGTCTTGAGGTAAACCGGCAAAAAGCCTTTTTGCGCCACCATCGCCAAGGATTATAGCACATATTCTGTCTTTTCTCGTAAATCAATGTGCCTCTCAGGTTTCTGAGCGTCATGAATCGACGAGGCGTTTGGATTGGATAATGGTTTGCTGTTTAAATAGAGTGAAATTTGGATCATGTCTTGTTAAAATAGCAGTTTGTTAATGAGGTTTTATGAGAGGGCCCAAGGGAAGGTTTAATGAAGGGAAAGAGCGGCGGGTTTTGTGACTGATTCAGCTAGAAGATACAGAGTGGTGGAGGCGTTCCAGCGGATCCCTTCGCTTGTCCATGGTTTCGGGACCCGATATTGGGGGGAGGACGGTTTGAATTCATGTCCGGAGCTGGCCGGCTTTCGCCATGTTTCCCTCTGTCAGACTCACTCCGATATCGTCCACACCATCACAAGATATCCCCATGATAAGATGGAGGGGGATGCGCTCGTAACAGACCGTCCGGGCATCCTCCTCAACATAAAGACCGCCGATTGCCTTCCTGTGTTGGTCGTGGATCCTCAAAGGAGAGTTGTCGCTGCGGTCCATTGTGGTTGGAGAGGAACCCTGAAGAACGTCATCGCTGAAACGCTCCGGACGATCATACAGAATTTTGGCAGCGACGTGTCATCTCTTCGTGTTGCCCTAGGGCCTTGTATAGACAAGTCTTGCTATGAGGTTGGGGAGGATGTGAGAGAACGATTTGAACGCTACGGAATTTCCAATGGAAATTTTAACCGCCATCCTTTCAAACGAGAGAAATATTTATTCGATCTCAGAGGGACTAATCGGGCTCAGATCCTCGAGATGGGTGTCCCTCGAGAACAAATTTTTTCGGTTGACCTCTGCACGTACTGTGAAAAGGACCTGTTCTCCTACAGAAGAGATAAGGCCCATGCAGGACGATTGATCAACTTTATTGGCCTATCGTAATCTCCTGGATTATTCACGAGCCGAGGCCAACCCACCCCACCCATTCACAAAGGTAGAGGCAGTGGCTTCCGAAGCAGCAGTGAACTACCACGAGGGGGCTACAACGAAGGCTTTGTAGTGAGATCGGTTCGCCCGAAGGGTAAAAGAAGCTAACAACAGGATGGGGAGTTTTCCTTTCAGATAAGTCTTTCTTAAATATATTTGTTAGCTTCTTTTATGATTAATTCAGGATCAACAGCTTTGTTGATTTTTAAGGTATTTTTTCTTATCCTAGGGCTACTATGAAAAACACTTATTCAGAGATTGTGCTGCCGGATTTTCCGTTGTTTAAAAAGGGGAAGGTCAGGGATGTCTATGAGATCGGAGACAACCTTCTGGTTATTGCATCGGATAGGATATCAGCTTTTGACTATGTCCTGCCCTCGCTTATCCCAGACAAAGGGAAAATACTTACCCAGCTTTCCAAATTTTGGTTTGAATTCACATCTCTCGTTTGCCCCAATCATATGATCGCTGCGGACCTCAGCGGCTATCCGCCGGAGCTGTTGCCCCACAAGGACTTGATCGAGAAGAGATCCATGCTTGTGAGAAAGACAGATGTCCTTCCCGTCGAGTGTGTCGTTAGGGGATATCTTGAGGGGTCCGGGTGGAGGGACTACCAAGCGACAGGCAAAACGAGCGGAGTCAAACTCCCCCCGGGCCTTAAACAGTGTGACAGGTTGGAAGAAGTCATTTTTACGCCTGCGACGAAGGCCGAAGAGGGACATGACATCAACATTTCCTTTAAAGAGATGCAAAAACTCGTTGGTGCAGAAATGGCCCAAAAGGTTAAAAACATAAGTGTCGAGCTCTACCAGAAAGCATCGCTCCATGCCCTTTCCAAAGGAATCATCATCGCGGATACTAAGTTTGAGTTCGGGATCCAGGATGGAGAGATTATTCTCGTGGACGAGATTTTTACGCCGGATTCTTCACGGTTCTGGCCTGTCGCCAGCTACACTCCCGGTCAATCACAACCCAGCCTGGACAAACAATTTGTCCGTGAATATCTGGATTCGACGGAATGGGACAAACAGTCCCCGCCTCCGCCTTTACCCCTTGATATCGTGGAGCAGACTTCTGAAAGGTACATGGAGATCTATCGGCTGCTCACAGGAAAAAATGAGCTCTGATGTCAGCGTCTGTCGATCTCCATATCCATTCGAACAGAAGCAGTGATGGGGATTTTACGCCCTTGCAGATCGTCCATAGGGCTAAGGAAGGCGGATTTCGTGCTATTTCTATCACCGACCATGACAGTGTTGCCGCTTACCCCGAAGCTGTGAACATCGGGAGGGAGATCGACCTTGAAGTTATCCCCGGCGTTGAACTGACCACTCTTTATGCGGGTCGGGAATTTCACCTTCTCCTCTACTTTGTGGACTGGACAAAGACGATCGTGAAGGAGCTCATCGAGGAGGTTGCCGCCAGGCGCTTCATCGAGGCCAAAGCTCGGGTGGACAAGCTCCAATCACTCGGATTTCCTATCGAGTGGGAAGAAGTCCTCAGGGAAGCAGAGCCTTATCCGCCCCTGGGAGTAACGATCGCGCAGGTTTTGCTGAAAAAGGCGGCCAAAAAGGCCGATCCGCGGATAGAGCGATACCTGGATGAAACAAACAGGATGTATGCCCCTTATCTGTTTTACAAAGACTATTTTGCCGAGGGCAAGCCGGCTTTTGTCCCCCGACAGAATGTCTTTCTGAAGGACGTTCTCGCCCTGGCCCCACAAACGAGCGGAGTGCCTGTGCTGGCGCATCCCGGCGCTCCCTTCCAGCGAGTCACACAAGATGACCTAAGGGTGCTCAAGGGCCTGGGATTACAGGGCTTGGAAGTGTACACGTCCTATCATGATGAGTCACTTGCTGCGTTTTATAAAGGATTAGCCGCGGAATTTAATCTTGTGCCGACGGCAGGGTCTGACTTTCATGGCCGCATCAAACCTCAAGTTCCTTTTGGTTCCCTGAACAATGGGGGGTACTGGATGGTGGAGGAACTCGGGAAAAGGAGGTCATAATGGTTTTTAACTGGCTGGATATTATACTGTTCATCATAATCGTGGTGTGCCTGGTCATGGGGATCATCAAAGGCCTTGTCCGCCAAGTCATCGGTCTTGCCGCGGTTTTATTCGGGCTTGTGTTAGCGCTCGTTTATTATCCCTTCGTATCTGCCTTATACGCACGATGGATCGAGAGCCAAGTCCTCTCCCAGTTCCTAGGTTTTATCACTGTTTTTGTTGCAGTTTTGTGCTTGGGCTTTCTCATTTCGTGGTTGATATCCAAAATGATCAAAGGGCCGCTCAAATTTATCAATCATGTTCTTGGAGGGGGATTGGGATTTATCAAGGGCGTTTTAATTTGCGGGATTCTAGTGTTTGCCCTGCTCATTTTCCCCGTTAGTATAAAGGCCTTAAAGAATTCATACCTGGCTCCATACTGCTTGGGGATGACCAAACTCGTTGCAAAGGTGATCCCCCAGGAGCTCAAGGATACATTCAAAGAGACCTACGATGAGATCATGGGTGGGAGGCCGAAAAATGCAAAAAGAGTTTAGGGAACTCTCCCTTCACCAAAAGATGGTCGTTCTTGTGACGGAACTGGTCGAAAAAGAATTGCCCATTAAAGAAGCCTTGAGAGAGTTTGAGAAGATCTATATTACAACAGTTGCAAAAAAATACAACGGAAATAAGACAAAAATGGCCAAAGCCCTCGGGATTCACCGGAATACGCTTCATAATCTTTATAAAGCTCTCAAGCTCCAATGATTACTTGATTAGCACTCTTTCTTTCAGAGTGCTAAGGAATTGAATTTTTCACTTGACAACAGGGGGAATTTTTTTTATATTAGCACTTTCTTAGCACGTCTGCTAATAAATTAAATCCATAGGAGGTTCGAATGAAGGTGATTCCTTTACACGACAGAGTTCTTCTGAAGCGTTTGGAAGAGAAAGAAACCGTTAAAGGCGGAATTATCATTCCGGATACTGCCAAAGAAAAACCCCAGGAAGCTGAAGTGATCGAAGTTGGAAAAGGACGAGTGGGTGAAGATGGAAAGGTAATTCCTCTGGAAGTCAAAAAAGGTGATAAGGTTCTCATCGGAAAGTTCAGTGGCACAGAGGTCACGATCGACGATACTGAGCATGTCATCGTTCGCGAAGAAGAAATTCTTGCGAAAATCACCTGAACGGTTGAAAAGGAGAAAAAATGGCAAAACAAATTACACTCGGAGATGAAGCGAGACAGTCCCTTTTAAAGGGTGTCAACGCTTTAAGCAATGTTGTCAAAGAGACATTGGGTCCAAGGGGAAAAAACGTCGTCCTAGAGAAGAAATTCGGCTCTCCCACGAGCACCAAAGATGGTGTGACCGTGGCCAAGGAAGTCGAGCTGGAAGACCCCCTCGAGAACATGGGCGCCCAGCTTGTGAAAGAGGTCGCCTCCAAGACTTCGGATGTTGCCGGAGATGGCACAACCACAGCGACTGTTTTGGCTCAAAGCATCTATGCGGAAGGATTGAAGTATGTCACTGCAGGAGCCAATCCAAATCTGATCAAGAAGGGTATCGATCAAGCTGTCACAGAAGTTGTGAATGGGCTGAAAAAGTTGAGCCGTGATGTCAGCGGCGAGATGATCGCCCAGGTCGGAGCCATATCCGCTAACAACGATGAGTCGATCGGAAGCATCATAGCCGAAGCCATGGACAAAGTGGGCAAAGACGGCGTCATCACTGTAGAGGAAGCTAAAGGCCTCGAAACCACAATGGATATTGTTGAAGGTATGCAGTTCGACCGTGGCTATCTCTCTCCCTATTTCATCACAGACCCAGATAGGATGGAATGTGTGCTTGAACATCCGGTGATCCTGCTCCATGAGAAAAAGATCAGTAACTTGCGCGAGTTCCTCCCTCTGCTCGAGAATGTGGCAAAGATGGGACGGCCGCTCCTGGTGATCGCCGAAGAAGTTGAAGGTGAGGCACTGGCCACTCTCGTTGTCAACAAACTCAAGGGTACTTTTTCCTGTTGTTCGGTGAAAGCTCCCGGTTTTGGAGACAGAAGGAAAGCCATGCTCGAAGATATCGCTGTTCTCACCGGTGGCAAAGTCATCACAGAGGATATCGGTGTCAAGCTGGAAAACGTGACAGTGGATTGGCTTGGTGATGCCAATAAAGTGGTCATCGACAAAGACAACACCACGATCGTGGAAGGCAAAGGAAGTAGCGAAGAAGTTCAAGCACGGATCAAACAGATCAGAACCCAGATCGAAGAAACGACTTCCGATTATGACAGAGAAAAGCTGCAGGAAAGACTGGCCAAGATGGTTGGTGGAGTTGCTCTCATCAAAGTGGGTGCTGCGACAGAAACCGAGCTCAAAGAGAAAAAAGCCAGAGTTGAGGATGCCATGCATGCGACAAAAGCGGCTGTGGAAGAGGGGATCGTTCCTGGTGGAGGTGTCGCTCTGTTGAGGTGTAAAGATGTTCTCGATGAGTTGAAGGTTGAAGGCGATATGCAGATCGGTGTGAATATCGTCAAGCGTGCGATTGAAGAACCCATGCGCCAGATCGCCAACAATGCAGGATATGAAGGATCGATCGTTGTTGAAAAAGTGAAAGAGCTCAAAGATGACAGTGGATTTAACGCTCTCACCGAGAAGTATGAAGATCTCGTAAAGGGAGGTGTTCTAGATCCCACCAAAGTCGTGCGTACGGCTCTTCAGAATGCTGCGAGCATTGCGGGACTTCTTCTTACAACCGAAGGATTGGTTTCCGATATTCCTGAGGAAGAAAAGATGAAGATGCCTCCGATGCCTCCAGGCGGAGACATGTACTAAGACCAAACGCTCAGATACCAAAGGCCTCGGATTTAATCCGGGGCCTTTTTTTTTGGGGAAGGTGATGGACCATGCCCTGCATGGATCCCTCCATACGGTTTTCTCCACCACACAATCGGATCACTCAATAACGTATAGAGCGCATTTGCCATCACGGTTTTGGAATTGCTATCTCCCTGCATTGGGGAATGGATTGTAAGGGGGGAATGTGGTATATTGAGGAAAGTGTTGAAGCTATTTGACCGGTATATTCTTAAAGATATTCTTCCCGCTTTTCTCATCGGGCTTCTCGCCTATTCTTTTCTCCTTTTGATGAACCAGATCCTTCTCCTTTCCGAGGTGCTTATCACACGGGGTGTTTCTCTGTCTGTGGTTCTCTCCCTGCTCTTTTATCTCTTGCCCTCAGTTCTGGCCTTTACTCTCCCCATGTCTGTCGCCGTGGGGATACTGGCAGGCTTGAGCCGTCTCTCCTCCGATTCCGAGGTGATCGCTTTCAAGACATTGGGAGTGGGACACAAGAGGATCATCCGGCCGATCCTCTTATTCGCCGTTTTTGGTTTTGTGATAACGTCGTGCCTCACCCTCTATCTTGCGCCTCGGGCGAATGATAGATGGGTCCAGATGTTCTCCACATCCGTGCTCTCCAAAGTGCATCTAAAGATCAAGCCGCGCCAATTCAACGAATCTATTCCGAATCTGGTTCTTTACATCCAGGATATTACTCAGGATGACGAGTGGAGAAATCTGTTTATCTATTTTTCGGAGCCACGAGAGGAGCCGCGGATCATTTTTGCCAAAAAGGGATATTTGAATTTTAATCAAGAGTCCCAGAAGGCCACCCTGGAGCTCACAGATGGCGTGTTGCACTCTTATCCTCTAGATGAGCCCATCAAGTACAGAGTGACCACATTCAAGACCTTTGAAGAGAATCTGTCTGTCGAAAACATCGTGGCGCGGACAAGAGAGGGAAAGCATGTGAGAAATAAGGATATCGAAGAGCTGAGAAGGGATGTCCAAAAGATCGGTGCGGATCTCGCCGAATTTTCTGAGGAGGATCAAACATCTCGCGAGTACTGGAGTAAAAAGAGAGACTACATCTCTCATTGGGTGGAGATCCATAAAAAGTTCGCGCTCCCTTTTGCCTGTTTAATCTTTGCTGTACTCGGTCTTCCTCTGGGAGCGACGACGAGAAAGGGAGGACGAACGAGCGGATTCACGATCAGTATCGGCATTATTCTCGTCTATTATGTGTTGATAACTGCGGGCGAACAGCTTGCCATGGATGGAAAAATCCCCCCTTTTATCGGGATGTGGGGACCGAACATCATTTTCGCGGTCATCGGAATTTATCTCTTCATCAGGTCTGTTAAAGAATCTTCGCTTGTTGCCCCTGTTTACAGGTTTTTTATACAGCTCAAGAAAACAAAGAGCCCTGTGAGGATCGGAGCCGCTCAAACTTCCCGGTACCGATTGCCTTTTTCTCTTCGTTTTCCCAATCTCCTCGATCGGTATATTCTGAGAAAATACCTCTTTATTTTCGGATTGGCGTTTTTCAGCATGCTTTTTATATTTGTGATCGTGACTTTCTTTGAGCGGATCGACAGTGTCTATGAACACAATAAACCGCTCCGCATATTCTTCCATTTCATTTGGCTCAAGATGCCGGAATTCGTCCTTTATATTCTGCCCATAGCGGCACTCGTCTCGACCCTCTTGAGCCTGGGCCTGGCGAACAAATTCAACGAGATCACGGCCATGAAGGCGTGCGGGATCAGCATCTACCGCATTGTCATGCCCTTACTGTTCATGGGGATTTTGGTCAGCTTTATCTCCTATTATATCCAGGAGAATATCCTTCCTTTTTCCAACAAGAAAGCAGAGGAAACCTGGTACACGATCATCGATGTTCCGGCGAGGTCCTACCGCCATCTCGATCGGAGGTGGGTGCTGAACAGGGAGGGGAACCGCATCTACAACTATAGCTATTTGGATCAGGAGACACTGGGTTTCAACCGTCTCTCCGTGTTCGAGATCGATTCTGTGGCATGGTCCCTGGAAAAGAGGATTTTTTCGGAGAAGGGCTATTTGCAAGGGGCAAATCTTTTTTTGACGAAATCCTGGTACCGGATCTTTGATGGGGATAGGCCTGTTGCTTATGAAAGATATGAAGAAATGACCCTGCCCGGTGTCGAGGATAAAAATTTCTTCCTCAAGGATTGGAAGGAACCGGACCAGATGAGCTACGGTGAGCTCAAGACGTACATCAGGGACATCGAGGAAAAGAGCTTTGAGACCACACGTTTCAAGGTCGACCTCCAGCATAAAAGGTCTTTTCCGCTGACCATATTTGTGATCACTCTTCTAGGGATCCCATTTGCTTTTACCATGGGAAAAAGGGGAACCCTGGTCGGTATCGGAGTGAGTATGGGGATTGTCATGATCTATTGGGGGGGCATTGGGATTTTTAAGAGCCTTGGGTATGTGAGCTATCTCAGTGCTTTTCTAGCGGCGTGGGGTCCCAATCTCATCTTCGGGCTGATCGGTCTCTACATGATTTTATCGCTGCGGACGTAGCGCGATCGATCGAAATTCGGTGAGCGTGAGAAAGGGCTTAGGGATCCCGAATTCCAGAGGGGAAGATTTTACATCTTGTATTTCCCGAAATCTTCGGGCTTGAGGTTTTCCAGCCATTTCTTGAGTTTTTCTGAGTCTTCAAAATCCTCATCGAATTTGAGGCTGTGCGCCTTCTTTACGACA
>JASFPP010000002.1:0-68753 GCA_050115915.1 Candidatus Aminicenantota bacterium
TGGAAGACAGGCGCTTTTGGGCCTCAGCTGCCTTTTTAAAATCGAACACCTCATCTCTCCAACTTATGAGTATACTCAAAAACGACAAATCGTTAAACAGTCTTTTAGCATCCTTATTTTCATAAGGGCGTACAAGTATAAGGCTTTGTTGAGCGCTCCAATTCCAATGGGTTATAATCCTACGAAGGGTGCCATGCGGGCATGGCTCAGCTTTGAGTAGGGACCGTTCCCAGAATGGATCGTTAGGGAAGTGCCCCTCCACGGAGCGTCCTCGAACCAGCAATTGAAACGGTCAATCCGTTGTTTTTCACGGAGTTGGCGGTACCCCTAAGACTCGGGAGAAGTTGACAGGCGGAAAAACTTGGCTTAAAATTCAAAAAATGACATCTATCGGACAAGATCTGAAACGAGAGCGGGAATTAAGGGGAATTTCTCTCAAAGAAATTGCCGAATCCACAAAAATAAACATCCGATTTCTCCATGCATTAGAAGAAGACCAGTTCGATGTGCTCCCAGGAAAATTTTTCACGAGAGGTATAATCCGGGGATTCGCCCAGTATTTGGGGCTGGAAGAGGAAGCTGTTTTAAATAAATATCACGAGGCCCTCCAACAACTCGATGCGGATGATCAAGAGGAGGACAAAACATCCACCACGAGCTCCCCGATGAATATCTGGAGTTTGATCCGTATCGCTGCCTTCGGTGCGACGGTTATCGCTATCCTGGTGGCACTCTTTTTCATCTTTCGAGGTGAAGAGTCCCAGCCGTCTATCCAACCTCCCCCGAAAGGAACATCCACCCCAAGTGAAGTCAAGCCCCTGGCTACCGAAAAGGAACCCGCAGAAGAGTTGGTGGAAGAGGTCCAAGAGATCGATCTGGATATCGCTTTTCACCATGATACATGGATCCAGGTTCATGCGGACGGTGAATTGATCTATGAAGGCATTAAGCTACGGGGAGGAAAACTTCGAGTCGTCGCACAGGAGGAAATCCTGATCGATTTGGGCAATGCAGGACGCCTCTCCTACACCCTGAACGATCAAAGAGGAAAACCGTTAGGGCCCTTAGGAGCTGTTGAAAAAAACATCCGGATCACCCTGGATAACCTGGATGAATTTATCATAGAGTCTCAGAATAGAGATCAAACCACATAGCCATAAAGCCAGAATACGCCGCAGGAAAATGGCTTTTGCGCTGCGGATACGAAGCGAAAAATGGAAGATACAAAGAGAAAAGGTCCCCGGGTATTGGGGGCCATCATGGTCACTCTGATCATCCTTTTTTTCGTTGCCCAATTTTTCCTCCGTGAGGCACAGCAATTCTCTCCCACTTCCGTCACGAACGTGCTCCTGCTCTCCCTCCAGATCATTGTGTTCCTCCTTTTCCTCATCCTGCTGTTCGTTTTTGCCCGTAGCTTGATAAAACTCTATCTTGAGAGAAAACGCAAGGTCGCCGGAGCCCATTTTAAAACAAAGCTTATTCTGTTCTTCATCTCTCTGTCCCTCATCCCCACTCTGTTGCTCTTCCTTTTTTCCAGTGACCTGATAAGCCGAAACATCGAACAGTGGTTTCGAACGCCGATCGATACGATCCTGAACGACACCAAAAGCCTTGCGGACGGCTTTTACCTCAACAGTGAAGACGTCACCCTGCACTACGCCCAACAGATGAGTTCTGCCATACAAGAGCAGAATCTCATCGACATGGAACGCCGCCGGCCCCTTATGGAGTTTGTCCGTGCTAAACTCAAGGAGTACAAGCTCGACGAGATAGGGATTTACTTAGATGATGAGGAGTTGTTCTCTTATCTCAATCCGGATCTTCCCCTCCAGGATTATCAGGACTTGACGCTCAACCTTGTACGCAGGGCTCAGCTCGGAGAGCAGATCAAGCGGATCGATTCAATGGGTAATGGAGAGATGATCCGCAGAGGCGTCGCCTTCAGCATCCCGGATGTGGGGAATCTACTCGTCGTGACAGGGAAATTCCTTCCCCAAAACTATGCCCAGCGCATCAACAACATCACCGCATATGTTCAGAGATACAGTCAGCTCAAGATCCAGAAAAATCCGGTTAAAACTTTTTATCTGATCACGCTGATCTTCGTGACTTTACTTATTATATTCGCCGCAAGCTGGATCGGATTCCAACTTGCTAAGGGCATCACCGTTCCCATAGAAAAGCTGGCAGAGGCGACAAAAGAGGTCTCTAAAGGAAACCTAAACGTCAAGGTGGAAACACCGGCATCCGATGAGCTGGGTACTTTAATCGATTCCTTTAACCAAATGACATCCGATCTGAAAGAAAGCCAACACAACATTGCACAAAAAACAACAGAGTTGGCCGCCCGAAAACAGTACATTGAAACAATCCTGACCAACATCACAACCGGAGTTATCACACTCAATGCCGAGGGGGCGATTACCACCATCAACCCCTCCGCGAGCGAAATGCTAGGATTGAAGGAAAAAAGCCTGGTCGGGAAAAACTATAAGGATGTCCTCGCCGACCCGGAATACACAGAGATCGTGGAGAACATCCAAAGAGGCCTCAAGAAAAAATACCATCTCTCGGACAAAGAAATTAAGATCAGCATCAATGAGCAGAGTGCCATTTTCGGGCTGACGCTCTCTCCTCTAAAGCAATCAAACCAAAAATTCAGCGGAATGATCGTGGTCCTCGAAAACTTGACACAGCTCATAAAAGCGCAAAAAATCGTAGCCTGGAAAGAAGTCGCGCAGCGCGTGGCCCATGAGATTAAAAACCCACTCACGCCGATCCAGCTGTCCGCCGAGCGAATCATCAAGAACCTCACAAAAAGCGACACCAGAAGCACAAATGTTATCGAAGAGGGCGCCAATACAATCGTCCAGGAGGCGGGAACGATCAAATCCCTCGTGGACGAATTCTCCACCTTTGCCCGCCTTCCCGCTATCCGTCTCCAAGCTGCTGACATTCATGAGGTCATCACTCACACGATTTCGCTTTTTGAGGGGATTTTCTCTGATATCGATTTTGACACATCTTATGCCCCGGAGGTACCATCATCCATCCAGATAGACCCGGAACAGATGAAGCGTGTCTTTATCAATCTTTTTGATAATGCGATCGATGCGATGAACAAAAAAGGAAAGATAAAGATCAACACATCTTTTGATCGTGAGCACCAGAGTGTCCGTGTGGAAGTGTCCGATACGGGTCCAGGAATCTCCAAAAAGGACAAAGAGAAGCTCTTCCTCCCTCACTTTTCAACTAAATCAAAGGGATCAGGATTGGGGCTGGCGATAGTCAATCAGATCATCAACGAACATAACGGCACCATAGATGCCACAAATAACAAACCATTCGGAGCTAAATTCACTATACAGATACCCACATGATCAAAGACAAAATTCTCGTTATCGATGACGAGGCTGGAATCAGATCTTCGCTCAAGGGAATCCTTGAGGATGAAAACTATCTCGTCAAAACCGCAGACACCGGAGAGAAAGGTCTCAACCTTTTGAGAGGGGATAATTTCGGTCTTGTTTTTCTGGATATACTGCTTCCCGAGATGAACGGGATCGAAGTTCTGGAAAACATTAAAAGCTCCGAAGATAACGCTCAGGTCATCATTATTACCGCGCACGGATCGATCGACATGGCGGTTAAAGCAACAAAACTGGGTGCCTTCGATTTCCTCGAGAAGCCTCTCTCCCTGGAAAAGGTCGTTTTAACCACAAAAAATGCGCTGAAGCAGAAAGAATTGGAGGAAGAGAACATCCAATTCCGTGAGCGCATCAGAGCCAAATACAAGCTGATCGGAAAAAGTGCCCCCATCCAGAAGCTCAGAGAAAAGACGAAAGCTGCCGCACCTACAGATGGAAGAATTCTCATTTACGGAGAAAATGGAACCGGAAAGGAGCTCGTTGCTCAGCTGATCCATCAGGCTAGCCCGCGCAAAAACAAACGATTTATCCAGATCAATGCGGGGGCTATTCCCGATGATCTTATCGAGATCGAGCTCTTCGGTTACGTCAGAGGAGCCCTGCCCAACGCCGTTAAGGACAAAAAAGGAAAGCTGCTTCTCGCCGATGGGGGAACTCTTTTCCTCGACGAGATCGGAGAAATGAGCGTGAAGACCCAAGCTAAGCTTGTGCAGGTGATCGAGGAGAAAAAGTACGAACCCATAGGATCGACAGAATCCATCTCCATCGACACACGGCTCGTTGCAGCCACTGACAAAAATTTGAAGCAGCTAATAGCGAAGGACAAATTCAGAGAAGACCTTTACTTCAAGCTGAATATCATCCCTATTTACATACCCCCTTTAAGGGAGCGAAAAAGCGATATCCCTCTCCTGATCAACTACTTCTTAGAATACTTCGCCGCAGAGACGGGGAAAAAACAAAAAACCATGAGTAAAGAAGCCATGGAAGCGTTTATCAACTATTCTTGGCCCGGTAATGTCAGTGAACTCATCAATGTGATCGAACGGTTTGTCATCATGATCAAAGAGGATGAGATAAAGGCCAATCATCTCTCCCTTCTCGTAGAGCCTATTGAATCCCAGATGGCACCCAGCCTCTCGGAGATTGGCTTCTTGGAGAACGCTACAGAACAATTCGAAAAAGAATACATTCACCAGGCTTTGATCACGAACAAATGGGATCTTGTAAAAACGGCTGAGGAGCTTGGGATCGACCGCAAGAAGCTCAATAAAAAGATCATAGATTTTGGCATCACTTTCCTTGGATAGATCACCCTTGATGCTTGAATAATCCAGGTTAAGGACAGACGATGGAAGCACAGATTTTAAAAATTTTAACGGATATCCGGAACTTTATATGGGGAACGCCACTGCTCGTGCTGCTCGTTGGCACAGGAATTTTTCTGACGATCCGATTGAAAGGTCTCCAGATAAGGGGGCTTATGCACTCTCTCTATCTGGCCTTTATTCAGCGCAAGGAAGACGATAAGGAAGCGGGAGACATCTCTCATTTCCAAGCCCTCATGACGGCATTGGCTGCAACAGTGGGGACAGGGAACATCGCTGGAGTGGCAACAGCCATCGTTGCAGGAGGGCCGGGGGCTCTCTTCTGGATGTGGATCACGGGCATCTTCGGGATGGCGACCAAATACTCCGAGGCAGTTCTCGCCATCAAGTACAGAGAAAAGGACGAATTCGGGACGATGAGCGGCGGTCCCATGTACTACATATCCAAAGGCCTGGGGATGAAGTGGCTGGGCGTGCTCTTCGCCATCTTTGCGGCGATCGCTGCCTTCGGCATCGGCAACATGGTCCAATCCAACTCAGTGGCAGAGGCGGTGAAGGCATCCCTCAATGTTCCCCATTACATCACTGGGATCGTTCTGGCGCTCTTTACCGCAATGGTCGTCCTTGGCGGTATCAAGAGCATTGCCCGGGTTACACAAGTTCTTGTCCCCATAATGATCGTTATCTATTTCACCGGAGCTTTGGTCATACTGATGCTCAAGATTGCCCTCATCCCCGGTATCTTCGCACAAATCTTTAAGTCAGCCTTTACACCCACGGCCGCATTGGGAGGATTCCTGGGCGCCACACTGCGCGAGACCATGAGAGAGGGTGTCGCCAGAGGAGTGTTCTCCAATGAATCCGGCCTGGGCTCGGCCCCCATCGCAGCGGCTGCGGCCAAGACACCCAATCCGGTGAAGCAGGCGCTCGTCTCCATGACTCAGACGTTTATCGATACTCTTGTGGTCTGTACGATGACCGGCCTCGTGATCCTCTCCAGCGGCCTGTGGACCTTGGATAAAACAGGAGCGGAACTCACTGCTCTGTCCTTCAGAGAATCCTTGCCCGGAGGAATCGGCGAATTCGTTGTGACCTTCGGTCTCATCTTTTTCGCCTACTCGACGATCCTCGGTTGGTGCTACTACGGGGAAAAATCCATCGAATACCTGTTTAAAGAGCGGGCGGTCAAGGTCTATCGGATCATATTTGTGATCTTTGTGGCCGTGGGCACAATGCTCAAACTGCAAACCGTGTGGACGCTCGCAGATATAATGAACGGGCTTATGGCTTTTCCCAACCTCGTGGGTTTGATCGGGCTTAGCTCCATCATCGTCGCTGAGACCAATAAGCATTTCTATAAAACACAATAACCTGAACAATCCATCTTCAGCCTGAATTATTCATAAAAGATTCTGAAAAATGACTCTCGAGATTTACTGTAACCCCAAAAATATGTTAAGGTGGAGGGCGAAAAAGTTAAGGCAGAACTATGAAGGTCCAATCTCAAAGACTCGTTACGAGCTCAGCACGGAAATTTATCAACATGGGGGCCCTGACACGCCTCTGGAATCTTGTCAAAAACTTTCACGCCGCTGATATCGCATCCCTCATAAAACACTTGATCTTTAGGGAGAGACTGATCCTATTCAACGTGATCTATGAGAAGGAGAAAGATAAAGCCGCCGAGGTCCTGAGTGAGATCGATCCCGAAGATGGAATCCAGATCGTGCAAGCCCTTCCATTGGAACAGATCGCTGAGTTGATGCAGACAATGCCCTCAGATGACGCGGTGCCCATCATTGAGCTTCTTCCCGAGGAATTGAAAGATTCTGTGCTCACCCTCATGGAGCAGAAACCTACCGAAGATGTCATGGAGCTCCTTCACTATGGGGAGGAGACAGCCGGCCGGATAATGTCTCCCAATTTTTATGCGCTCAATGAAAACACAAATGTCTCTGATGCCATTACAGCCATGCAGCTCGAAGGGGATGTGGAATCGGCGTTCTATCTGTATGTGGTGGATGATCACGATCACTTGAAGGGCGTTGTTTCCCTGAGGCAGCTGTTGTTCGCTCGGCCGAACACTCCGCTCAAAAACATCATGACCTGTGACGTCATAAGCGTCCATACAGAAACCGACCAAGAGGAGGTCGCCCGAAACGTTGCAGACTATAACCTGGTGGCAATCCCTGTCATCGATGCCGAGAATACACTGGTCGGAGTGGTCACGGTGGATGATGTGATTGATGTCATCGAACAGGAGACGACAGAAGATATCTACAAGATGGTGTCTTTGGATTCATCCGACAGGATTCAGGACAGCCCCCTGACCTCGATAAAAAAGAGACTGCCATTTCTTCTCCTGAGCTTGTTGACGGCTTCAGTGTCCCCATGGGTTGTCAGTCATTTTAAGGGGAGCATACAACAAGCCGTCACTCTGGCGGTGTTTATGCCCCTGGTGGCAGCACTCGGTGGGATTGCCGGAAACCAGACTATTGCTATCATCGTGAGGGAGATTGCCATCGGCCAGATCGAGTGGCTATCAGCAAGAAAAGCCCTGCTCAAGGAAATCCTCGTCGGGATCGGAAACGGTATCGTAATTGGCACCATTCTGGGGGGGATCTCGTATTTACTGATCCGCAACCCCTATCTGGGACTCGTTCTGGGTCTTGCTGTCATCATCAATCTTTTTATCGCCGCTCTTGTCGGAACCATCATTCCCCTGTTCTTGAAATTGATCAAACTGGACCCTGCCCTGGGTTCAGTTAACCTCCTCACTATGTGTACAGATTCCATAGGCTTCGCCGTTTTTCTCGGGCTCGGGACTCTCTTCCTTCACTACCTAACGTGAAGCTCTTATGCCTCGAAAACAATCAGAATCCATTGTTTTGAGATCCTTCGATATCGGCGAACAGGATAAGATCATCGTCTTTTTTGCCAAGGATGTCGGCATATTCAAAGGAGTCGCAAAAGGCGCCCGCAAATTCGGGAACAGGTTCGGAAGCAGTTTGGAGCCCATGTCCCATGTCCATGTTTTCTACTACGAGAAAGAAAACAGAGAGTTGGTCACGGTGAGCAATTGTGATCTCGTCGAATCCTTTTTCGACACGCAGATTGACCTGGACACCTCATTCACACTCAGCTATTTCGCAGAGTTGATCGAGGAATTTTTCCCTATCCGATCCAAAGACGATACATTATTCCGGTTGCTTCTTTTGACTCTCCAATCACTCAAGGCTGGAGCGAACCTGGACTTCACCAGTGCCTATTTCGAAGCCTGGTTCCTCAAGCTCAGCGGCATTCTCCCCGATTTCAATAAATGTAAGAAGTGCAGGAGGGCGATTACGTCTTTGAGCTGGCTTTCCCACAACAAGGATGGTGTTTTCTGCAACCGATGCGTGCCCCAAGGAAAAGACGAGATCTCGCCAGAAATCAACACCATACTCAACTGGATAAGAAAGAATCCTCCTCTCAAGGATGAGGAACTGCCTTTCGAATCCGCACATGTCGCCGCAATCCGGGAAGTGATGCAAAGGATCCTCGTCTTCCACATGGAGAGGAAACCCAAGTCGCTTTCTCTCCTGCAGAGGGGATCGGATAAAAATTCAAAATAATGGAGAGATCTGATTTGGAAGTCCTGGACATTAGGGACTCAAAGGATATAATGAAGAGTTCTTTTTTAAGGAGGTAGAATTACCATGAAACAGCTAAGGTATTTTTTGTTTCTCGTTTTGATTCTGAGTTTTTCACTCCTAACCGTAGCCGATGAGGGGATGTGGATGCCCCATCAGATGAAAGACCTCAACCTCGAGGCAAAGGGTCTCGAGATGAATCCTGCAGACCTCTACAAGACGGATGGTACAGGTATTATGAGCGCGATCGTGCATCTGGGAGGTGGAACCGGTGAATTCGTCAGCTCCGATGGGCTCATTCTCACGAATCACCACGTCGCATTCGGGGCCCTCCAGAGAGCCGCCACCAAAGAGAAAGACACCATCACGGATGGATTCATTGCCTGGACGAAGGAGGAGGAGATCCCGGCACAAGGGTATATCGCCGATGTCCTTCTTGGGTATGAGGAGGTCACTGAAAAGATCGTGTCCGGGATCAAACCAGGAATGACTTTTAGAGAGCAGTACGAGGTTATTGACAAGGCCAGGAAAAAGCTCATCGCCGAGGCTGAAAAGGCGGGAAAGGATATTCATGCGACCGTGGCCAATATGTACAGCGGTAATGCTTACTATTTATTCCGTTTCAAGCGAATCAAAGACATCCGGATCGCCTATGCCCCGCCAAGAGACCTGGGCAATTTCGGGGGGGATATCGACAACTGGATGTGGCCACGGCACACCTGTGATTTTGCCTTTTTGAGAGCGTATGTCTCCAAGGACAACGTTGGATTGGATTACAGTACGGATAATGTTCCCTACAAGCCAAAATCCTTCCTCAAGATATCCATGGAAGGCTTTAAAGACGGGGACTTTTCTTTTGTTATGGGTTATCCGGGACGAACATACAGGAATTACACACTCGATGAACTCCAATTCGACCTCAAGAACATGAAGTTGAGGATGGCACTTTATAAAGATATCATCGCTTTCTTCGAAAACGCTGGTAAAGAGAACAGGGACATCCAGATCAAGTATGCAGGGATCATCAAAGGACTCAATAACAGTTTGAAAAATTACCAGGGCAAATTTGATGGAATAGACAAGATCGGCCTGATCGATATAAAAAAAGACCAGGAAAAGGCCTCCATGGAATGGGTGAGCCAAGATCCCGAACGGGCGAAAAAATTCGCAAAGACACTCGAGAATATTGCGACCTTCATGGACAAATACGCCGCCTATTACACCAAAAACAATCTTCTGGGGCAGATTGTAAGCCCCTATTTCGGTTCCACTCTGCTCTCTCAAGCGCACACGATCTATCGAACGGTCGAAGAACGAGAAAAACCTGACATGGAGAGGGAAGCAGCCTACCAGGAGAGGAATCTCCCGCTGATTAAAATGCGCATTCAGCTGGCCGAACGGGGATATGACCTGGCGACAGACCGGGCCTTTCTCAAGTACCAGCTTAAAAAACTTTTAGACCATCCAGCAGAGCAGATCCCGAATGCACTAAAGGAGCTGACGGCAAAAAAATCGGAGAAAGCGATCGACACCTTCGTGGATGGACTCTACGATAAAACGATCCTTGCTGATCCGAAAAAAAGGCTCGAACTTGTGGAGAGCGAACTGGAGAAGCTGATGGATGTGGGTGATCCCTTACTCGAGCTGGCCGCTGAATTGGAGATAGAGATGAAAGTCCTCAGAGAAGAAAGCAAGGCCCTGGGACAAGAACGGCTCAACCTCAAGAAAGTCTTTCTCGCAGGATTGATGGAGCAGAAGGCGGGCAGGATCGCTCCGGATGCCAACTCGACTATTCGGTTTACCTACGGCTTCATCGACGGATATGTCCCCAGAGATGCCGTTTATTACACGTCTCAGACTACGCTGGGCGGCGTTGTGGAAAAAGATACGGGCGAGTTTCCCTTTCGTGTTCCTGCAAAACTTAAGGAGCTTCACCAAAACAAAGATTTCGGACAATACGCCGATAAAAAACTCGAGGACATTCCTGCTTGTTTCCTGAACACGACGAGCGTCACAGGGGGCAATTCGGGCTCCCCGACTTTAAACGCAAGAGGCGAACAGATCGGTATCATCTTCGACATGACCTACGAAAGCGTGACGGCCGACTACTATGAAGTCCCGGAGCTCCAGAGGACGATCAGCGTCGATATCCGGTATGTGCTTTTTGTGACAGAAAAATTTTCCGGGGCCAAACACATCATCCAAGAACTGGGATTCTAAACATTGCACACTAAAACTCTCGAGTTGCCAAACTAACCAGCTATAGATTCCAGAGGATTCAGAAGAACCGCCAGAGGGAATCCTTGGGTTTTCGGCTCTTGAATTTGCCATACCAGAGGCAAAGAGGAAAAAGGAGCCCGAGACCGAGAAGCCAAAAAAGGGACATCAGAGGAATTCCTGTGCCTTGAGGGGCAAAAAAGAGCCCGATTATGCCGAACAGATAGAGATGGCAGATATAAAAGACCAGAGCCGATCTGCCATAGACCAGGAGGGGTTTTCCCCAACTTTGAAGGCCTTTTTCAAAGCGTGAAAGGAAGAAAAGACATAAAAGAACGATCCCGAGGGTGAGAAGCAGGAAGGAGAGAGAGGGGGGGTATTTTGTCACGTGGAGCAAATCCATCCAGCCCGAACTCTCGGGGGGGTGAAAGTTTCCGAATCCCCCAGCGATACGCACCCAAACAAAAAGAGCGATGGACGCGATCCCCACAATTAGTGCTTTAAGGTATGCCCCTCGCTCATTGTGCAAAAGCCAGCCCCCAAAAATAAGGCCGAATCCCACACAACCCAGCCAGGGCAAAAACGAATAAAAGACTTGTATGGGACCAGTCTGACCGGGGATAAGGACCATACGGAGTAACGGAGAAAAAAGCTGATCGGCCTGATCAGGAGCCGGGATGAGCCATTGTGTTAAGAGGATCGTTGCCATACTTATCCCAAAAATGAGCGCCGCTTTTAAACGTATGAGAAAAGCGCCCAAAATCATAGTCATACCCAGGGCAAAAAGCACACCAAAATGAAACCACACCTGTCCTCCTCCCCCGGGGGGATCAAACTCGGTCGAGGGACCGAGCAGCCAGGCCGAGTTTTCTGCAAAAAACTGCAAAAGGACAAGAATAAAACCTCGGATAACGAAGTGACGGAAGATTCGCGCCTCTGACCATCCCTGATTTCGTCGTGCATTGGCAAAAAGAACCATGCCGATGCCCATCAGGAAGAAGAAGCCGGGCGCACAGGGTTGGGTCACGAAGCGAGTCAGGAAAGCCAGGATACTATCGTACTTGGGAAGCGGGATACCCCAGAATTCTCCATTCGGATGCATACGGGCCACAAAATAATTGGCGTGGTCCACGGCCATAAGGACGATCACGAGTCCACGCAAGGCATCGAGTGAAAGCAGCCTTTGCGGCTTTGAATTCAGTCGGTTCTCTGTCATATTAAAAGACCCTGCCAATTATTGAGCGCTCGGCTTATCGAGCACTCAGTTGAAGAGGTTATCAGCCAATTATCTCTAAAGCCTTTTCGAAGAACTCATCGCGGCCCTCGATGATTCCTTGTATAGTACGTTTGGCAGGCACTGTTGGTTTAATACCGATCAGATGGTGTTGGGATCCGTCGTGCTTGAGCACTTTCATGCCGGTCCATACGATCCGAAAATCTCCAGGAAGAACAAAGGGATTGATTTTGGAGTGCAAGCGGATTGATAAGGCTCTATTTATCGACGATCTGGTATTCGAAGAATTGCATGCCGCGCATTCGGTCCAGTAGATAAATCTTATCCCCATTGAGAAAAATGTCATCCACAAAATGATCGACCGGGATCGCTCCGAGCAACACACCCTCGGGATCGTACACCTCGAGCTGGAACATATCCGTTTCTCTCACTTCCGTGTTCCCCCCCACAGATACGTTCATCGAACGACCGCCGGATGTGCTCATTGAGGCTCGAACATTCGTATTGACCCGTTCTTCCTCTTTGATCTGCCGCTTTAAAGTCACGACCCAGACTCTACCCTCACTGTCTACCGCAACTCCACTCGCGCATCTATTCATTTCCGGTGGCTCGATAAGCACTCTGCCGCCACTTCGCTGAACCCCTCCTTTCGCTTTTGGAGGGTCCGTGCTGTAGCCGAGCTCACGGTTGGATCTCCAGAGCAATGTTCCGTCCGGTGCATATTTTTCGATCCTGTTCTGATAATCGAAGGACACATAAATGTTATCGTCCTCATCCAGGATGAAGTGGAACTGATTTCCCATCCGGTTCATCAAGAAATCCTTGAAGTCGTGCTGCTGTCCAAAATCCTTTTGAATCTTGCCTTCCCTATCGAGGATTTTCAATAAATTGGGAAGCTCTTGTTGTTCCTCTCTCATCATCCCCATGCCAAAACTGAACAACCCAGTGCCTCCCATGAGCATCTGCTCTTGGCTAAAAGCCCGCACAAGGCCAACGCTATCCTCGATCATCTTTACGGTTTTCTGCTCTTCGCCTTCAGGAGTCAGGATCTGGATCCTCCGATTCATCGATTCGGACACATACAACATCCCCGCGGCATCGACATCGATGGACTGGGGATACTGGAATTCGCCGGGCCCCTGACCCTGGTTCCCGATCGTTGCCACATATTTCCCCGCAGCATCAAATTTCTGGATCCTGTGGTTTCCCGAATCCAGAACATAAATATGCCCCTCCTCATCAAAGGCCATCGCTGTCGGCATGTAGAAGAGGATATTGTCATCCGTGGATTCGATGTCACCGATCGTCTTTACAAATTCCAGGGCGACTTTCGGTTCTTTACCCCACGTGCCTTTTTTACCATTGTGGACAACACGAACGCCATCTATGGTCTCTATTTTTTGACCGAATGAAAATGTCAAAGTGAAAACGAATAGAAAAGCAACAAGGGCCGTTTTTCTCAAAATATCTTTCATGTTTACTGCTCCTTTCTCTTAGGTAAACGATAATTCATGAAAATCGTTGCAAGGGGGGGGCTTTTCTATCTCGAATATCTATATTTTTTTGGCGATCTCTGCCAGCAGTTCATCCTTGTTATAGGGCTTCGACATATAGCTCCTTTTTTTTGAATATGTCAATTTGTTTTCATCCTTTTTCTCGAGAAGGGAAGTCATAAATATGATGGGCACATTTTCGGTTGCAGGGTCCTTTTCGAGCATCAGGGCAACTTCTCCTCCATCCATCTCGGGCATCATGATATCAAGGACGATAAGATGGGGACGCCAATTTTTGGCAAGATCGATCGCATCCTTCCCATTCGTCGCTGGGGAAACAGAATACCCTGAAGATACCAAAGTTTTCTCAAGCATTCTCAGAAATATTTCATCGTCGTCAACGATCAAAATTCTCTTCTCTTCCATGTCAGCACTCCTTCAAAAACTAGAGATAGTGAATACACCTGTTAATAATCCAGAGTCGCAGGTGGTTTCCTTTGCCAAAAGGCCAGCCAAGGGGAGAAAATAGGGGCGAAGCGAAGGAAAACAACTTTCCTTGCATGAAAAGTTTATAGACTTTATCTGCAACACACCTTTACCGTACATTTAGTCGTAAGGACGGAAAAAAGATTGAAAAAAGTTTTTGTACCGAGCCCATGGAGCACTGGTTAATTTTTAGCGCTTGACCTCTGATTTCTTTTCACGGATAAGCCCACCTCCACAATCGGGATCGATCGAAGATCCATATTCATAAGCACCGATATCATGGCTCTCACCCGCCGGCCGTATCATACAATCATAGTCCACCAGAGGAGCGTCAACTGAAGTTCCTGCATCGATTGCGGGGCTGGTTTCCCTGAGTCGCAAATTTCCATTCGCGCTGTCCACAAAGAGGTCATTATCAATATCCAATACAACGAAAGAATTATAATCTTGACCGCTGTAATTCGTCCACTCATTATTCATAATCTGCTCGAGAGAAAATTCATCTTCATATCCTACAACAACAACACGATTAGGATTATTACTATGGAAAATGTTGTGACTGCCTCGATAATTGACTACGGTCATTTGCTCAAAGCATAATCCGATATTGTCGCCTCCAGCGATTATACAATTATATACCGAAAGATGATCCTTGGAATTTTCCACCCAGATACTGTAGGTCTTAGAATTGACAAAAGTACAATTCATAAGCGTTGATGCTCCAGGATTGCCGTCCCAATCGAGCTCAACATGGTTTTCACCGTTATTGAACCCGAGGCAATTGATCAACTCGATATTCTCCGCCCAGAGTTTATAACCGCTGTTGAAACACCGAGATGCCGAACATCGATGGAGAGTCGTGTTATCAGCCTTAATATCGAAACCATCGTGCACGTTATAGACAGAGCAGCGGTAAAAAACAAAGTTATAACCGTCGCCAAATGCGAACCCATCCACGTTCTGCTGGGGATCCAAACAATCATGGGCTATACAATCATAAAAAATTCCACTGTGACACACCTGTTCAGAAGATCCCCAAGTTGAAGCATCAAATCCATACCAGAAAAAGCGAAAAATATCTACGTGATTGATTACAAAATCATGGCAACCATCATGAGGAGAAATCCCACAAATGAGGTCATGCACGCTACAATCTGCAATCTCAATATGATGACCGGTCATTTCAATTCCCGTATCCCAATTTCGAATCTCAAAACCCTCGAGATGAAAATAGGAGCTGTGAATACGGACGGCTGTCCCAATCCCAATGCCTTCTCCTTGAATAACCGGTGCTTCACAAGCGTAGGCCTTGAACCGGATGCGATTTTGAGGAGTGCCGCTTTTGTCAAAACTGACTGCCTCCTCATAAATTCCATTCCTCACATAAACTGTTACGCCCGGCCCTGCCATAGCTGCCGCATGTTTAATGGTCCGCCAGGGCTGTGATTCTGTGCCAGGATTTGAATCATCCCCAAATGGAGAGACATAATAGCTCGCTGCTTGCTTCATTTGCCGGACCTCTTTGGCAACCTCTCTATACACCTGTCCAAAATTTGTCTTAAAAGCAAAAAAACCGAGTATGAAAAAAACGGAGATGGTTCTGATTGTCCCGCTTAATGAGAGAGTTTTTTTCATCTTACTGATTTTACCCTTTAGTCGTTTAATAATCCATCGCAATGACATACATCTACTGAATACAAAGTGTAGTGCAGATCATCCCCAAGGCGAAATTTATGCCACCCTCGCCACTCCCAAGGTTCACAAGGAAACTCTTCCTCCCTTTCTTGTTCAATATCTAATCTTATTAAATATTATCTCACAATCCTTTTCAATTTTTAGGCTGTTCGAATACGGATACCGAATGGTCAAAGTCGAACAGGGGCGTTCTGTTCATAATGAAAAATTCTGAAGGATCAATTGGTATGTAATTTGCATAATAACATTTGATCATAGATGTCAATTATATGGAGAATAAAATGCCTTGTGAAAAAGATATGAATAGGCGAGCCTTTATCAAAAAGTCTACCTTGGGTTTGATAGGAGGCGGAGTTTTATGCAAAGGAGGATTCCCTAACGCGAATATCTCCTGTAATCATAACTTTGAGGACATGCCTCGAATCAAAGAATACCGAACCCTGGGGCGGACCGGCTTTAAGGTATCGGACATCGGTGCGGGTGACTTCGATGACCCGGGGCCATTCAGGGCGCTTCTGGATGCCGGAGTGAATTATATAGATACTTCCGAGACATACGGCCAGCACGGACGAAAGATAGGAGAAGCCATTAAAGAAAGAGACCGTAGCTCCCTTTTTATTAGCTCCAAGCTAATGGCCGATACATCGAGCCGGAGGATACGGACCATCGGCCTGGATAAAGATGGTTTCGTCAAGAGAGCAAGCAGAGTCATGGAAGCGATGCAGATCGATTACCTGGACTGTCTGATGTTATCCAGCCCCGAGACAATAGAGACGCTCAAGACTCCGGGGTTTCATGAAGCGACCGAACAGCTCAAAAAAGAGGGGAAGATCCGGTTCGTGGGAGTCTCCAATCACGGGTCCCAGTGGTGGATGAAAAAACCCAAAGAATCCATGGACAAGGTCCTCCTGGCAGCTGCTGAAGACGGACGTTTTGACGTGATGCTCCTAGCTTACAATTTCCTCAAAGAGGATGGGAGCGAGCGGGTGCTCGAGGTCTGTGGCCAGAAGAATATTGGAACCACCTTGATGAAGACCAATCCCATCCGGCACTACAATTACATGAAGGAGTGGCTCGAACGACACCAGCATTCCAAGGGGAAAGAGCTGACCGAAGCAGAAAAGGAGGGTGTGGACCGGATGGAGAAAAAACTGGATAGAGCTCAGGACTTTATTAAAAAGCACAACTTAAAAAGTGAGAAAGAGATAAGGGATGCGGCAATCAAGTTCGTTTTGAGTCATCCGAATGTTCATACAGTATGTGCGACAGTGTTGAACTACAAGGATACACGGGATTTTCTCAGGCTCTCGGGTGGTAGACTCGAACACAAAGACAAAGAACTTCTATCTGCATATTCCCGGGAATGCGGCAGCCTTTACTGCCGCCATGCCTGCGGTGTGTGCGAACCCCACTGCCCATACGAAGTGCCTGTTAACACCATCATGCGCTATGACCATTACTTCGTCGCTCAAGGCCGGGAGAAACATGCCCTGGCCAAATACGCAGCCCTTCGATCGAATAAAGCTAACAAATGTCAGAACTGTCCAGGCTACTGCGAATCCGCCTGCCCCTATGGTGTGCCCGTACGAACTCTCTTAGTCACCGCTCATAAAACACTCACTTTCGTATAGTTAAAATCCATATCCATAAAGATTTCGCTAATTGTGTGCGAATTTTGAGGCCCCAATTCTTCTCAGATAATATTGCCAATCGAAATTGGGATAGAATCAATGATATCGCGCACAATGAACGCAATTATGAGCCCAATAGCCAACGTCTCAGGAATTGGCATTTCATCTTGTACAATATCTTCCGGACTCGATTGTTCTGGCAAATCCACAGCTCGAGGAATTTCTCGTTATGTTCTATGGCTTGAGCTTTCCTCTCCAATTTCTTGCTTATAATTACTCTAGTCCCATTTAACCTATAGACCAATTGTAAAATGACAAATTTTATCTCCTTTCCCAATCGCTTTCTTTAATTCAACATTCACGGGCCTGCCTAATATCTTCTCAAAGACTGATTTTACAAATCCTCGTGAGCAATAGCAGAAGGTTGGAGATAATTTTGCTATTTCAGTCAAGACAAGAGGACATTCACACTCTTCACAAGTCGAAGAAAGGATATTCTCGCTCTGGATCCAATCTCCACACCACATTTTCTTTTGATTCATATAATCCAAAATTTCTTCCAAATTCTTACCTTTCTCTTTTAGACTCGCAACTTTTTTGAGATGACCATGATAGACAGAACAGGCTTTGCCACAATTTTCTAGAATCTCCTTCTTTGTGTCATCATCAACGCATTCATTTATTCCTTCAACTACAGAAGCAATCCATATCTTTATAAGTTCGAGGGGAGGTTCTTTTTGATTCATTTCCTTATTGCCTCCTTTTGCTTACTCCATAATCATAGCTCAGAAAAAAGAAGAAGCCTTACTTAATTCTTCCTCCCTTTTAATCCCGCCAGCCTCTCCCTTGCATTATCCACCTCAGCAATCCCCGGATCTGCATCCTTCCAGAGAGAGAGGAGTTTAAGCAATGCTCAATGTCTTATTTCAGAAATTATGAGATGCTATTCAGGAAAGTTCGCTTTCTGAACAAGTTACTTATCAGTTGAGCTCTCCATCACCCAAAGATCCCCTTTATCCTCTTCCCAGGTGAAAAAAAGCTGACGTCCATCAGTCGCCAGAGCAACTAATCCCAAATCCCCGTGCTTGCCCACTAACTCAGTAACAGGACGCACTACACCATCTTCAACCGACAACTCCCAGAGGTTACCAGCACCATCTCCACTCCCAATAAAGTAGATCTTTTTCCCATCAGGCGACCATCTAGAATACAAAGCACTGTCCTTTGTAAGGAGTTCTGCACGTCCTCCAACTGCAGGTGCTCGCCACAGACACAGCTCCCCATTTCGATTAGAGCGAAAGACCAGCCAATCCCCATTTGGAGACCACTGCGGGTAAGCATCCTCGCTGGGATGTACAGTCACTTGCTTAGCCTCACCGCCTTCACTAGGTATTACCCAGATGTCCAAGTTCCCTTTTCGACCCGAGGCAAACGCAATCTGTTTGCCATCTGGAGACCATACCGGATTCACATCTGATTCTTCATTCCTAGTCATTTGCCGCATGGGAGTTCCGCTCATCGGGATCAACCAGATATCTCGGTTTCCACTCCGAGCAGAATAGAAAACGATTCCCTTTCCGTCTGGTGACCAGGCAGGAGACCAGTCTGGCGCCGGATCAGTCGTCATTTTCTGCATTTCACCACTCTCCAGTGACATCGTCCACAGATCCTGATTCCCACCCCGATCAGAACTGAACAATAAACTTTCCCCATCCGGTGACACATCCACAAATTCGATGAAAGCCTGGTCAAACGTTACTTGCTCGACATCCTTCCAAGTTGCTGGGATATTTTTTTTGATTGGCACTCGCCAAAGATTGGCTACAAGTCGACCTTTCGAATAAGCAAATCTCATCCCATCCTGAGATAAGAGAGCGTGTCGAATTCCAATTCCAGTTGTCACGGGCTGGGGAGAATCCACTGGCATACCGTCCTTTCCAATGCGCTGCTGCCAGAGATCCATGCTTCCAGTACGATTCGAGACGAAATAGAGGTACTTTCCATCAGGTGACCAAGTCGGACTCCAATCATTGAACCGCCCATCCGTTATGGAAAAACACTTTCCATCCTTAATGCGAAGCACCCAGAGCTGTGTGGCATCAGGTGTGATATTCATAGCATCCACATAGGCGAAGTAACGCCCATTTGGTGACCATCTGAGATCGAAGAGAATGTTTCCTTTTCTCCCCGAAAGAGGGAATCGCTGAGAATCACCGGTACTAAGGGATACAATATCAACAAAAAAATCAGAAGAATCCCTAACCATGCAGGCGAGCTCTGTCGCCAGTGTCGACCATTGAGGAGCACTCCACATCATTTGAGGAGCAGCTTTCGCCTTGCGAGAAGACCCTCCCAAAGCTGACATCACGAAATACCCCCCATCTTCTCGATCTGACCAAAAGGCAATCTTCTCACCATCCGGCGACCAGCTGGGAAGCATATCTATCCCTTCATGCTCTGCTGTAAGATTCACAGCTACACCACCGGCCACCTGCGTCACCCAGATGTCCCAGTTCCCACTCTGATTTGAATGGTAAGCCAGCCTGCCTTTCTCCGGGGCCCAACTTGGATAGTCTTCTACTCCTTCTGCTGAGGTAATTTGAACAGGATGCACAAGGTGAAGCATCTTTTTCTCTGGTTTTAGAAAAAAATAACCGAGTATGATTACAAGTAAAAGCAATACAAATAATGCAGGAATGATCAACTTCTTCTTCCTGAAAGTAACAGTAATTTCTTTTGAGGTCATCGGCTTTCTCTCTGGGATCACTCTATCTGTCGTGGGGATGTCCCTCTCAATATTTTCAAGCTCAGGGCGTAATTCACTCGCACTCTGAAACCTATTTTCTTTTTCCTTTTCCAAGCATTTTAAAATCAGGCTATTCAAATCCTCGGATATATGCTCATTGTATTCTATTGGATCTTTTGGTGTTTCTGTCTTTTGCTTCACTGCAACGGTTAAGGCCGTATCACCTTCAAACGGCACTCTTCCCGTAAGCATCTCGTATAGGATAATTCCTAAAGAATAAATATCAGTCCGTTTGTCTGTCTCTTTCCCTTCAACCTGCTCAGGCGACATATATTCCGGGGTCCCAATCATCATGCCCTTATCCGTTATGCCCTTCCCGGCTGTTGATCGAGCAATACCAAAATCCATAATACGGGTATTCCCATTCTTATCAATCATGATATTGCTAGGCTTCAGATCACGATGCACTACTCCAAAGCCGTGGGCCTCTTCAAGACCTTCACAAATCTGCTTTGTTATTGATATCGCTTTCCCTATGGTTAATTTTTCAGATCGTCTGATAAAGCTCTTTAAATCCTCCCCGGATACATATTCCATAGTGATATAGTAGGAGCCTTCTTTCTTGTTGAGGTCATACATACGACAGACATTTCTATGGCTGATCTTACGGGCAAACTTCAACTCATTCTGAAATCGTTCAATAGTATTTTTATCCGCTGCGATCTCGGGCTTGATAAGCTTTATGGCAACCTTCTCTTTAATCTCGGTATCTTGAGCCTTATAGACCTTCCCCATACCCCCTTTACCCAGTTCTTCAATAATCTGGTACCGCCCAGCAAAAGTAGAGCCAGTAGTTAGTTCTTCTCTAGGGGCTTCCAGAGTTTCAGTGCGGTGAGGGATTTCTTCTGAAGGCTTGAGTGGAGTGGTACATTTACCACAATAAATGCTATCGTCGGGATTCTCATGATGACACTTGGGACAGGTAGTTGTCATGGTTTCCCCCTCTTTACATGTCAATGAGAAGATTATCAATAAATCAAGGGAGTGTCAATGAAGATTGCGATATTTCCTTTTGACTAAATTTTGACCAAATTTGACCGAAAATATCCTAAATAATACTAAACCATACTAAATGAAGGATTGTGAAGATTTTGTGTAACTTGCTGATTTTAATGGATTCCAGGGGAAAAAGCTGGTACCCCTGGCCGGACTCGAACCGGCGACACACGGATTAGGAATCTGTTGTTCTGTTCTTTGCTAAATCAAATATACGAATACAGATCATAATAAACGAAGACTCAAAAATATGACGGTTTTATGACGACTTTTTTGTTGAAAATTGCAGAAAATGACTGAACATTACTGAAATAGAGATTACGAAGATATTATTGTAACTTTTTGATTTTAAAAAGAAATAAGGGGTGGTGAGATGGTGGAGCTGATGGGATTTGAACCCACGACCTTCTGCTTGGCAAGCAGAGGATCAATGCAACAGGCTGACTAGTGAGGCCTAAAGCTTTTTGATTTTATCAGCCTGATGTCAGATCAGTGGGGAGGGGGGCATGGAGATCCCGGGACTCCTATGCCCATGCACATATGGATTCCTTATGCCACAAGAAAACATTCCGCTCTCGGCCTCCCCCTGTAAGAAGTGAACTTCAGCAAGTTTCAAATATCGCACATTTTCACGAAATAGGCCCATCCCCACCCCTGTAAAGCTTAACAGCACAATAGGGGGTCAGTAGGTAAGTATGGATTTAAGGATTTTTGTTACACTTTTACTGCTTCAATCCCACCAACCTCTCCCTCGCATCATCAACCTCAGCTATCCCTGGCTCAGCATCCTTCCAGAAGGCGAACATTTAACCATACTGGTATCACATTGGCAGGAGGCAGATCAATAGGATAACACTTCTATCATTATCAGAAATAATGAGACCGTCCCTATTTATTATTCTTTTTCAACTCGAAAGTGCCTTCACCGCCTCCCTGGGAAAAATCGCCGCTGATCTTGGCTCCAGTCTCATCTAGCATACCGTCGAACTGAGGGTCCCCGCTAACATTGGGATCATCGATACCAAAGGTTATTTTTTTACCCTCGACCTTGATGTTTGCAAGCGCCATCCCGTATGCTCCTTGGGAAGGAGAATCGACGGTTCCTATTAGATTACCTTCCTCATCAAGCTTAAAATGACAAACAATTTCGATTTCCATTGCTCCGGCAAATACCGCTCCGCTCCAGTCACCAACAAATGCCTTGGAATCCTGAGCCCATAGTGTGCCCGCAATTAGTAGCAGCCCCAGCATCATCGTCGGAACTAGATGTTTTAAAGATAATCGTGTTTTCATTCATTCCTCCTGCTGAATCGATTTCAAAATGTACGAATAATAAAGCAGCAAAAGAATATCAAGGAATCAGGTAAGCGTCAACTAAAAGAGGGAATGAAGGATTATTAATTCTTCAACCCCGCCACCCTCTCCCTCGCATCCTCAACATCAGCTATCTCTGGATCAGCATCCTTCCAGGGAGAGAGGAATTTCTCGTAAAGCTCTATGACATCCCTTTTAGGAAAGGAAGCTTATAAATATGTCCCAAGAAGTAACATCTCATAATTCTTTTCCCTCTGTGATTCCCTTTTATCTAATCCATAATGCCGAAGCACCGAAATCAGCGACTATCTCGTGAGCCCCATCCGGTTCACGATCCATAACGATCATACCCTCAGCATCGCTTCCTGCCAGCACATTCCATACACCACCATTATTTGACCACAAGCCTAGCGCACCAAAATCCCCTACCACCTCATCTTGACTATCTCCATCCGCATCTGCGGCAATCATGTTGTCAGCGTCACTCCCGGACAATGGGGTCCATGCGCCACTATCATATAGCCACAACCCCATCGTACCAAAATCGCCTACAACTTCATCCTTGTTATCCCCATCCGTATCTGCGGCAATTATATTCTCAGAATCGGCTCCGGCCAGACTAGTCCATGTGCCAGCGCCATCATACATCCACAATCCTAAGGTGCCAAAGTCTGCTACGATCTCCCTCGCACTATCACCATCTGTATCTGCTGAAATGATATACTCCGGATCGTTCGAAGTGAGAAAGCTCCAGCTGTCTCTCCACAACCACAAACCGAGGGCGCCAAAATCAGCGCATATTTCTTCATTTCCATCTCCATTAGTGTCGGTAGAGACTATTAGCTCTGGATCATCACCAGTCAAATTCTGCCAAGCCAGTATAAGTTTTGCTATGAAGGCATCCTCGTTTCCTGCATGACTTGCCTGAATGGGTTTCTTCGTAGGAAAATCGGTGGAATAAGTATATCCTGTCACATAAGTATCGTCTTCGGAGTCTACGGCTATGCCGTATCCAAGATCACGGTAACCAGAACCACCAAAATAGGTGGAGTACACAAGCGCGCTGCCACCTGGATTTATCTTGGTGATGAATACATCAAATTCTCCTCCTGCATGACTTGCCTGAATGGGTTTCATCGTAGGAAAATCGAGGGAACCAGTATCTCCTGTCACATAAGCCGCGCCTGAGGAGTCTACAGCTATGCCAATGCCACAATCAGCAGAAGAACCGCCAAGGTAGGTGGAGTAAACAAGTGCACTTCCAGAGGGATTTATCTTGGTGATGAAGACATCACTTCTTCCTGCCCAACTTGCCTGAATGGGGTTCTGGGTGGGAAAATCGCCGGAAGCAGTCATTCCTGTCACATAAGCCGCCCCTGAGGAGTCTACAGCTATGCCCATGGCCCAGTCATCTATAGAACCTCCAAGATAGGTGGAGTAGACAAGCGCGCTGCCGGCGGGATTTATCTTGGTGATGAAGGCATCATTCCCTACATTACTTGCCTTAATGGGGTTCTGGGTGGGAAAATCGGTGGACTGAGTCCTTCCTGTCACATAAGCCGCCCCTGAGGAGTCTGCGGCTATACTATAGCCATAATCATCATAAGAACCGCCAAGGTAGGTGGAGTAAACAAGCGCACTTCCAGAGGGATTTATCTTGGTGATGAAGACATCATAGTAGGCTCCTCCTGCCTTACTTGCCTGAATGGGGTTCTGGGTGGGAAAATCGGTGGAAGCAGTATATCCTGTCACATAAGCCGCGCCCAAGCAGTCTACGGCTATACTTTGGCCATTATCACCTGAAGTCCCACCAAGATAAGTGGAGAAGACCAAAACCATAGGGTCAATGGTTAATTCATAATTCTCGCTATACTCTTCGACAAAAAATCCATAAATATTATCCCCCACCCTTCTGAATTCCGCGTCAACTTCAATCCGCTCTCCTGCTATCTCCTGATAGCCTGCTGGTTTTATATGCTTTAACGACCCAAACTCAGTCTCTATTACCAGACTCCCTTCCTCATCTATCTCTGTTCTTTTAACATCCCTGTATTCAAATCTTATCCCGGAGACTTCTCCACCGGGTCTCACGATAAAATCATACTCTATCTCCTTCTCCACACCATAGACCTTTAAGTCTATATTCTTGTATAGCCCCCTGTACAAAACGGCCTCGGAAGTTGATAGGCCTGTCTTCCACTTTGACTCCTCGTCTCCTATAAAGTAGTTTACTTTGTACTCCGCAATATCGAGAGGAATGACTTCAGTATCCCTCTGAGCATCGAGGAATACCATCCTCGAAACATCTCTCTGGTAATCCGGCGAATGGGCGACTCCCAAGCTCTGTGATTCCGTATTATCTCTTGCACCGTGTTTCCTTCCTTGCTTTTCCTGCGATACATTTGAGTTTATCTCTTGGCGCTTGTCTTGCTTTATTATGCTGTCAAACACTAATCCTTCCTTCGTCAGCCAGAGGGTATATCTCGAAGCCTTCACATAAAAGAGCGCTTCCTCATCCACCTGCCCTTCATTCGGAATGAAATACAAAGGGATCTTTCCATAATCAAGACCGTGGTTTAAATTCTGGGATGATTTTTGTGTACTTAGCTGAGTTTGTTTGGGTTGGATTTGATTCTCTTGCTTATGACTTGTTGCGCCTTGAATAGAACATACAATCAACACCACAAAAAGAAAAGAGATTTTTGAAATAAGTTTTCCCATGTTCCCCTCCGATGTTGAGAATATAATATAGATCTGTGGGAGGTGAGTCAAACAGAAATCGATAAGCCCGCAAATCCGTGTGGACAATAAGGGGACAAATTGTGTTAAAAAGGCTCAGTTAAATTAACTCAAGTTAAAACAAAATCAGGCTTTTACAGGGGAAAAGATGGTGGAGCTGATGGGATTTGAACCCACGACCTCTTGACTGCCAGTCAAGCGTTCTCCCAACTGAACTACAGCCCCACCTGGGGAGTAACATCTTACAGGAAGACGCATTTTCAGTCAACCCATCCAAAAGATTCGGATCGTTCGGCAACGGCAGGTGTTTTAGCGGTCAGCTCGGGGAACAGGCAGTACAATTGAATGGCATTAAGCAGACAACTGTGAATAAATGTGGCCTAAAAATTGTATAAAACATTGGCAGGTTCGGATATTTTTGAGGTTGTCTCAAATTTTGGAAATTAATTCCGACAAAACCGAAGAGTTTTGTTAACAATTATTACAAATCGTGTTAAAATAACAGAGGAAAAGTGTTATGGACAAACCAAGAAAAAAAGGACCGATTAAAACATACAAAAACCTTCTTTTCTGGGTAGCGGCAGGGATCATTATCATCGTACTCTGGAGTCTCTTCCAGAATCCGGCAGCTGCGAGAAAAGAAGTCCATTTCAGCGAGTTTATGGACCAGGTCGAGAGCGATCAGATCGCAGAGGTCACCATCAGCGGGAACCAGATCAAGGGAAAGTATGTGGACAACTCACAGTTCAAATCAGTATCCCCCACCCAGTTCGACGACCTCGTAAAGATCCTCCGCGAGCATAAAGTGAGCATCATTGTCAAAGACACATCCCGCAGCCCCTGGTTCTCTTACCTGTTCACCTGGTTTCCAATCATCCTCCTCATCCTCTTTTGGGTGTTTTTCATGCGACAGATGCAGGCGGGCGGAAACAAGGCTATGTCTTTCGGAAAAAGCCGTGCGAAGTTATTCTCCGGCATTCAAAAGAAGGTGACCTTCCAAGATGTGGCTGGCGTTAAGGAAGCCAAAGAAGAGCTCCAAGAGGTCATCGAATTCCTCAAGGATCCGAAAAGATTCCAAAAACTGGGCGGCCGCATCCCTAAGGGCGTCCTACTCGTGGGAGCCCCTGGAACAGGAAAAACTCTGCTGGCAAGGGCTGTCGCCGGTGAAGCGGGCGTCCCATTCTTCTCCATCAGCGGCTCTGATTTTGTGGAGATGTTCGTCGGCGTTGGCGCCTCCCGCGTGAGAGACCTGTTCGACCAAGGAAAAAAGCAGGCCCCTTGTTTGATATTTATCGATGAGATCGATGCAGTCGGCCGGCAGAGAGGTGCAGGGCTCGGAGGCGGCCATGACGAACGCGAGCAGACCCTCAACCAGTTGCTCGTAGAAATGGATGGATTTGACTCCAATGAAGGAGTTATCCTCATCGCTGCCACCAACAGACCGGATATCCTGGACACGGCGCTGCTGCGGCCGGGACGGTTCGACCGGAGGATCGTGGTCAACATGCCCGACGTCAAAGGAAGGGAAGAAATCCTCAAGGTCCATGTGAGGAAGATCCCCTTAGCCAAGGATGTAGACCTCAGAGTTCTTGCCCGGTCAACACCTGGATTTTCCGGAGCTGACTTGGCAAACCTCGTGAACGAAGCCGCTCTCCTCGGAGCTAGAAACGGCCAGGAAAGTGTCATGATGCAGGACCTGGAGAGCGCCAAGGACAAAGTCCTCATGGGCGTGGAGCGCAAGAGCATGATCATCAGCGACGAGGAAAAGAAAAGCACAGCCTACCACGAGGCCGGACACGCTCTCGTGACAGCCCTCATCCCCGAGGCCGATCCCATCCACAAAGTCACCATCATCCCCAGAGGAATGGCTCTGGGTGTGACACAGCAGCTTCCGCTCGATGACCGCTACACCTATTCGAAGAAATATCTCGAAGCCCAACTATCGGTCTTGATGGCAGGACGAGTGGCCGAGAACATGTTCCTCGATAAAACAACGACGGGCGCCGCCAACGATTTCGAGAAGGCGACAGAGATCGCCCGGAAGATGGTCTGTCAGTACGGGATGTCCGACTTGGGGCCGTTGACATTCGGAGAGAGGGACGACCTTGTTTTCCTCGGTAAAGACCTCGCCATGCACAAAAACTTCAGCGAAAAAACAGCCGAACGCATCGATGACGAAGTGAAAAAGATCGTCACACGGAACTTCGACCGGGCCAAAGACCTCGTCGAAAACAACAAGGAAAAACTTATCAAAATCGCCGAGGCTCTCCTCGAGAAGGAAGTCCTTGACTCGGACGAGATCGAAGTCATCGTTTATGGAAAAAAGCTGAAAAAAGCAGCCCCTAAGAAAAAGGAATCTCAACCAGAGAAACCCAAAAAAGATTCGAAAAAAGCGAAAACTCCAACCAAAGTGGAACCGGTTCAAGCATAAAAGTGAGGAAAGAGTATATTCTCCAGGTTAATGACAAGAGTTTTGTTTTGGGCCGTCGCACCTGGATCATGGGAATCCTCAACGTCACTCCCGATTCGTTCTCCGATGGCGGCCTCTATTTCGAAACGGATAAAGCGATCGAACACGGATTGCGGCTAATAGCCGAAGGCGCCGATATCATCGATGTGGGCGGCGAGAGCACTCGGCCCGGTTCGGATCCGGTTTCTGTGGAAGAGGAGATCAGGCGGATCTCACCCGTAATAGCGGGATTGAGGAAGCACACACACAGCCTGATTTCCGTGGATACATCCAAATCGGAGGTGGCCCTTGCAGCTATCGCTGAAGGCGCCGATATCATCAACGATATTTCTGCCCTAAGGAAAGACCCGAAAATGTTTTCTGTGGCGGCACAATCGGGCGCCCCTGTTATCCTCATGCACATGAAGGGCACTCCGAAGACAATGCAGCACAATCCGAGCTACGAAAACGCGCTTTTAGAGATCAAGTCCTTCCTCGAAAAAAAAATCGGGCAAGCAGTCGCAAACGGTATAGAGAGGGAAAAGATCATCATCGACCCGGGCATAGGATTCGGGAAGAGGTTCGAGGACAACCTGACTTTGATCCGAAACCTCAACGAGTTCGCAGCGCTCGATCAACCCCTCTTAGTAGGCATATCCAGGAAATCCTTTATAGGGAAGATCCTGGATCTGCCACCCGGAGAAAGAGAAGAGGGAACCCTCGCATCCGCTATTATAAGCGCTATCCAGGGGGCCCACATATTACGCGTGCACGAAGTGGCGCCGGTCAAAAGAGCGATCCTCGTTGCCGAAACCATCCTTGACGATGCCTGGGTAGCCGGACTGCTTGCACACCAAGGGGAATTCAAGAGAAGTCATGTTAACTAACATCATCAATGCCCTCGAACGCTTCACACTCGGTGACTTCCTGGATATTATCCTGATCACGATCATCCTGTATTCCTTTTTTCGTCTGATCAAAGACACTAAGGCCTACCAGATGGCCATCGGGATCGCCATAGTCGGCCTCCTCTTTTTTGTCACACGATGGGGAAGACTGACGGCTTCCCACTGGCTCATCCAGAACTTCATCAACTACTCTATCATCGCAATCATCGTCCTCTTCCAGGGAGAAATCCGGCGGTTCCTGACCACGATTGGTTCGCAATCTTTCCGGAAATCCTCTTCCATAAAGGGCTTCCAGGATCGGCTGGAAGATCTCTTTCTTGCGGTTGATTATATGTCTGCAAAAAAAATCGGAGCTCTGATTGCCATAGAAAAAGAGATTTCGTTGAAGAGTTACGCAGACAGAGGAACAAACATGGACGCCGTTCTCTCCAAAGACTTAGTGGTGAGCATATTTTTTCCTCATTCGCCGCTCCATGATGGAGCTGTCATCGTCCGGGGGAACAAAATCGTAGCCGCAGGGGCGTTACTCCCTCTGCCGGCGGTCCACAACCTGGGCGAAGAATTCCAGACGCGCACACGGCATCTGGCTGCACTCGGGCTATCCCAGGAAACGGATGCGGCTGTCATCGTAGTCTCCGAAGAGGCGGGAACCGTGTCTCTTGCCATAAAGGGAAAATTAAAAAGGGGTTTGGGCAAAGACCAACTCAAAGAAGACTTGATAAAATATTTCAGATAATGATTATAAAACTTCTCCGCAACGTGTTTTTGAGGAACTGGGGTCTCAAGCTGTTCTCTTTCATCATGGCGCTTATTTTATGGCTGACTTTGATCCCGGAGGACAAGATGTTCGCGCCTGTAACCGTAGAAGTTCCTCTGGAACTCTACAATATCCCCCCCCATATGGAGCTGGTGGAGAGAGTCCAGCCGACCATCAGGGTGACGATCATAGCGCCGAACCGACTCATCCCACAAATATCCGCGGCCAACGTCCATGCAGTGTTAGACCTCTCCAGAGCCAGCATCGACCAGAGACAGTATCCGTTGAATAAAAACATGGTGAGCATTCCTGCGGGAGCGGAGATCAGAGAGATCTATCCGATGCAAGTGGATATCGAACTCGAACGGGCGAAGGAAATCGTAATGTCCGTCGAAGTGAACATTATCGGAGAGCTCCAGGAAGGGCTGATCTTAAAGCTCGTCGAAGTGTCCCCCGCAGAAGTTTTAATCAGGGGGCCTGAGAGTAAAGTGATCGAAACAGCCAAAGTCCGTACAACCCCCGTTGATATTTCTCTCCTCACCCAATCGACAGAGATCGAAGCGGATCTGATCCTTCCCAATCCCGATCTCGAGCTCGTGGATGCTGAAGCAAAAGCCTTGGTCAAACTCCTGATTCAGCAGGAAGTCACCGAAGAGGAAACTGCCGAACAAGAGAAAAAAACGGATAAAAACATAGAAAGTAAAGATCAAAACCCCTATTGAATCATCCCAACATTTCTGTATAATAATTCTTTCTGCAGGAAAGGAAGCATATTCACCATGGAAAAACTCTTCGGAACGGATGGCATCAGAGCGACTGCCGGTGAATATCCATTGGATTACACATCGATCTGTACTATCGGACATGCGCTTGTCGAACTCTTGAAGGCAGAAAAACGGCCTCCTCATGTGGTCATCGGGCGAGACACGAGAGAATCAGGACAATGGATCGAGCAGGCCCTTTTTCAGGGAATCAGAGATAGTCACGGAGAGGCCGTCTCTATCGGGCTGATCCCCACCTCTGCGGTCTCGTTCCTGACAAATCGACATGGATTCTCCGCAGGCATCATGATCTCTGCATCCCATAATCCCTATCAAGATAACGGAATCAAGATATTTTCCGCGCAGGGAACAAAGATCGCAAACGACTGGGAGGAGATCCTGGAGCGAGCCATCATCGAATCCGCCTACACAGAGCAAAGACGCGACATGACGATCTCCACGGACGATGCTATGAGCCACGACTATGTCAAGTTTCTCAAAAGCCGTTTCGAAGGAGTGGATCTTCCCCGCCAAATAAAAATCGTCCTCGACTGCTCCAACGGATCGAGTTCCTACATAGCGCCAAAACTCTTTTCTGATCTGGGCTTTGATGTCCTCGCTATAAGCGCCTCGCCCGATGGCACGAATATCAACAAAGGATGCGGGTCTCTCCACCCGGAAAATCTGGCCAAAACAGTCGTGGAAACGAGGGCAGATATGGGTGTGGCTTACGATGGAGATGCCGACAGGGCGCTCTGGGTTGACGAGCGAGGACACATCCTGAATGGCGACCACACTCTTTTTGTTCTCGCTCAATTCATGAAAGACAAGAACCGACTGAAAACAGATAGTGTGGTTGCAACAACTATGAGTAACATGGGCCTGGAAAAAGGCCTCGAAGAGATGGGATTGAAGCTGATCCGGACAAAAGTCGGCGACAAGTATGTGCTCGATGAAATGAAGAGGCGCGATGTTAACCTGGGTGGCGAACAATCCGGCCATACGATTTTTCTCGATGATTGCCCCACGGGAGATGGGATCCTTACGAGCTTGAAGATGCTCGAGGTTATGGCTGTAAAAGACACAACCCTTTCCCGTATGGTTTCGGGCTTTGAAGAATATCCGCAAATTCTACAGAATGTCCCCGTGTCTAAAAAGCCGGAAATGAAAAACTACCCCAAGATAATGAGTGCCATCCAAGAAGTGGAGAGGCTTCTTGAAGGATCCGGCCGCTTGAACGTTCGGTATTCCGGGACAGAGCCTCTGGCCCGCATCATGATCGAAGGGCCTGACCTTAAGCAGATCGAACGATACGCCGATGACCTGGCAAAGATTATCTCTCATAATCTCAAATGACTTGGTGAATTATAAAATTGGGAATTCCATATTTTGAACGGAGGGAAATATGAGACTTGCAGTCAATGTGGATCATTTTGCAACCTTAAGAGAAGCCCGGCGCAGTGATGAACCAGAACCTGTGCTGGCGGCTCTCCTGGCCGAGCTTGCCGGTGCAGAAGGGATCGTCTGCCATATAAGAGGAGACCGAAGACACATCAAGGAAAGGGATCTATTCCTTTTCAAGAAGGCCTTGAAGACGAAGCTCAACATCGAAATGGCTGCCACAGAAGAGATGAAGGGAATCGCTCTGGATGTTCAACCCGATGTCGTCTCCCTCGTTCCCGAAAGGGATGAAGAGCTGACGACAGAAGGGGGTCTGGATGTCGCCGGCAACAAGGAATACCTGAAGACTCATATCGAGGATCTCCAAAAAGCGGGAATAATAGTGAGTATTTTTGTCGACCCGGATATGGACCAGATCACAGCATGCAAGGATGTGGGGACGAACCTTATCGAGATTAACACGTCCAAATATTCCGAGCTCAAACCTGGCGCGGAGCGCGATGAAGCGCTCCAGGAAGTCCATAGAGCCGCCAAACACGCAAGCCATCTGGGGCTGGAAGTTCATGCGGGACACGGCCTGGATTACAAAAATATCGGGCCCATCTCTGCAATTCCCGAGTTTAAGGAATTCAGTATCGGTTTTTCGATCGTTGCCCGCGCGGCCATAGTCGGTGTCGAGAAAGCAGTCCGGGAAATGGTTGAGCTACTCCAGTAAACGCAGTCATAAACAGATGAATATCGATATCGAGAGATTAAAAAAAGACATCGAAGAATTGAGTGAGATCGGCCGCGACCCCAATGGAGGAGTCAGCAGGCCATCCTTCAGCAAAACGGATCTTGAGGCAAGGCAATGGCTCAAGGAGAGGATAGAGAGTGCGGGTCTCGTTTACGGGCAGGATGGAGCGGGTAACATCTTCGGGCGGATCGATGCTCCGGGCAAAGCTGTAATGGCAGGATCCCACATCGATACAGTCATCAACGGAGGCATGTTCGATGGATCTGCAGGTGTCCTTGCGGCCTTGGAATGCCTGCGCCGGATCAAAGAAGCAAACATCGCCCTCAAAAAACCTGTCGAACTGGCTTCGTTCACCGATGAGGAAGGAAACCTTGTGGGAGATTTTCTAGGAAGCAGGGCCTTTGTCGGATCCTTGGATCGAAAATTCCTTGAGGAAGGAAAAACACAATTCGGTCCCCCTCTCGCCGAGATACTCAAGAGCACAGAATTTTCCATCGAAAGCATCCTGAACGCACATACACAGAGACCAGAGGTCGACACCTTCCTGGAACTCCATATCGAACAGGGTCCTGTGTTGGAGGATGAAGAAAAATCTATCGGGATCGTGGACAAGATCGCAGGCAAAAATTACTGGTTGTGTTACTTCCTGGGGAGGGCCAGTCATGCGGGAACAACACCTTTTGAGCTACGGAAGGATGCATTCCTCGGCCTTTCTGACTTTGCCCTCAAGGCCACACAGTATGTGGCCACTCACCATTATGGCAGTATGGTGACCGTGGGAAAAGTGGCTGTTCATCCGGGTGCGTTCAGCATCGTTCCCGGCCGCGCCGATTTCTCTCTCGATTTTAGGAGCACATCCAAAGACACGCTGGAGGAGATGGCGCAGTCCCTGCTCTCTCTCGCCAAAGACACATCCTCCACACGAGGATTAGAATTCCAATCAAAGATTATGGATCAAACAGATCCTGTCGCAATCCCCGATCACATCCTCAACATCATGAAGGAAGGATGCCGTGCTCTGGACTATTCCTCGATGTTTCTGCCGAGCGGAGCGGGACACGATGCGCAAATTTTAGCTTCCATAGCCGATGTGGGCATGATCTTTATTCCCTGTGAGGATGGAATCAGCCATTCCCCCCAAGAGAAGATCAAGTGGGACGATCTGGAGAAGGGGGCAAACCTTTTGCTCCATGCTCTGATCAAGCTTGCCGCCTGAGGGAAAGTTCGCCGATCTTAGGGGGATTTATCCGTTTAAATCATCCACTGAAGGACGGAATCGGCGATCGGCTTTTTTTTGAGATTGCTTTTTCTTCTCCTCCAGCATTTTCATCTTGGCTCTTTTGGAACGCTTCCTCTTCTGACGACGGATCTTTTCGATCCTTTGCTGCTCTTCGCTTTCCTCCCCCAGGATCTTGGCTTCGATCTTATCCGCAAGGATCCTCCGCGCATGATACCTGTTCAAACTCTGGTATCTTTCTTTCTGGCATTTGACTTCGATCTCTGTGGGCATGTGTTTGAGATAGACACAGGTCGACGTTTTGTTAACCTTCTGGCCTCCGTGTCCGCTGGAGCGAATAAACTTCTCGACAAGGTCATCTTCACGAATGCCCAGGCGCTCCATTTTTGCGCGAAGGGTTTCCTCCTTTTTCGGGCTCACACCAAACGTCATTATGCTCCTATTATCAGTCGAAAAAGAGAAAAATGCAAAAATGCAATCGACTGGAAGCATTTCGCAATCCGTGATGACGGGAGTTGAAATGTCCTTCATCATGGTTTTGGGTATGTATCGATTGTGCATCTTGCGCTTTCATATGAATTTGTATACACTCACTATCCGCCAAACAAAAAAACATACGGAAAGGAAAATGTCGATGAAATCAAAAGGGCAATATATCTTATTGTTTGGTTTACTCTGTTTTGGCATTGCTTCTGTTATCTATCCAATTCACTCCTCAGAGACAACCGGAACCGAACTGCAAACCGTAGCCGAATCCAGCGATTTTCGCGCGACCTCCAGGTATAGGGATGTTATGGAGTTCGTCAGCACGCTCAAAGGATTGAGCCCATCGCTTCGCCTGGAAACTCTGTGTATCAGCGCAGAAGGCCGAGAAGTCCCTCTTCTCATTCTTGGCACGCCTCCCCCGACCGCTCCACAGGAACTCAGGCATGACAAAAGGCTCGTGGTCTATATCCAGGCGAATATCCATGCGGGTGAAGTGGAGGGTAAAGAAGCTTCGCTCATGCTGGCAAGAGACATCCTCCTTGAGAAGGATCACCCTTATTTGGATAGATTGGTCATTCTTATTGCGCCGATCTTTAACGCAGATGGCAATGAAAAGATCAGCAAAGAGAACAGGAGAAACCAGGTAGGCCCGGAGGAAGGCGTGGGCGTCCGGTATAACGGACAAAATCTCGACCTGAATAGGGACGGGATCAAGATGGAGAGCCCCGAGATCCAGGGCTTGGCCCGTAACGTACTCAACCGCTGGGATCCTGTCCTGCTTGTCGACTGCCACACTACAAACGGGTCTTATCACAGGGAGCCGGTCACCTATGTATGGCCGCTGAACCCGAACGGAGACCTGTCGCTGATCAAACATCAAAGAGAAACCATGATGCCCTGGGTGAATAAAACATTGAAGGATAAATACAACACACTGTCCATCCCCTACGGGAATTTTATGGACTTTAAAGATCCGGAAAAGGGTTGGCGGCCCGCCGGCCCCCAGTGTCGCTACATCACCAACTACATCGGCCTGCGAAACAGGATGGCCCTGCTGCTGGAAAACTATGCATACGCAGATTATAAAACGAGAGTCCTGGGGAATTACCATTTTCTCCGGGCGGTACTCGATTACTGCCATGCCTACAGCACAGAGATCCTACAACTCATCCAGGAAGCGGACAAAGGGATGATACAGAAAGGAACAAACCCCGAGGCAACGGATACTTTTGCCACCAGCTATGAACTGAAGCCGCTCAAGGAACCCATCACGATCATCGGGTGGGAGATGAAACCCAATCCTGAGCCTGGGGTCTACCCAAGATACATAAAAACAGACATCGAAAAAACCTTCACGGTTTCGTATTTCTGCGACTACATCCCAAAGACGAGCATTCGATTCCCCTTTGCCTACCTGTTGACGGTAAACGACGCGGACCTCGTCACCAAGCTCGATCAACATGGAATTTTGGTTGAAAAACTCATAACTCCAAAAACACTGGAGGTTGAATCATTCAAGATCACAGAGGTCAAAGGCGCGGAAAGGCTCTACCAGGGTCACCGCATGAACACGATCAAAGGTGAATACGCCCTCGAGACAAAAGGCTTTCCCGCCGGGACTCTCCTCATCCGGACTGCGCAGCCTTTGGGCAATTTAGCGGCCTATCTTTTAGAAGCCGAGAGCGACGACGGCCTTCTGGTATGGAATTACTTTGATAAATACATCGTTCCGCAGTGGCGGCGCGGAACCCAAACATACCCCGTGTACCGTCTGCTGAAGCCTGTCACACTCCCGACACAAACGGTGCACTGAATATACAGGCCTTTTTCTGTGTCCTGAAATCCAAGGATTCAGTCAGAATCCCGGAGCGATGGAGAGAGTGTATTACTTGGCCTTCTTTTTTGCCACGAGATATTTGCCACAGTTTTCACAGACATAGATATCATCGCTGCCTTCGATGGCCGAGCGCATCCCTGTGGCGACGTTGATAAAACAACCCTGGCAGGCCCCATCATCGAGCTCAGCGACGGCAAAACCATAACGCTCCATAAGCTTGTCGAACCTGTCCAAGAGAGCGCTATCGAGCTCATCCCGGATCAGGCTGGCTTGTCTCTGGAGTTCTTTCTTCTTGGTCTTATCTGCCTTTTTCATCTGCATCTCTATCTTTTGCAGCTTCCAGAGAAGTCTGGCCCGGCTTATGATCTTATCCGCCGGAGGAAGGAGTGTCAGTTCCACCTCACAGAGAATATCATGTAGCTCTTTCTTGCTCTTTGCATTAAAAATCCTTTCTCTGAATTTTGGCTTGATCAAAAACTGCGCCAATCCCGCAAAAAGATGGTTAAAAAGGCCGGGAATAGAAGGATTCCATACGATGAGAATGATGAGGTGGACTTTTTTGTCGTCAACCGCATCGAAATCCAATCCTTCCTTCGACCGACCGACAACAACAGCGATATCCCCCCCTGTGTTTAACCGTGCATGAGGAAGTGCAATACCATGCCCGATGGCCGTCGTGACCAGGCGCTCTCTATCGATGATCCGGGTGAGGACGGGTTTTTTGTTCTCTATGTATTTAAGCTTGACCAAAACATCCAGGAGTTCTTCCAGCGCCTGGATCTTATCGGTCGCCTTGAGGTTATAGATGACCTGCTCGACCTTTAAATATTCACAAAAATATGCGTGTTTGGGAGTACTTTCTTTCTCCATTGAAGATTATTCTAACACAAACTGAATTGTCTAAAAAGATAAAAATAAGAATTGGATGTTTTTGAGAGTGAAGTTTTTCCGGAAAAACAAGCTGTGGTTATTAAAGACCTTTGATAGCCCGACGAATCAGATCGAATGTCTCTCCAACACCTTTGACTGTTGTTGCCCGTGTAGCAAGCTCCACGCCGGCTTTAGCAGCAGAAAAAAGATCCATGCCGTCCGCTAACTCCTTGACGGTGGCCGCGCAAAACACATCCCCACAGCCTGTGGTGTCTTTGACTTTGGCCGCAAGGGATGGGACAAGGAGCCGATCGTGCTCAGGAGTTATAACCCGAACGCCATCTCTCCCCAGTGTGAGGAACACGGCCTGGAGCCCCAGGTTGAAAGCGCTCTGTCCGAAGAGTTCGATCTCTTTGGCGGGAAGGTCCTGTCCTATTCGGCCCAGGAGGCACCCTAACTCCGCTCTATTGAGCTGAAGATAGGTCACTCCTCTGGCCCAATCTTTCCAGGGGACTTCGGAGAGAAATTTCCTGGGCGTCTTCAATTCTCTCGAAAGGACGAGCGAGTGAATATCCAGCCAGATAGGACAATCTGCCGCATCTACAACCCTTCTCCAGTCGGAAAGAATGATATCAAATCCGGAATTGACTACAAAAACAAGCATGCGGAGACGGTTCAATCGCGCGAGAACTCCCTGAGGGTCGAGGGGAGGCACAACGGAGTTGAGGATTTCCTGTCTTTCTCCCATTTTCGGATAGTACAGATGAACCTGATTTCCTGGACCCGGAACATACCGAATTCCTTCGTCATGGAAAGTGTCCCAACGGACTGTGGCTCTCCCCACAGGACCGACAAGATCTCTCCCCAGATTTGTAAAGAGAAGGACATGTTTTTCCAGTGCCGAAAGAACCGAAGCCTGGTAGAGAATGCCCCCGAGACCACGATAGACATCCCCTGCATCTGAAGTGATCTTATCGAATGTAACCGTCCCGATCAAACCGATTTCCAACTTTTCCCTCATCGCTGAGATACCAATTTGTCTGAGAATGTGCAGCTAGCGGACCAAGATTAACGTAGGATTTAGCCGAGCTCGACCTTTTCTAGCTCGATCCTCTCCAGATCACCAACGCCTACTCCCTTTTTTGCAGCCAAATCGATATGATCGATAGGACGGCCCTCTTCCCGGAGTGTGCGATAGGCTCTGGACCTGCGTTCAGTCTGTATCGTTTTCAAGCCGACAGCATCCAGGGCGACAGGGTCAGAGCTCAACCAGATAGTCTTTGGCGTAAAGAGCGACCTCAAGTTTCTTGGCCGCGGGCCGCGATCATAACAGGCTTCGAGTCCATCCAGGATATGGAGCACGACTTTTTTCTTGACCTCGGGAAGCGCGCAAAAATCCGCGATAAAAGGCCCGATATGCTCAGGACCATGAAAACGGGCATTGTTCTCACACAATCCGTAGGCAAGGTTCTTCAGGCTAAGAGTCACACCGGATAAACCATGGTCTTTGAGGATCGGCATATTGATGATCTTATCGCATTCCTGGGTGAATATTCGAGAGAAATAGGAATCGGTTCCCCCTTCCTCCCTCTTTTCCGGATTGTCATGCTCCGAAGAATAAACGACATCTTTATCCAGGCGCTCCGAAATCAGCTCATCTTCGGGGATGGTCCCATAACATCGTACCCCTTCGCCGGTGGTGTTGAATTCGAATTCACAAGCGGACATGTGTTTTTCGAATCGATCCCACACCAAAATGTTGTTTGCCTTGATACCGAATTCTATGAGTTCATCCGCAACTGCACGTATGAGTTCGTGATGGGTGAATAATAGAGGACGGCCTAAAGTGTTTATTTTAAGCCCGACCTTATCTTTGGGATTCAGGAACTCTGCCCAAGGATTCTCCGAGCGGGTCAATCTCTCAATCCCTTCTCTTATCATGGATCTGACAATCTCTCCATCCAGTATCCGTCCTGCTTGAACAGCTTCTGGGTGTCTAACTTCAACGACTTTTGCGGTTCGTGAGTCCTGGGCGCCAAGTCTTAAACCCGATTGAAGAGCAACCCCCGCGCCCAAAACCGCAGTGGAACTTTTTTTGATAAATTCACGTCGATCGATTCTTTTTCTCACTCTTTCCTCCAACATTTCAGAATACACTATTATTCTCATCAACTCAATATAATTTCCGGCCAGGAGTCCGAAACGCTGTTTTGGGTGTTCCGCTCGCGAGGTGGAGGTCATCGTATGGAGGGCTCTGTGCGGATAGGGCACATTGAGGAGCATATTCCCAATACGTGCCGTTTGAGAAACGATCCCTACAGAGGATTTCATTCCCTTATCCATCGCCATTTTCGGAAAACCCCTATTAAAAGTTGACGGCAGGAAATGATTGGAATAGTATAGAAATCATCAAGCACTCACTGCTAAAGAGAAGGAGAGCGCCGTGAAACATACAACAAGACTTATTCTGTCGCTGGCCCTATTATTCCTGGTTTTTAGTACCTGGGAACCTCTTGCTGCCGAACAGGCGGATTCGCCTAAAGCAGAGCTTCCTGTGATCGTGACATCGTGCGGGCAGAGTCCTGGGGCAACAATGCTGAAGGTTATTTTTATGAGGATGAAGCTTGAGCACCAGCCCAAGGCTTTCGCAATCAAGGAACTGGCCACTGCATCTGATCTCAAAGCAGCGAAAGAAGCGGGAACTCCCTATAAATCCATAATCATTGTGATGGGGGCAAGCCTTAAAGGAATGGGAGCTGCGGGGATTTCTATGGATGACGAGATCTCCCGAACCGAAGCGCTCATCGCAGAGGCTCGTAATCAAGGGATCAAGATCATAGGTGCTCATATCGAAGGCATTAAGAGGCGCGCACAAGGGGCTGCCACCGGAGACAACACGGACGAACAGAGCATCGATACGGTTGCGCCCAACTCTCAAATCCTCATCGTCCGTAAGGACGGGAATGAAGACCACCGATTCACCATAATCGCCGATGACAAAGACATTCCACTTATTCTCGTTGAGAAAAACCTAGACCTCATCCCGGAACTCCAGAAAATCTTTGTGGACTAGATTTTTTTAAGCGATACTTTCTGTTAAAATAACAGCGGTATCCTGTTTGAGCTCTGCAGGGGACAGAGAGATAAAAAGAGTGCGGAATCCGCTCTTTTGACCGACTAAAGGTATAAAGCCGTTTGAACGCATGAATTCGACCAAGATGCGGAAGAGAACACTATGCCAGATATTTTAGGACAAATAACCCTTGTCAACATTCTCAGTGTTCTGCTATTGATCGCCTCCATATGGTTACTTTTGATCATCATTCAGAAAAAAACCGGATACATGTTCAGGGGAATGGTTTTTTTCCTTTTTGTGTTGCTGGCCTTGATCTACTTTCAGCAGAGCGACGCGAAAAAGTACACTCTCTCCGATATCAGGTATGCCCTTTTCCCCGTAAAAAGCCTCATGCTGAATTACCATACTGAGGAGGATTCCCATGTAGGGACCATCGTCCGCTATGTCTTCGACGATCCCAAACCGAGAATACCTGTGTCCATGGATAAAAGCGGCAAGTACTTCCATATAACGAATATAACTATTGTCAACGAGATACTCAGCGAGATGAGATTGCCCCGTGTCAAAAAGGGGGCTCAAGAGCTTGTCTCGATCACAGGTTCAAGCGCACACAAAAACCTCTACCGCTGGGAAGATTATCCCAGAGGGATCCTGCTCCTTGAGCGGACGATTTGCAGAAACAGAGAGACCCTCGATACATTCAACTGCCTGGCTGCCATCACCATCAGGAAAAAATACCGCCAATAGCTTTCCTCTCCTATGGAAATATTGCATTTCCTTAAGATATCAACTACATTAGAGAATCTGCCCAATGTCTGTTCCTACAGAAATTATCTTCGTGGTGATGGTTGTCTGCTATATCATCCCGAAATCTCTTAAAGTCTCCACAGAGCTATCCATGTTTATCTCCGCCATTGCCGGCGGGATCGTGGGAGGCGTGGGCATTCCTGCCCGTCATATTGCCGAAGGAGCCTTCACCTATCTGGATATCATTCTCATTTTTATCACGGCGACGTTTTTCATGAATCTTCTCAAAGAGTCCGGAGGTATCGCCTATGTCGTAAGGGGAATCATCCAAAAGTTTTACAGAAGAAAATCGATCCTCTTCGTCCTCATCACGTTCCTCCTTCTCCTGCCAGGCGCCCTGACAGGAGCGGGAAGTGTCACCGTGCTGATCACAGGAGGAATGATCGCCATTGTTTTGGGATACATGGGCCTTTCCAGGCCCAAAACTGCGGCCATCATTTTTATAATCGCTGGATTGAGTGCCGCCGCTCCCCCTGTCAGTCTATGGGCCATGCTGGCAGCGGCAGGTGTCAACATGCCTTACGTGGGATTTTTTCTGCCTCTCCTTATCCCCTGTGTCGTGCTTTCCCTACTGACGATCTTTATTCTCGGATGGCGAGGCAAACCCGTGGACCTGGAAAAAGTCCTGATGGAACTCCCGGAGGCTCCCCCTCGGATGAACTGGATCAAGGTCGTCCTGCCGTTTCTCGTTTTTTTTGTACTCGTTCTCGCAGGACGGATATGGCCCCATTCACTACCTGTTGTCGGCCTTCCCATGATGTTCGTGGCGGCAGCCATCGTTACATATATTCTTTCCCCTTTGAAGCTCAACATCTTTGACACGGCCAGTGATACTGTGCACCAACTTTTGCCCCTTATCGGCACCCTCACTTGTGTGGGGATATTGGTTCAGATCATGACCCTCACGGGCGTGCGAGGCCTGATCGCCATTACGGTGGTTACGCTGCCAATATTGATCGTGTTTGGCTCTCTTTTCCTGGTCCTCCCTGTTTCAGAAGCCGTTCTCATGTGGGGTGCCGCCCCTGTGCTCGGCGTTCCTCTGGTCCTGCTTTTTAACACCATAGGCCTCAATCCCATAGTGGCCCTTGCGGGCATGAGCGTGATCTGGCCGCTCGGGGATGCTCTGCCGCCCACAGCGATCATCGGCCGTCTGACAAAAGACACGGTGGAGATGGAAGAACCCTACGGCCACATGCTCAAACACTGTTTGGTCCCTGCAATCCTTATCATGATCCTGGGGACGCTCATGGTAATCTTCAGCAAAGAGCTGAGTTTTTTAACTTTATTATAGATAGCAGAAGCCGATGTTAATCCACTCCAAATATTCAAAAAGGAGGAGCAAAACCGACGGGCGAAATTAATAAGGAGACGAGGCCAACCCACCCCGCCCATTCAAAAAGGTGGAGGAAGCGGCCAAATAGAGATATTAAGAAGGAGACGAGATTAAAATGGGAATTACAGTGCTATATTATCTTCTAACAGGAGCTATCGCTTTTCTGATGATCCACAATTTTATCCGGAGCAAAAAGTGGCAGGAAGAGGCACTCTATATCCTCGTGCTTTTGCCTTTCCTTCTCCGGCTTTTCCGGTTGAAATAGAGGCAATCGATGTGCGCTCCTACACGCCCCCTTTTCCGAAAGACATCAATCGCTGCCCTGGGACTCGCTCTCCTCATCGCTGCAGGGATCAGTTTTTTCCAGAGCCGTAATCTGAAAGAGGCCGTTGTCCTCGGCCCAGCAGTAAGCGAGGTCAAACGTCTGAGCGACTATTTTTCGGGTATAAAAGGGACGGTCAACGATTCGTTTGTCTATGTTCTCGAAGGCAAACAAAAAGGCGGGACTTTCCTTCTCCTCGGAGGAACACACCCTGAAGAGCCTGCCGCGCGCCTTGCCGCCTGGATCTTTGTGGAGAACGTACGCGTCGCGCAGGGCAGACTTTATGTCATCCTCTCCGCAAACCGGAGCGGAACGACGGTCACCCGTTTGGGGGGAGGCTATCCGCCGGACTACACCATAGACACTCCCTGGGGAGGAAAAAAATTCCGGATGGGGGACCGCTGGTCCAATCCCCTGGACCAATGGCCGGATCCAGAAGTTTACATCCATTACCCGAGCAGACAGGAGCTGGCCTACGTGGACATCAGGAACTTGAACCGCACATGGCCCGGCCGCGCCAATGGCACTCTAACAGAGAAGACATGTTATGCAATGACCGAGCTAATCCGCAGGGAAGAGGTGGATATTGTGATAGACCTGCACGAAGCTGAACTCCAGTATCCTGTCATCAGTTGTATTGTCGCTCACGAGAAGGGACAGGATCTGGCGGCTTTGGCCTCGATGATGATAAGCGGCACCGAGGGCTTCGATATCGGGATGGAAAAATCCCCTTATGCGCTCAGGGGACTCTCTCACAGGGAGATTGGAGACAACACAGATGCCATATCTCTCCTTTTCGAGACCCCAGAGCCATTCCTGGATGCCACTCGCGGGCGGACGGATAGAGCGCTGCTCCTCGAGGGGAAAGACCCATTCGTCATGAAGGCCGGAGAACACGGGCTTCTCTTCGAAAAGATGGATGAAAACGGGTGGCCCATCGATAAACGTGTGGGCAGGCACTGCTCATCCGTGCTGCATATCGCAGAGCTCTGGACAGAAGAACGCCCGGAGAGGGGAATCCAAATGACGAACATTCCCCGCTATCTGGAGATCCTTGAAAAAGGCACCGGTTTCTATCTCCACGATCCCTCGAAGGCCGCAGCTGATAGAATCCGTTACGAATAAGCTCCTGGGATCTCATCCGCAAGATTCCCCTCTAGTCTCAAGGTTTAAGTCTTGTCTATACCGGATTTACGCTTCCGCAAAGTTGCCAGTACGAGAAAGACAAGGATAATGTAGGCCGCTCCCCATCCGAGTATAAATTCCTGTCTCTCTCCTGTGATCCTGTAGAGCGCCCCCTCTCCCGGAGAGGGCAGAGGTGACGGATCCCATTCGAGGCCGTAACGGTCTATAAGGCCTCTCATATACAGGAGATGGATCACAGGAATCCCCCGAGCAGCCATTTCATAGAGCACACCTCTTCGCTCCGGCGGGGGGAATTTATCGATCAAGTTCAGGCCGGGCCTCAAGTGTAAGACCATCGAATCGTTACCCATGTTAGCCCAGCTGCCACCAATGTTTATGAAAGCTTTAATTTTTTTTGCGTTGGCGGCTCTTTCATAAATCTCCATCCGTAAGGCCACGTTCCGGGCAAAGTCGGGCTCATTGAGGGAAAGCAATTCACTCCTGTGGAGATCATCCCAGAGGAGCTGCCGCCCGCTCTCATCCATGTCCTCACCCATATCTCCTTCTCCGCCAAGGGATAGTACGAGTGGAGGCTGGCTGAAAAGGCCGCTTTGTTCCAAACACCGCCACATGTGAATCCAATGAAACCGAGGATGGTTGGCCCCCCATTGTGACGCGCCGAGTGAGGATATCCAGAGTGCATCGAGGCCCAGCGTTTCGAGTGCTGCCAGCGATGCAATTATCAGAGCGGGAAAGGAGCCCGAGGCTCCGACAGCGATACAATCGCCCTCTCGGACATCGCATTCCCCGAGCAGCCTGACGACAAGTCCCGCTAGATTGGGATTCGTGCTTGTTCTCTTCGATCCCAGATTACCCATCGAAGTCGTGATTGCGGAATTTTCCATCCCGATAAGCCCGGTTCCGTTGATATCCGTGCTTCTATCGAGACTGAGCCCTCTTTCCTGACGGCAGGCTTTTAGTGCATCTGTCGCGTCCTCCATGAGTTTCGACGCCTGCACCATATCGTTTCTCAGCCTGTCGGGCCCTTTCTGTGGGAGGAATTTCCATAACACAAAAAAGGCAACGCTCAACGCACAGAGGATATAGATCACACGATCGTGACTATTTGCGTTCTCTCTGGGAAATCTTTTCTGTGCCCACATTTTTTGTGCTCTCTAATTCTTCACTTTTTTCACCCAAGTTCCAAATAAAAACGTTTCGGTGTCATGGGAAGACATGCTGGAGCATCCGGATCAGAACATATGTGAAAACAGCCACTGTAACAAGCGATGTCAGGGTGGGTAAAAACCTCTGCTTCTCAAGATTATTCGCTAAAAGACCCGGGATGAGCCACCCGATGGCCCTCAAGCCAAAAGACTCCGGGAAGATTTGAGGGAAAAGAAGAGTCCAGGCCTGGGCCAAAACGGCGCCGATGAATATGAACGTCACAAACCGCCTCTTTCCAAAAAGGATCACATACCTGCTAAGAATCCTGTAGACAAGAACACAGAGAACTGCGATGGCCACAGTCACAAGCACACGCAGGGGCTGGTCCAGATAGAGGGCGATGTATGCGGGGACAATGATGCCCCCAGGATACACACCAAAGATCTCCACATAGAGGACGGCGACAAGCACGCCGATGAAGAGTGTTTCATAGGTCATATCGCGTCCCTTTTGTCTCCCAGTAATCGACGAGCGAGCTCCCGGCGCCTCCCATATTTCCCATGCCGATCACCACCGCTTTTTCTCTGGCGATGGCGGAAAGCCGGGCCATGATCTCTTCGGGCGGAAAATCGCGCCAGGCATAGATCTCTGCTCCCATGAATCTTTTTAGTTTTCTCTTCAAGGCCACTCCGTGATCACCCACACAGATAAGCTTTTCGATCTCGGGAAATTTAGCGCTCTTCAAAGCCTCAGACCATTGCAAAGTCCGGTCTCCGCGGTCTCCTCTTAAATTCAGTACGCCAATAACGGCTCGTCCTTCGAGGAGTCGCTTGTCTCTCAACTTGGACATGACCATTCGCGTTGATTCCGGTTCATTGGCAGCGAATCCATTCACAAAATACCAATCCGGAGGGGATGGCGGGCAAAGTGCTGTCCAGACTTTTAAGCTTCCGAAATCGGGTTGAGCTTTGCCCATGGCCCGGAATGCCGCTGAAACGTCCTGCCCTAAAAAATCAGTCAGGGATAATGACAGGCGTACATTTTCATCGAATTCCGAGGAGAGAATGCCGTTTTTTTTACTCGTATACGAGCTATACGCGCTATTTGAAACCAGATGTAGTTTCGCTTTTCTCAATCCGGCTGTTTGTCGTAAGACAGGATAGACTTCCTTTTGGGGAATAAACACTGTGCCTTCCCAGGGAATTGCGCTAGCTAAACAGGCTGCGATGCGGTCTTTCGTCCTCCCCATCTGAGACATATGATCCAACCTGACGTTTGTAATAACCAGGAGGTGGGGCTTGAAGACCTTTTGAGATTCCACATAGAGCGTTTCCGGCTGGATGCCCATCAGCTCAACAACACAGGCGTCAACATGCCGCCTGGCAGCGTCCCTTAGCACCTTTTTCCCTTCAAGGATCGTGGGCGGCCCCGGCCGTACGATATCCTGTTCGCTTCCATCTGGAAGTATCAGGACCGGTTTCGCTCCGGTCGTACGGGCAAGAACGGACATTCCCGAACCACGCAAGGCGGCTGCGACCAGGCGGGTGACGCTGGATTTTCCCCTGGTACCCGTTACACAAATGCGCAAAGGGATAGAATCGACCCTCTTCTGAATAAGGATTCTCTCGATAAGCAGGAAGATCAGCCAAAGGGCCAATGCGCCTCCAATGATTAAAAGCTCCCTGATTGTTGCCTCCTCCAACCAATCATCAAACAGCCGGGGAAAAACAGACCCGGCGCTCTTTTTTGTTCTGCCCGCCGATCGGATACTCCTTTCAATATTTTACACAAATTTTTGGAAGAGCTAAAAAGAGGATCCCTGCTCTTCGATCCCGCGGGCTTTATCCATAATTCTCATCAAATTCCCTGAAAAAATGTTCGAGAGCTCTCTTCGGCTGATATCAACCTTGGCAATCTCCGTAAAGACTTTGAGCAAGTCTTCTTTTGTCTTGTTCCCCCATAAACACGCTTCATTGGCGAAGACGACCGACTGCGCGCCCAGTGCATCCTTGAGCTCAACCAATTTTTTTACATAAGAAGCAGGGTCTTCATCCCCCCAAACAAGCCCGACCGCGGAGTCTTTCTTTTTGATAGATTCGAGAACGCTCTCTTCAGGGACGTCCTTCACCAGCAAGAGGAGTTGTTTTCTTGTTTTTTTCAAGAGGGCCTTTATCTCTTCAGGATTAAAATCTTTGACAATGAGAAACAGATCGCCATCGTTCAGGGCCCTCAGCAACTTTTTTCCTGAATCGCTCATCCCCTTTTCATCGAACAAAAGGTGTGGCTGTTCGAGCAGCACAAAACATAATCCTGACCGACCAAAAACAGGAGTCCACTTGAGGTCATCCCGGAAGATATTAATCCCTCTGAGCCCGGGCACGACAACCGTTTTTCCCTGCCCGAAGATGTTAATGGCATTTCTTAAAGACTTGTAGAGGGAGAGTCCTCTGGCCTCTTTCACTTTTTCTGTCGCAGAAAGAAATTTTTTGAGTGTGTCGAACCTGAGAGCATCTTCAGTCAGTTCCTCATCTTCTTCGAGGAAAGACAGTTGCAGTTTGACATGGGAGCCTTTGGCATTTCCGTGATCGGCGATCACATCTTTGAGGGGCGACATTTTGAAATTGGGAAGGTTCAGGTATTTGAGGTAGAACATCTCCTCCCTCATGGGACGAATAAAATCTTCCGGTTCCGCTGCAAGAACTTCGACGGCCGCAATCACGAGGTCCCCTGTTTTTTTCAGAATAACAGGGTTAATCAGGTCCGTATCATCTCGGGGACGATGGTACTTGAGGTGGGGCCCATCCGAAGCCAGAGCCCAGGCGGAAATCCCCTTCATCAGAAAAGGCGTATGATCCGATCCGCCGGGACCACCTGGCTCGGCTTTGGTGTATTCCAGAATCTCTTTGGGGAGTTTCTCTTTGAGAATGTCCCAGATCTTGGGCCCATAAGTTGTACCGCGAAATCGCACATTCCGGTTTCCATGTCCGACCATGTCCATGTTGAAATAGACGACCGTTTTTTCGATGGGATGTGTGGCATGGTCGACATAGTACTCGGACCCCAAGAGCCCTTGTTCCTCCGCGGCCCAAGCGGCAAAAATGACCGTCCGTTTGGGTTTATAGTTGTTGAGCTTCATGACACGTGCTATTTCCATAGCCACCGCAGTTCCTGATGCATTATCATTGGCACCGTTCATAACATCCCCGATAGGGCTCACCCCCAAATGATCCATATGACCGCCCACAACGAGAGCCTCATCCCTGATCAGGGGATCGCTTCCCGCTATTTTTGCCAGGATATTCCGTGTGGCTCTTTTCTCATCGAAGATCGCGTTCACAGACACAAAAGCCTTCACGCCTGTGGCAAAAGATGCGGGAAGTCGGCCCAAACCTGTTCTTCGGAAGGACCGTCCAAAATCCGTCGCCAACTCTTTAAAGATAAAATTCGTGACTCTATCCTCTACCGAGAGGAGGACAAATTCCGGATCGTAAAGCTTTTTATCGATCCGCATCCGAAAATAGCTGGATGCACCGGGGCTGGGGCGTCTAAATACGAGGACTCCCAGAGCGCCCCTATCCTGAGCTGCTTTTATGCGGCTGTCGATCGTTGCGGCATCTCCGAGTTTTTTCTCGAGTGCTGCCGACACACTGGATGACATAAGCAGGATTTTATCCTTCACATTCAATCCAGCATAATCATCGTGTTTTTGATCCGGAGCATGGATCCCGTAACCGACGAACACGATCTCTGCGGTGAAATGGCCGGATCCCGAATACCGTTGCACACGCCAGTCCTCGCCATAATAGAAAGCCCTTTTCCCTTTATCGGTAATGACATCAAAGACTACGCCTTCACCCACATTGTTGTGCTCTATGGTGAATTCTTGAAAATACGAGCCGTTATCTCCGGCAGGCTCGAGGCCCCACTCCTTGAACTTGGCGGCGATGTACTCTTCGCCCATAACACCTCCGGGTTGTCCGCTTTTTCGCCCTCGCATGGCATCTGCGGCCATGTCTTTTATATAACTGTGAGCCCGACCCCCATCGAACTCGACCTTCTTCTCTTTTGCCCAGCCCGCCGAGAGCATAAGAAAAACGACAAGGAAATATCCCGCCGATTTTTTCACGATACACCTCCTTTTTTTCGCAAACGATTCACCTTTCGACTGAGTTATCAGAAAAAATGCCATTTGAAAACACGTGTTGGCTCGATCCACAAAGATTCCTATTATACCGAAAATTATCGGATTATAGGAACTTGTTTTATGAACAATCCAGGTTAATTGAAGAGGAAGGTCATCTTGACCATAACAACACGGTCCTGGAGACGCGTCTGCTCTCCCGCCTCCCGGGTCTCGTTGTAGATGAAATAGATGTTTGCTCCCGGCTTATAGATCCAGCGGATGAGGAAGTTGCTCTTGAACACATCGTCTTCATCGTTGTACTGGAGATAGGCTTTGGCATACAGTTCTGGGGTAAAGGAATAGATAATCCTGGCGGCAGCGATGTTCGTACTGAACTTGCCTCCCTTTATCGGAAGATCGAAATTGTTATAGTCATAGATAAACTCGACGTTGAGATGCTTGGAGAACTTGATAAAGCCGCTGGCGTTCAATCGGTAGAGAGAACCATTGTAAAATCCCCCCAAGTTGGTGTTGGCCCGGAGGGATATTTTTTTGCTCCGGTCAGAATGAAAGAATCCCGATAAAAAGTTAAAACGATGAATGCCGACAGGGATAAAAACGTCCTCCCTGATCTCGAACGAATCCTCCAGAAACTCATAGCTTTGCACATAGCCCAAGTAAAAGATGCTGCCATTTTGGAAAATATTGAATGTTCCCAGGCTTTGAAACCTCGATTCCAACTGCCCCGAATGGTTCTCGAGATAGATAAGGTCGACAAAGAAAAAACTCTGTCTGAGATTGAACACCTGGGGCCGTGGGCCGACCCCAAAATTGGCACGCAGTTTTCGCATGTCGACTCTCGGGACATACCCCATCTCCGAGTTGAAGTTCTCTCCGATATCCGTATAATTCAAGCGCCCGCTGAATAAATCGCTGTTGAAGATCATATCCAGATTCCCGGCCCAATCCTGGCCTTCAGAACCGGGGCTGAATGTCTTCCCTATAAAACCTTCCACACGGAAGGACTGGCCGAAGGCGAGATTGACATCGAAGACGGCCCCTCGATTGTAATCGGAACTATCCAGAGAATCTCGGCTCATAACCATGGCCCCTATGGTGGATTTCTCTAAGAAATCCCTTTTCAGACGGAAGACGGCGTGATTCATTCTTTCGATGTGGACATCTTCATCATCCTCGGTGTAAGTAATCCTGTCGGTCAGGATATCGAGAATCCCCAAGCTGTAGCTCCCCCCTTTACCGGTAACTCTCACTCCTCCCATCACAGGGATCTCCTCACCATCCTCCGAGAGTCCTATGGTCCGGCTGTAGAAGAAACGCATCCCCGGAGGTTCGAAAGGATCGAACACCTCACCCACATAAAAAAGATCCGCCCCCTCCAAAAAAAATCCTCTTTTTTCGGGGAAAAAGAGAGAGAACCGGGTCAGGTTGAACTGCTCGAGGTCCGCTTCGACCTGAGCGAAGTCCGTGTTGATGGTCATATCGGCTGTGATGTTCGACGTTAAACGGTATTTGAGATCGAGCCCAATATCTCCGGATGCGCTTAGGGAATCTTTGTCCTCCTCCTGAATTCCGCCTCCGATCACATAGGGCATCAAATGGAGTCTCTTCCCCTTTTTGAGATCCTCAAGTCCAGTCAAATTACCAAAAAAGGAAATCTTGTACTTCCCGAAATATCCCAGGTCTCGAACGATCGGTGCCCAATAGGCCTCCTCTCTCTTCCTTGCGATGTGGCGCCCGAAATTAACACCCCAAGTCTGTGTGCGCGCCGTTTGAAACCTGAGTGTGTAAAAGGGGATGGCGATCTCGATGGTCCAGCCCCGATTATCTCTTTGGGTTTTGGAATGCCACAATCCATCCCAATCCCAGTTGATCCTGCTGCCCTCCTCTCTGATCAGAGCATCCCGCCGCGCTCCCAGGGGATTCGTCATAAAATACGTCGCATTCCGGTGATCGTGATAGGTGTCCAAATAAATTTCGAAATAGTCGTTGTCCTGGAGGGGGGCATCCCTCCGCATCTCGCTGGCTACGATCTTATCCGGTTGGCTGTCATTGCATACGACACCGATGTATAAATATTCATCGTCATACAGGATACGGATTTCTGTCGTCTCTGTTATGGGCTTTCCTTCATTGGGCTCTCTCTGAATAAGATTGTCGATCACTTCTGCCTTTTGCCAAGCCGCGTCGTCGAGCCTCCCATCCATTCGAACAGGCTCATCTGTTCTGACGGCTCTTACCTCTAGATCCACAGACTGTTGGGAGAATAAAAAAGACGAACAGAGAAGCCCCAGGATCACCGCCCAAAGCGATCTTCTTCGGCACATCTTTTTACTTTTTTGTTCTCCCATCGGAGTGAAGAACACTCTATTTCAGTCAGTATACATATTTCGACCCGAATAACCCAGATATTTATTGGCGGTTATCAGGGATTAAAAATACACACGTCAATACGTACATTAAGTTTGAGATAATACAGCTGGATACTTAAAAAAATCGGGATAGTTGTCCTCAGGCTCTACGCTGAGCTAAGTGCTGGATCCCTTCCAGAAGCATGTCCACATGTTTTCGAGCGATGTAGAAATGTGTCGAGACCCGCAGACCATACGTACCTTTTTCCTTACTCCCCACGGTTCTGATCACGATGTTGTATTTTTCACGCACATAATCGACAACATTTCTGGGCTCTACCCCGTCTATGGAGAACGCAGTCAATCCACCACTAATATAGGGATCCTGGGAGGTATGAAGTTTTATACCCGGAATCCTGGCGAGCTCTCGTTTTAAATACCCGGCCAATGCTTTGATCCGCCTCTCGATTCTCTGTTTCCCGATGTGGTTCTGGAAATCAATGGCCTCGCCTAGGGCGATGGTCAGTGCATCCGCTCTCTGTCCCACAGCTTCATACTTCCGCGCACTTTCGGAATTATCCCATCCTCCTGTAGCGAGTGTGGCCCAGACCTTATCCAGATGTTCCTTCTTGATATAGAGCACGCCTACACCCGTGGGCGCACCCAGCCACTTGTATGGGCTGGTTGCGAAAAAATCCACATCCAATTCTTTCATGTTGAGGTCGAGCATTCCGATACCATGGGCGCTGTCGGCAAGGACAAGGATCCCCTTCTCATGGGCCATCTTGCACAACTCTTTGAGGGGAGAGATCAGGCCGGATATGTAAACCGTATGGCTGATACTGATGATTCTTGTCCTGGGAGTGATACTCTTTTCGAAACCGGAGACAAATTCATCTACGCTTGCCGGAGGCAAACCTATAGGGACATACACGATCTTGATGCCGTAGCGTTTCTCTTTGAGGTTCCATGGATGAGTCCCCCCTGGATGCTCCATCGTGGAGAGGATAACTTCATCTCCCTCTTTGAGATCCAGGCCGTTCGCGATAAAATTCATCCCCTCAGTGGTGTTACGCGTGATCGCGACTTCCTCTGGGTCGGCATGGATGAATTCGGCCACTTTTCTGCGAACTTCCGCTTTTTCCCTGGGAATATACGCATACGTATCGTAGGGATTCGTGGCCTGGACTTTGAAGGTTTTCATCAGTGTGTTGAATACCGGTTTGGGCATAGGTCCAACGGTCCCGTTGTTCATCATGATGACCCCGTCCTGGAAGAGAAAATGTCGCCTCAATGCATCCCAGAACACCCCATCGGGCGATTCATCCTCGATATATTTTGTGTTCAGCGCTGTAATACTCTGATAAATAGAAGCGTTGAGTTTGTTAAGTGCAGCTACAGAGAGTGTGGAACCCGCCAGGAAATACTTAACAAAATCCCGTCTGGAAAATCCTGTGATACAATCATTTTTGCGTTTAGATATTTGGTCCATAAACGTGTCCTCCCAGAGTTTTGCTCCATTGTATTCCTTCTAGATTTCCGCTGTCAAACAAAAACTCGGCGCCAGCGGCTCAGGCTTTGACCTTGGCGATATTGACTTTTTTGAGGTCCATCTCGCCTAAGCCGAGCTCATGAGCCATCTTGATCTGGAAGATATCTTCGGGTTTCAATCCCCACAGCGTCGAGCAGTAAGCATCCATGGCCACACGATCCTGGCCGACCACGACCTTTTGCGGCTTAATGATCTCGCCCGGGCCCATCGGACCGTTCGTAATAATGAACTCTGTGGCATCGACAACACACAGTGTGGGAAGGATGACCGTGTTGAGGTCAGCGATGCACTGATCGAGGTGTTTGATATCGTTGATGTCTGTTTTCCAGCCGGGCTTGTGAAAATTTTCCCTGTTGTTTTGGCGATGATTCAGCCCCATCATGTTTTTCATCGTTCCCGTGAACTTATTCCCAGCGTGGTCCTTTGTTATGGGGATATCGATAAACACATCGTTGTTGAAGAACTCCTTCATGATCATCGCCTCTTTGAGAGCCTGTCCCTTGGGTACCTTAACAGGCTTGAAATTGGCCTCATCACTTTCAACGAGCTTCAAGCTTGCGCCTTCTTCCCTCAGCACAGCAGCCAAGCCGGTTTTTTCCCAATTTTCCATCTTCAGCCACGAGAGACAGTTGACCTCTTCGGCACCCGCCTTTTTGCACATCTGGACGATGGCGCGCACGATCTCCGGTTTTGTGAATGTCCCCGGATGCCATCTCTGGACATTGGGAAGAATGGCGACTCTCGCGCCCTTCTGGATGAAGTGGTCCATACCCCCCAAAAGCTCAACCGCCTTCATGGTGCTCTTATAATAATCCGCTCCCTCAGCCACAACAATATCATGTGCTCCGTAGGCCATAGCCCCGGCTTTTGAGCCATCGACAAAATGTCCGAGTGCTGTTCCTCCGACTGCTGCGGTCAGGCTATAACGGGCACTCTTTTTAAGAAATTCTCTCCGTCCAATTTTATTCCCCATGAGTCCTCCTTTTTAAGATTCTCAAAACTTATTGAATGGTTTAAATGGATATTATAATACAAAAAATAAAAGTGCAAATCTTTCTGCAGAAAGGTAAACATCATTATTTCCGTGATGGCATGAAAGCATAATGCGTTATTGAGTGCTCCAATTGTGTGGTGGAGAAAACCGTATGGAGGGCTGGACGGGCATGGTATATCTCCCAAGGGGAGATATGAGGGAAGCCCGGAATCGAGCGAAGTTTCCTCGCTGGGGAAACTGAGAGTGTTTTCGAAATCACCAATTGAGCACTCGAAATACCAGTCATCACAGTATTAAGGATGCTTTCTGAAGAAATTAAGAAAGGCGGTTAGGTGTCGAAGAATTTCGATCGTTTCAGAATGATGCTTCCCTGTTCGACTCCGATGTCTTTGGCGATGACATGACATTTGGCTTTCAGAAGAAAAAATATCGGCCGGCTTTCTTCAGAAAGACCTTCATAGTTCCCCTGCCCCTTGCTGATGATAAAGTCCGCAGTTTTATAGACCTTGAAGAACTCATCCGCGCAAAAACGCAAGATGTTGCCCGGCGCGTCTGTGCCCGAGCTCATGATGTCTGCGACTTTATCTATCCCCGCAGCCACAGCATCCTCAAGAACAGCGTCATTGATGATCGGACGCTCACGAACCACATAGGTCACAGGTTTTCCCAGCTCTTCGATAAGCACACGGTCGAACACCGTTTCTCCCGCGTTATCCGCGATGTAAAGAACGTCTTTGGCCTTAGGCAGCGCTGCCTTGAAAGTCTCAAAATCATCGATGGCAAATCTCTGGTCGAGTATGGATTCAAGGTCTTTTTCCATGTCAAAGGGTGCGTTGGACCCAAAATCGATCACATTTCCGGCAATGGCGATACGGATCGCTGTTTTCAACCGATCCTCTGCCGATCGAACTCTTTCCTTCAGGCCTGGATATAGAGTGAGGGCTTGTTCGGTGCATTTTTTCTTGATTTCTCTGTAGGGATCCTGTACACCGGTCAAACGCGAGACGATTCTATAAACCTCTCGGCCGATCTCTGGAGGTGTGGCCCCAGCCGGAATTTTGGGCAGGAATCTGCTCACCTCGAGCAAGATCTTATGGGTAGTATCTTCATTGGCACCGACCAATCGAGTGACATTGAGGGCCTGCTGGAAAAAACACGGATAACAGTCCAAGTAGATCTTCATGTCCAGACGATTATATCATTTCTGAGAGTTAAGGGCGATCGAAGCCTATCGATCCTCGTTGTATTCCAAAACCTCGAGCTTCAGGTTCCCGATGACCTCTGACATGGCTCGGCCCATCTCCTGGAATAGCCCTTCATCCAGAGCGCTGTTACCCAGCTTGATGTGTGTGGCGTCTGTGTAATACTCACCGCTCGTCTTATCCACGGCCAGCCACTTGGCATCCAATCCTACCCACGCGCCTACATAAACCTCGGGCCACATGTGATAGGCAAATATTCCTTCTCCATACATTACTCCCACTGCGGCCCGCGCCGGGATCCCCACAGAACGACAGAGGGTGACCATCAACACCGTATATTCCGAACAATCCCCTTCTCGATTTTCGAGGATCTCTTTAGCGGAGGCAAATCCCACATCATAGTTCGGCTCCATCTCACGGCGTACCCACTCGGCAATCTTTTTCGACGCGGCCCAGGAATTCCCTTCTTTGCCGGCGATGGTCCTTGCGACTTTTACGACATACGGATCGTCAGATTGACAGAATGTGGTCGAGGCTAAATATCTTGAAAATTCCTCTCCTTCGAAGGGAAAAGATTTGGCGTCTTTTTCCGCAAAGACCACTGACTGTGTTTGGATAATCGCATGATCCTCCTTGAGTTCCAGGAGTTTCTGACTTTTCCCATCGAAAGGAAGTCCTCTCAGCTTCTCCTGAGGAATCCCACTCACTTTAAAAGTAACGCTTTGAACGTCTTGGGGTTGCGGAAACTCGACGTTCGATTTTATCAACATGGAAAAGGCAATATCCAAATTCTCATCGGATAATTCCATTGCCTTTTCTTTGGGCATACGAATGGAAGTCGTATGCAAAAATCCTGCATCGCTTACAGACTTCCATATCTCACCCTTCTCATCGATCCACTCGTCCATGACGATCGGAAAGACATCCGTCATTTTGGTGCGGACATGCCAAAGGGAAATCTGTTCGCCGAGCAATAGAACAGATTCCTCCTGCAAGATTTCGAAAGAGATATCTATAAGGGATTGAGTGAGCGGTTCGAGGATTTTGAATGTGTATTCCTTTCCGGCCTTTAAGCCATCTTCTTTGATAATTTTTTCCATAGGAACGCCAAAGTGGAATTTTTCTGTGTAGGGCAGTTCCTTGGTAATCTTATCTCCAGAATAAAACACGATCTTATCGGGCTTGACCTCTGCTCTTATCACAGTTTCTGCGAGAGAGAGCTTGGTTCTAATAGTCGTCTCCACCGGATTCTGATTAGCATCATAGAGAGAATCCTGCGTTGTTTGAATCTCTACAGGATCGCTGCCCAACCGAGAGACTTTCATGAAGGATTCCTGGATCGATCGCTGGAATGTCTTCCCCTCTTGGACAAGACTGAACTCACGGCTGTGGCTGTACCCCACTTTCACGCCTTTCATGAAAACGCCCATCCAGGCTTCTTTGGCCGCGGCTGTTTTTTCGGCTTGGGTTTCTTGGCTAATAACAGTTAATTCCGTCTCCATCGAAGGGGCCGTCCTTCTGTGTTCCGGCTTCAAATTCACAGGCAAGATCATACATGCAAGTATCAGCCCTAGATTAGCCCCGCGAAATATTTGAAATGGAAGCCTCTTCATCCTTTTCTCCTTAAACAGATGTTAAAAATACCCATCTTTCGACTCCAAGATTGAATTAAACCATAGCCACATTCATAAGGCAAACAAGATCTAGATAGCATTTCCAAAGTCCTGATGGAAGATGCAAAGCGATTTCATGCCATCACGGTTTTAGAAAGACTTCATGAGGGCAATAGCCGGAAGGGATGGAGAGGGAGTTAACCCTCCATAGCGAAGCTCTTACAAGATGTATTTAGAATGTCAGGCGTAAGCTCACTTTCACGACTCTTGTTCCGTAAGCCGCAGTGATGTCTCCATAACTGCTGTACCTTTTGAACACTGGATTCTCGGGATCGCTGTAATCCAAATACCCGCCTGGATCCGCATCGATTTTGTATCCGCTCCAACCGAAGGCATTCAGGATGTCGATATAGCCTCCCAGAAGTATGGAGTCTGAAATGCGGAATCTCTTTTCCACCCTCAGATCGAGAGTGGCCAGTGGGGCAGTGCGCCTAGTTCCCCTTTCCTCTGTGATCACATGATAGCCCTGTCCCGGATAGAGATACCGCTTATCCTCAGGGATGTAGACCCAAATGGTCCTGGCCCAAGGAGTTCCTGAAAGATAACTGAAGTAACCGCTGCATATAAAATCTTGGGGAAGAATGACTGAACTTTGGATCTTGATATTGAGCGGCCGGTCGTAATCCAGTCTCCCCTCCGGAAATATGAGGGAGTTAGGGGTGTCATAATTCGTGGAGGCCCCCCCTGTCTCGGAGTAACGTCCTCCGATGTTTCCCCAAGATTTGCTCCACACTAAAGATGCAAGAATCTGCCACCTATGGGCCATTCTTTTGTTCAGGATGAACTGAATAGCTGCGTATTTTCGAAAACCCACATCAAGGTTCGTGTGAAACCAGTGTCTGCCTCCTGGGGAAGTGGCGAGTTCTGCATAGCAAAAGGACGTCTTGTCATCATCCGTGCCGAACAATCCATCATCTCCCGGGTCTTCGAACGTGAACCTTTCCCAGTATGGACTCTCCGGGCTGTAGCCCTTCCATGCGTGTTCTCTGCCGAGTCCATAATCATTGACATCCTCGAAGATGTTCGATTTGTGTTTGTAGATGAGAGTGACCCCTGCGCTCAAGTTCCTCGCCAATTCTCGCTCTAAACCCAGAGTGAACTCATCTGTGTAAGGAGCAGACGATTCCGGGTCCAAAACATTCTCCAGGTCGTAAACATAAGGGCTATCCGGTAAATCGTAGATCTCATACCTGTCATCTCGATCGGGTCGTTTATTGTAGTTCTCGTCATACCAGAACCATGCGCCGCCCCTGGGATAGAGCGGGTTCAGCGAGTTGAAGTACTGGACCATAAGGTACTCGTTGTAACGCGACCAGGATCCTCTGATGGAGGTTTTTCCATCCCCGAAAACATCATAGGAGAAGCCGACACGCGGAGAGAAATGTGTCCATGTCAGGATATTGCGCCCCTCTAGTTCATAGAAACCATAGGGTGATTCTTCACCAAGACCTGGCAGAACCTGGAGAATTCCGTAAGGATCGGCCGTCGCCTCTTTACTCTGGTTTGGAAAGCGGCCAGTGCTCGTGTCCAAACGCAGACCCAGGTTCAGGGTGAGCCGATCACTCAACGAAAGATTGTCCTGGATAAAAACGCCAAATCTTCTCTTTGTATCCTGCTCGATGGACGAAGAACACGTGGGGCCGCAGGTGTAGATGTAGACAAATCCCCTGTTAGGGGCTTGTGATGTCGGGTATGAATAAACATTTCCGTCAAAATAATCGAAGCGCACAGGATTTCCCCGCCACCAATCCCAGTTGCTGGTGACCCACTCGTATTCGGCACCGATTTTGATCTCGTGGTTCGTTCCAAAAAGATCATCCACAAAAAGAGTGGCCATAGCCGAGGGGTTGATCCTACGCCGAGTGTAAGTTTCCTGAAACCGGGAATTATTCCGGTACATTCCCCAATAACGGTCCCAATATTGAGGTGCATCCTCAAGGGCATAGTCACTGAATGGCAGAGGGAAGTACCTGTAATTATAGCCAAACCTGAAATCCAAGAAATGGTTCTGGCTTGTCACCCAGTTCGCCTGAAGGCTTAGCGTGTGACCATTCTCACCATCCCATCGGGAGGTCGCTGTCCTGTCCGTATAGCTCGAAAGCCGGTGCGTGTAGTACTCTTCGGTAATATTCGCCAGATTGTACATCGCCATCAGCCGTATCTCGGGAGTGAGCTGGAACGTCAATTTTCCAAAAAAATTCATCTCCTTATGCGGGCCCTGTTCCTGTGTGAACACGCGCTCACGGCTCGAAATGGTCTCGTCCCAGGACACAAGATTAAAATCCTGTGTCCAGGTGTAATAACGTCCGTTCACAAAAAACCAGAGGCTGTCTCTCACGATGGGACCTCCCAAATACAAGGAAAGATCTCTCCAGGAGCTCCGCCCCATCGGCTTTTCCAAACCCATAGACTTGAGATCTTCGCGGCTTAGGAGACTCTGACTCATTCTGTCGTCAAAATATTCGGCCGTAAGACCGCCGTGATAATCATTACCGCCAGATTTCGTTACGATGTTGACGAACCCTCCATCGGCCAATCCCACATCCGCTGGATGACCATAGAGACCAAACTCCACTTCCTCGTACACATCGATGTTGATGTTTGTCATCGGGTACATAACGACGGGATCATTGATGGTGACCCCATCTACAGAGTATTGGTTTCCCCGGACTGTTCCTCCCGATATAAAAGATGTTCTTCTGTAATCCACGTTTTCTGATACAGAACCGGGAATCGAGTTGAGAACATCATATAGATCCCTAGACATGGGGATGTGATAGATAAAATCTCGAGCATAATTCACAGAAGTCTTCGCCGATCGGACATCGACCACAGGAGAAAATCCGACAACAGTGACGTCTTCCTCAAGGCCCCCCAATTCCATCACAATGGACACGGACGATGTTTTGCCGACATTCACACGTAATCCGCGGCGGGTTACGCTTTTGAAACCCAGGACCTCGAATGTGAGGGCATAATCGTTGCCAGGGGGAAGAGTTGGAAAACGGAAAATGCCTGTTTCTGTCGTGACATACTTCAATGCGTAGGATAATGCCCTGCTCTCGATTGTGACCGTAACACCCGGAAGAGGCCGGTCATCCGCATCAACCACTTTTCCGACTATAGACCCATCCAGCCTCTGTTGACCCAAAACCGGTGACAGACTACCCAGCAAAAGACAAAAGGAAACGGCCAAAAGAAAAAATCGCCTCATCGTTTTTCTCCTCAAAAAAAAGGCTGCCGGGTTCACGGGGACACCCGACAGCCTCTGTGTTTTCCAGTCAGCTGCTTAATCTGTATTATTCGAAGTATTTCATTTTTTTGGAGCAGCAAAAATCGTACCAATCGAGACGAAAAATATAAGTTGTTGATTATAATAACGTTATGAATTTTCGACCTGTCAGGAAATGCAAAAATTATCCAAAAAATGTAAAAAGTCTTTCAAAAAAATGAATCCGTTCCTAAAAATTGAGTAAAATCGAAGCGATCTAGAACGGCTTTTTATCGAAGCGAATGTCGTATCTTTTCAGTTTTTCGTTCAGAGTGGTGTATTTGATTCCCAAGAATTTTGCAGCGCTTTTTTGACATCCATTGCATTGGCCCAGGGCCCGCATCAAAATGCTTTTTTCTACACTCCCGATAAGTTCTTTAAAGGGGACCCTTTGTCGGACGCAAAAATACTCGATGAAAAGATCAAAGACCTCCTTGCGGAAAGTCCTTTCTTTCCACTCTTCGAGATACTCCGGGCTTATCTTTTCGATGGATTCCGTCTCGAAATATGCCCTGCTAATCGGTCCTCCTATAGGAGGAACACCCTGGTCGGTGTGTACGTTTTCCGTAGCCATTGTATCTCTCCTTTTATCCCGTGAATTTTATTTTTTTCTTCACCTCTTCGGCCAACATGGGGAGACCGTCCTGGATCTTGAGTCTATCGATCTCTCCAAACCTTATGGATTCGCAGTACTTGATAAAGGAGTACCAGGCTGGATGAATGTATGTCATGCCACTCGTTTTTATGCTTTCATCCAGCCTTCGTATCCCATTCGCCATACTACATATCCCTACACTCTTTTTTCTTTGCCATTCTTGCCGTTCAAAAGATATTCTATAGAATGATTAAGTGCGTTGAGGTCCAAAGGTTTTACAAAAAAATGACCGATCGAAAGGCGGTTCAACTCATCGATGTCGATCATATCCGGAAAGCCGGAGATCAAGATCGCCTCTCCTTTGTATCCGGCTTCCCTGAACCTGGAGATCATCTCGAGCCCGCTGATATCGGGTAATTTGAGATCAGCGATAATCAGATCCACATTGGCTTTCTTAAACTTGTGCAGCGCTTCTTTCGGATCTTTTGCCAGAAAAACTCTGTAGTTATCATGGAGGATCATGAAGAAGGTCTTCCTGACGCTGTCGTCATCGTCCACAATCACAATTTTTTTCTCTTGCATTTTGTTCATCCTGAGCAAATTCTCGTTTCCTCCTTCGAACATGTTCTTCCTATTGCAGATTTCGTGCCATCTGAACAATTTTTTGGACTTCCCAGGGGAAAACAGGAGAGCTGGGGAGGATCTGTTCGAAAAGCCCAGATAAGATAATTTACATGGGGTAAAATGGATTTACACAGACAACGAATGTGCCCCATCCCGAGGAATTGGCACTAGACTTTAAGGTCGTATTCTTTGATCTTTTTATCGAGAGTTGGCCGGCTGATCTGAAGAATCCTGCACGTTTTTGTTTTATTGCCTTTCATTTCTGTGAGGACATGCTGGATATAATTCATTTCAACATCCTTTATCGGGCCGAGCTCCCTCGGAAGGACTTTTTTCTCACTCCCATCAAGCGGCAGATTTTCTTCGAGGATAACGTCTCCTTTCGCCAATATAACGGCACGCGTGAGAGCATTTTCTAACTCACGGACGTTTCCTCGCCATGTATTCTCCTTCAGGATTTTCATCACCGGGGGGGGAACTTTCCTGACATTTTTCCGGAGCTGCCCGTTGATTTTCTCCAGTAGATAGGCGACGAGCTCTGGAATGTCGTCTTTTCTCTCGCGCAAGGGAGGCAGCGGGATCACGACAACTTTGAGGCGGTAGTAGAGGTCCTCCCGGAAGGTGCCTTTTTCGATCAATGCCCTCAAATTCTGGTTTGTGGCCGCAATGATCCTCGCCTCTGTTTTAAGAACCCTCTCTCCTCCGACCTTCATGAAGTCCCTGGTTTCGATGACCCGGAGTAGCTTCGACTGGAGGCTGGGCGAAACGTCGCCTATCTCATCCAGAAAGAGGGTTCCTTTACCAGCGATCTCGAACTTTCCCTTTGTCTCACACACAGCGTCCGTGAAGGCCCCCTTCACATGGCCGAAGAGCTCGCTCTCAAGGAGTGTGTCTGTTATCGCGGAACAATTGATCACGATAAAGGGCTCCCTGCTGTAAGGGCTGTTGTAATGGATGGCTTTGGCGACCAGCTCTTTCCCGGTGCCGCTTTCGCCCTGGATCAAAACATTCGTGCGGGTCGGGGCCACAGAGCCTATCAATTTGAAGATCTCCCTCATCTGGGGCGAGCGGCCGATGATATTGTCGATGGTGTATTCTTTCTGTTTTTCTTCCACCAGGTAACTGAGTTTATCTTCCAAGTTTTGAACTTGGAAGGCTTTGTCAATGGTCAGGTCCAGCTCGACGTGATCCAGCGGTTTGACCAGGTATTCGAATGCTCCCAGCTTAATCGCATCCACAGTGGTCTTCATGTCATCGTAGGCTGTCATTATGATGATAGTGGCGTTCTTGTTTTTTTCTTTGATGAAACTCAGCGCTTCCAAGCCATCCATATCCGGTAAACGGATATCCAGGATAACAAGATCCGGAGTGCACTGCTCGTACTTCTCGAGCCCTTCACCCCCATCCTCGGCCATGTGGACTTCAAATTTATCCTTGGCGAGATGGGCCGATAGCGTTTTCCTGATTAAAGGATCATCATCAATTATTAGGATCGATTTCATTGGACTTCCCCACAAGGAATAAGGATTTCAAAACAAGCCCCCCTTCCTTCTTTCTTAATGATCCGAATGGATCCATTATGCTGTTCGACAATTTTTTGAGCATTGGCCAATCCCAATCCAATGCCGACAGACTTCGTCGTGTAAAAAGGCTCAAAGATATTTTCCCACTCTGATTCCGCAATGCCCTTTCCGTTATCGGAAATTTCAATCGAGATCTTTTTTTCTTCTTCCTCTTCAACGAGAGATAGGATAATGTCGATCTCGCCGCCTTCGTCCAACTCTTCATAGGCGTTGCGAAGAATGTTAACGATGACCAACCGCATCTTATCGCCGTCAACATATACGGGAGGCAATCCCTCCTCGTATTCCTTCTTCACCTGAATATTTTTGAGCTCCAGCTGGTCGGTGATGATCTTGAGCGAGCTGTCTATGATCTGCTCCATAGAGAACTCGAGGAAATTAAGCTCAGAGACACGGGTGAAATTCAGGAGTTCCTTGATGAAATTTTCGATGTGATCGATCCCCTCTTGGGTGATATCCAGATGTCCCCTCTCGACCTCTCCCCAGCATTCGCTCTCAGCGACTTTTTGGACGTTGAGCTTGACAGACGTCAACGGATTTCTTATCTCGTGGGCAATGCTAGCAGATAAGCGCCCTATGGACGCAAGCTTCTCTGCATGGACCAGTTTTTTGCTCGCCTCCTCCATCCGCCTTTTTGTGAGAAAAAGCTGCTCACTCATTTTATTGAAGCTAGTGGCGAGATTACCGAGCTCATCATGGGATGAGAGATCGATCCTGTGGGAAAAATCGCCTTTGGAGATTCGGACTGTTCCATCCACCAATTTTTTAAGCGACGTCGTGATCCCCCTGGATAACAGGATCGAGCCCACAATACCGAAGAGAAGTCCCAGGCCTGCGATCAAGACCAGCTTGATATGGGTGTCCCTGATTTCCGCACGTGCCTCCTCCATAGAAAGACCGATCTTGACAGAGCCCCACCTTCTTGGGGAGCCTTCCACATATATGGGTGCTTCGATCTCCAAGATGGGCAAGGCTTGAGCAGTTTCCCGATCCTCTAGTTCTATTCTGCTAGAGAAAAAATTCCCCTCGAGTTCCGCTTCGGCAAAGTTGCTGTTTGCGTAGATCTTTTCGTAGGCCTTGATAAATTCGTTGCCGGCAAAAGGAGAGTTGTTGGCATCATAAAACACGATGTAGATCAATTTATCACTGATCTGTTTTTCGATGTTTTCCTCTGCCCCTGTAACATCCCTGAAAACCACAAATTCATCATAATTCAATTGGATTAAATATTCGGCTTCAAGGAATCCTCGGCTGAGCTGCTCTTCATAAATGGCACTCACTTCCCGCTTCTCGATCACAAAAAAGATTAAACCAACGAGCACAAAGAGTAACATTATGACGGCGAGAATAAATTTTGTTCGCAAGCTCATCAGCAAAGGCCTCATTTCTATATACGTAGATAAATACAAATGTTTTATTTATCTAGCCAAATCTTTTTTGCGTCCAGGTAGTAAAAGCCCAGTGAGGGATATTCAATTCCACGCACATAAGGTTGTACGGCCACCCTATTCTGGTGAGAGAACAAAGGTATGGCAGGCACATCGATGAGCAACATGTCTTCGATCTTGTGAAAAAGGTTGATCCTTTTCTTCCAGCTTCTCTCTATCTCTGCCTCCTGCAGGAGCCTGTCAACGTTGGAGTTCACGTATCCAAACACGTTGAAGATCGACCGGGAATGAAACAAGGGACGGAGCATATCCTCGGGGTCGGGGAAGCTCATGTTCCTTTCGACGAATACCATGTAGGGATCTTTTGTCGTCTGTAATTCTTGTGGTGATTTGTAGAAATCCATGCGGGAGTCGATATCCATGTCTCTCAGCTGATCGCGCAATTCTCTGTATATTCTGCGTTTTTCATCCGTCCTCGGCCATTCAAAGTACAATGTGACCCGAGGAAACCGATCAACGGAAGAAAAACCCTCCCTCTGGAGCATATCTTTCGCTTTCTCCAGGTTATAGGGTTCCCCCTCATGCGGGGGGAAAAAGCCGGGCAAACTGGAGGGAATATAGCTGTCTGTGGTTAAACGCAGGTATTTAATATCCTTCGCCGCTGTGACAAGGGCCTGTTTATCAAAACCCAACGAAAGGGCCTTCCGGACAGAAACCCGATTCAAGGGAGGGATCCGGCAACTCAAACCCAGAAAGTAATGGGTCATAGGCCCATCCTCATACAGCTGGTACTCTGAATCGAGTAACCTTGTGGAGAGGATGGGGATGGCGTCGATTTCTCTATCGTAAAAGTGATCGAGAGTAAAAAGTGAACAGAACTCGATTCCATCCAGAAAAGGAGCGCCTGCGAAATATTCGGGATTGCGCTTTAGGCGAAGACCGGCGACCTGCAGCCTTGTCGTCCGCACCCAAAAGTCGAATATAAACGGTCCAGTTCCCGAGGGCCTGCGAAAAAAATCTCTCCCCTCTTGGGTGGCCTTCTCGCGCGGAAGGATCTTGCAAAAATTCATGCTCATCAGGTAGAGAGCCGAAACAAAGGGTTTGGTGAGATGCATCTCAAACGTCAAATCGTCAATAGCCCTAAACCCTTTAACCTCAGTTGATTTTCCCTCGCGGAAATCCGCAGCTCCTTCCACCCGGCTGACGAAGAACTGATAATAGGGAGAATTCGTCGCTTTATCGAGAAGCCGTTCGAACGAATATTTGACATCATTGGCAACGAGTTCTCCGCCATGATGAAATTTAACGCCCTTTCTTAAATAAAACGTATAGACTTTTTTATCTGAAGAAATCTCCCAGTATTCTGCAAGAGAAGGTTGGATGTGGAGGTTTTTATCCAACCTCACCAGGCCATCATAGATCTGTTCAGAGAGAAAAATGAAGGAATCGGGGCTTGCAGGGTCGAGCTCTCTCCTGTAGACGTCAGTGAATGATTTTAGGCGGAAAATCCCGCCGTCCTTCGGCTGAACCTCTTTGCGTGTCCTCCTAGATCCCGAGGGAAGAGACATGACACACAGAAGGATAAGAATGACCAGAGCAGGGAACAACCGGAGCTTTCTCAACATTACGCTTTCCTCTTATGATAAAAAAACACAGGGCTCAAGGCAAATACAAGGCAAGTTTTATGCCATCTTTGGATAGTATGATAACTTTTTTAATATGAATAAGTTAAGAGGATTCAGGAAGATCTGGAACAATTTTTTTGTAAATATTTTTTACAGAATGCCGCTAGTTTGGGCCTGAGATGAGTTTTGCGCTCCAAAGCTTTATTTCAACCAGATCAACAGGTGCGAACAAAGGGGCAGTGATGAAATAAGCGTACGACTGCAAATTCCGTTTCAGGAAAACCGTGTGTCGCGCAAACTCTGAGATTAATAAAGGAGGAAGGCTAGGTTAGTTCAGAAACCTCGATCACCCGAGCGAGAACACGCATGATGTTTCCTCCCCAGATCTTCTGGATATCGTCTTCAGAGTAGCCGCGCCTGAGAAGTTCTTCGGTGACATGGGGCATCTCGCTGACATCATTGCATCCATCGACGCCACCACCGCCGTCAAAATCCGTACCGATGCCCACATGATCCACGCCGATGAGCTCGACGACATGATCGATATGGTCAACCAGCTCCTTTAGTGTCGTCTTCTCCCCGGGGTATTTTTCATAGATCGCCTGGTATTCGGCATAGAGCTTGGCTCTTTCGGCTTCATCACGGATGTCGCGTCGGGACTCGTATTTCTTGCGAAGGACCTCGAGCGCGGCATCCCTCCCTGGGTTGGGGGGCTGCTCTTTGATGAAGTCAGAAACGAAGCAGATCTGGATGACGCCATCGTTTTCGGCCAGGGCTTTCAGTTGCTCGTCGGTCAAGTTCCTGGGATGGTCACAGAGAGCCCTCACGCTGGAATGAGAAGCGATGATCGGCGCTTTTGTCGATTCAATAATATCGTAGAAGGACTTTTCAGAGGCATGGGAGACATCAACCATGATACCCAAGCGGTTGCATTCGGCCACAACCTCCTTACCGAATGCCGATAAACCATTATCTTCAGGCCCTTCTGTATCCGTGGAGGAATCACAAATATCGTTGTCCCTGGAATGACAAAGAGTGATGTAGCGTACGCCTCTTTCATAGTATTTCTCGATCAGGGACAGGTCCTTTCCGATCGGATACCCGTTCTCCATCCCGATAAAGGCGGCGCGTTTGCCCTCCTTTTCGATCCTGTAGGCATCCTCTGGAGTCGTAGCCAGAGCCACGAGCTCAGGATAGTCTGCGCACATCTTATGGATGGCATCGAGTATAAGGAGAGCACGCTCTTTAGCCCCTTCATATCCCTCTGGGGTTCTCGCGCCCTGTCCGACAAACACGGCAAAGAACTCCGCATCTAAACCTCCCTCTGCCATACGGGGAAGGTCGATCTTGGAGCCTCTTCGTTCTTTGGATTCATGCCGCTTGCCGATGTCCCAATCCTCTCTGAGAAGGCGTGATGGCGTATCAGCATGTGTATCCACAGTCAAAACTCTATCATGAAGCATGCTGACCCTAGCGGCAATCTCGGCCTCGGTCTCCTGGGATGAGCAGGAGATCAACCTATAAACCAAAACCAGTAAAACTGCACCCCAGGCAATTTTTGTGTTCACCTTCACTTAAATTCCTCCCTCCTATCGGATCTCCGGAGTCGTCTCTCGCTATCTCGCAAGAGCTCGAACAGCATAATTTTGTTTTTTTTGAAAAATATACGGAGGAATCTAAGATTTACCACTTGCCGTCCATCTGGAATTCCGCTCCGCCCAGCCAGAATCCCGAACGGGTCACGGAATCGAGCTGAGCCTGGAGAAGATCATAGTGGAATTTTTCTTCTTCGCTGATCTCACGGAAGATCTTCTTCGCGACCGGATCGTCGGCATCTGCCGAAGCTTGAGCAAAAAACCGAATCGCGTTTTCCTCGAGCTCCATCCCCACACGAAGAGCCTCAACCTCTCCCTTGGCATCTTCCCTCTTCATATTCTCCTTGAGCTTTGTGATGAGAGGGGCTTCGCCGTCTTCCACCTCTTCTCTGATGTACTGCTTCCAATCGGTGCCGCCGAGAATCTCGTTGAACATCTTGCCAAAGGTTTCCAGGTGCTTCACTTCTTCCTCGGCGAGAAAATGAAACATCTTCTTCCCCTTCTCATGAGTGGTGATTTCCGCGGCATGATCAAAAAACTTTCGTCCGTTGATCTCCAGTTTGATGGCTTCTATAATGGCGTTTTCAACCTGTTCGCTTATTTGTTTCATGGGTTTTCTCCTCTATTGATTATCGATAAGATTACGCTTAAATTTTAAATCTCAACGCATATGAACTGCCAAGTATAATTAATAATTATTGGGAGCGCAACTCCTAATTTTTGGTCTTTTTCCAGGCCTCGATGAATTTGACAGCACTCGTGACCATAGCGTTGACCGTTTTTTCACCGCGCTCTCTGGTTGCTCTTTTTGGATCGCCCGTAGACCATATCCCGTTCGACGAAAGCTCATGGCTGGCCCCCCCTTTTTTGGTCTCTTCAGGAACACCCTGAACCGAGCTCAACAGGGCGTACAATTCAGGATCCTTACGGCCCAAGTCAACGATCTCCTGGATTTTCGGAGACGCTTTAAACTTGGGTTTTTCGGCTCTCTCCATTTTGACCAACTCGGGTTTGAGGTAGAGCATGATCGATGTTTCGTTGATCCCTGCGTGCGTGTCGTAAACGCCCGGGATATCATCCGAGTATGTCTGGAACGAGGCCCCTGCGCCGATGGCCACGGCAGAGGCCTCGGTCGTATGGTTTATCCTGTGGATCACCTTGCTCTCCACGATATGGTTTCCACCGTGATAGTTGAAGAACATGAAGCGACGGAACCCGTATTTCATGAGCATTTCGGCGGTCTCGAAAAGAACCTGCTCCATCGTCTCCGGTTTGAGGCTCAACGAACCGGCAAAGCCTGAATGGTAGACGCTGTATCCTGAGAGCAGCACAGGTGCGACAACAACACCCGTTTTTGCCGAAATCATCTTTGACATTCCCACAGCCTCATAAAAATCTGTCCCTAATGGCATATGGGGGCCGTGCTGTTCGGTGCTGCCAAGGGGGATGATGACCATATCGCTGGTTTTCAGGTATTCGGCCACATCCGTCCAGCTCATCTCCTGGAGAACAAGAGCCTTGGCCTCCTCCTGGGCGATCCCTAAACTTCCTGCAAGCAGGACCGTGACCGCAACCCAAAGGATTTGAAAGTTTAGCCGGGGTGTTCTTTTGATCATATTTTCCCTCCTTTTTTTATGTTTTTCCATGCCGGAAAAATCATTCTAGTTCTTTACCCCCGCTATTTCAATAATGGAAAAAATAAACATCCTAAAGCTATTTTATCACAGGAGGTTTTACAGCATTTCCCTATATCCTGGCGGCCTTCGAGATCCTGGCTATAGGTCTCCTCATATATTTCAAGGTAAAGTGAAGGCCTTGAAACACATAATTTTCTAACTCCCCATAGGGATTGCGATTATTTCAGGGAAGAAACATAGACTAACTGAAG
>JASFPP010000003.1:0-60564 GCA_050115915.1 Candidatus Aminicenantota bacterium
GTCTCCTGTTATCGAATGGGCGGGGAGAATAATCCCTGAGGCGTACAGTATGTAGATACAGATAGAGAGAGTCAACACCGCACGGGATATCTTAGTAGAGTGAAGAGCAAAACCTAGGGTGTCCTCCCGGTTTAGTGCCGATACAGGCTTCCGAGCGAGGTTTTTGATCGATCTCTCCCAATAAGAGTATTGCAGATACGCCGTTCCGCAAACGGAAACGAGGAGTACGGCGCCTTGAATATCTTTCAAATAGAGAAAATGTTCAAGGAAGGTGAGAAAGAGAAAGAGAAACGGCGAGAGCGTGATGACCAGGGAACGCTTTACAGTTTTTTGATCCAGCTCTGTGCGCCTGGCTATAAAGCGGGCGTATAAGGTCAGAATCCGATAGAGAATGAGACCCACCAGAGTCATTGTCCCTGCCAAGGTGACAGCAAGAAGATAAAAAGGGATTTCTTTCTCTGTAAGCCGGTCGTAGCCGAGCCGGTTCCAAAGGTAAGAAGCCAGTGCTCCAGTCTCCAGAAGAAACAGAAGAAAAGATTTTTTCCGAATAAAAATAGGACTTATCCTCATTCTCTAATTCTCGTTTTAGCACATCCCAAAAAAGGAATAAACTTTAATCTCAAAAAAAATTAGTTTAAAATGGTGAATCCTCGATCATCATGAAGGCAAAAAAATACTCGATCGTTATCCCCGCTTTTAACGAAGACGCAGCGATCGAGAGTATCGTTAAACGGACGCTCGATAGCAATCCTGATGCTGAGTTGATCCTCGTGGATGATGGGAGTACAGATCGGACCTGGCAACTCATGGAGGAACTGAGGACAGCCGGAGACGTGAAAGCTTTCCGTCACGTCAAAAACCGGGGGAAGGCCCACGCTCTCAAAACCGGATACATCCATGCGTCCACAGATACGATCGCGACAATCGATGCTGACCTCACCTACCGGCCCGAAAGCATCCCCACTCTGATCGAAAAATTCGAGCAGGGGTATGATATGGTTATCGGGACGAGGTTTAAGAATGGGTTTCCAAAAAACGCCAGTTTTTTTAAATCCCTGGCAAACGTCACCGGCTCTTTGATAGCGAGCGTGCTGCTGCACAGGCGTATTACCGACCTCTCGAGCGGCCTCAGAGTTCTCAATAAAAAAGTGGCTTTTCTGGAAGTAAAGGCACACAACTTGGAATACGAGGCGGAATTGACCTCGCGGGTGATCACAAAAAAATTGTCCTACGCAGAGGTCCCGATCACTGTAAGAAAAAGAGTGGGCAGCTCCAAGCTCAAGTTTGTCCAAAACTGCTATCTCTTCATGAAGGCGTTGATTGTGGGAAAATATTCATCGAAGAAGGAGTAGGATCAATGATTCATATCGTGATAGGCGCTTTGATGATGCTCGGTTTTACCATCCTGGTAAATAATGTCCGGCGCAGAGGACTCTCCATTTCCTGGTGGCAGTGGGGGCTGACGGTCCTTGCCTTTGTGTATGCTGTTTTTGTGTGCGAAATAGTGGTCAGCTTCCTCTCTGAGGGAGCGGGGAGAGCGGCTTTGGTGATGGGAGTGATCCTTGGCTTCGTGGGAGTGGTGTGGGCTGTTCTCCTCCGCCGGTTCGTTTTCACTCGAAGATCTGGGTAAAAGGATGACAAACAGGAGAAGTACATTGGAGGGAGATCTGTTCCTATGAAAAATATTTCGATCGAAAGGCGGGAATTTATCAAACGGCTAGGGGTAGGAACTGCGGCCTTGGGACTGGGTTGTGTGACGCCAGGAATTGTCGGCCAAACTCCTGGCGGTTTTGTGGTCCATTCCACTGAAGAGTACGGAGGGTTTCTGGTGGAGAAAATTGCCGGCCAGAATCTCCCGTATGAATACGATCCCAATATCCTTAAACGCATGAGTGAAAAGTCGACAACTTTTAGCCGGAATGTCTGGGACCCGGACCGGCAAGATCGTCCGGAGACCAGTGAGAATCTTGCCCATATAAACCTGGTGGAGGGAAAAGGCCGGATTCCGAATCAGACACGGCTGGATTATGCTTTTATGGCGGCCTCCTGGCACGTGGCGAATGTCCATGGCCGCGCCTCCTACGAGTGGGATCTTCACCGGGGAATGGTTCGAGGACTGGGTCTCCACGAGCTCGGCCCTTGGGATCCAGCCGAATTGGATATGAACTGGGATGCGGCCACGCAAGCTGTAAAACATGCCGCCCTTTTCTACGGGGCATCTCTGGCAGGGATCGCGGAGCTCAATCCTCTGTGGCTGTATTCGGATCGTTTCTCTCCTCGAGGAGAAGACAGGGGGCACGCCATTCCGGTTCTTTCAGAGGGCGAGCGTTTCGCTCAGAGCGATGAGGCTCTTTACATCCCCCAATCCATGAATCGTGTCATTGCACTGGCCTTTGAAGAGGATTTCTATGGGATCGCCAATTCCCCTGGAAGATTGGCCTCTGCTGCTGTGGGTGACGGCTATTCACGCATGGCTTATACGGCAGCGACCCTTGCCGAATTTGTTCGAGGGCTCGGCTATCGGGCAATCCCCGCGGGGAATGGGATCGGACTGAGCATTCCCATGGCCATCGATGCCGGCCTGGGGGAGTTGGGACGTCTGGGTCTTCTGATCACACCCAAGTACGGTCCTCGTATCCGGTTGGCCAAAGTCATCACGGATATGCCCCTTATTCCTGATTTGCGGATCAGTTTTGGGGTTACGGAATTCTGTGAGGCATGCATGCTGTGTGCCGATGAATGTCCAAGCGGTGCCATCACTGACGGCCCCCGGACCTGGAAGGGGAAATCGCCGTCCAACAATCCCGGGACGTTAAAGTGGTATATCGAGTCGGAGAAGTGTTACGATTTTAACGGATTCAGCTGCTCCAACTGCAAACGAGTGTGTCCCTTCACCAAGCCTAACAATTCGTGGCTGCACAGGATCATTCGCAAGACCATCGAAGGACGGATCGGACCTGTGAACAACCTCATGGTGACTCTCGACCAGGCCAGTGGTTATGGTCGGCAAATCCAAGACCGGGAATTCTGGAGCAGGGATGGGCAGAAAAGCATCACAGCCCGAGAATCCATGTAGCACACAGCAAAACTCAGTCCCGCTAGCTCAAACAGGCAGGGAGCGCAGTTTTTGACCGCAAAAGAGAAAAACAGAGGCGTTAAGACGAACAAAGGCTGACCATGGAGACAAATCTGGGGAGCAGGGTGTCATTGGATTATAGTCTCGGGAGAAAGAATAATCGACGTCTGGAGCGTTTTCTGGCTGTTGTGGCTTTGGGGATCGTGGCTGTGGCATGGATTATAGGATCCTTCCGCGAAGAGGCAGACCTCGTTCCCCACTTGAAGCAAGCCCTTCCGCAGGCAAGCCGGTTCGAAGTCATAAATCTTGGGACATATAAAGCATGGGGTAGCCAGGCGGAGGATTCTCTTTTGGGCTATGTGACGACCGGCAAAGCGCAGGGATACGGCGGAGACATGAAGGTCGCAGTGGCCGTATCTCCTGAGGGGGTGATCCTCGGATTGGCGGTCGTCGAACAGAAAGAAACATCGGCCTTCCTCCGAAGAGTGTTCAGGAGTAGCCTCCTCGATTCCCTCAGGGGAAAATTCTACTCCGATCCGCTCGCTCTTGGAAATGATGTGGATGGAGTTACAGGTGCGACTTTTTCCTGCCGGGCCATAACAGATTCGGTTCGCTCAGCCACACGAAAAATCGCTGTTCGAGAGCTGGGATTCTCTCTCCCTCCTGAACCTTCCCCTAAGGTCACGTTTGGATTTCCCGAAGCCATGCTTATCGTGTTGTTCGGATTCGGGATCGTGGGCCGGATGCGCCGCTTTAAATATAAAAAAACGGCCCGGTGGGTTTCCATGCTGGTGGGATTGGTCGTGCTGGGATTTGTGTACAATAGGCCTTTGACGATCGTGTGGATAAACCGCCTTCTCCTGGGATTCTGGCCTGCATGGCAAACCCATCTCTACTGGTTCATTCTTATCGGAGGCATTCTTTTTATTTACACCATTGATAATAAAAATCCCTACTGTGAGTGGTTCTGTCCTTTTGGCGCGACACAGGAATGCCTGGGTGTTGTGGGCGGAGCCAAAGTCCGTGTCCCCCAGCGAGCGCACACCCTGCTTCGGTGGGGCCAGAGATGGCTGGCGCTCTCTGCAATCGTTATCGCTCTCGTCTTCAGGAATCCGGGGATCTCAAGTTATGAGGTCTTCGGCGCCTTTTTTCGGCTCATCGGTTCAAACTTCTTATTTGTCCTTCTGGGGATCGCTCTCGTGGCGTCCCTGTTCATCCGGAGACCCTGGTGCAGTTACCTCTGCCCTCTCAGGCCTGTGACCGACCTCATCCGTCTGATACGGAACTGGATCAAAGACCTCTGGAAGAAAAATTCCTCCGGACAACGGAGAGACCATGTTTGAAGCTGTCGTTGTCCTCTACTTCTTGACCACGATAGCGGTCGGTCTGTACATAAGTCGAAGAGTAAAAAAGGCCTCGGATTTTTTGATCGCCGGGAGACAGTTGGGATTGGCACTTACAACAGCTACTCTAGCCGCCATTCAACTGGGCGCGGGTGTTATCCTGGGAGGGGCAGAACTAGGTGCAGCCAGCGGTGTCTGGCCCGGTATGTGGTACGGTATCGGCTGCGGAGGGGGGTTGATCCTTGCAGGCGTTCTCGTGGCGGCAAAACTCAGGAGACAGAAGGGTTATGTCCCCCTGGATTTTTTCGGCGTCCGGTATGGCGAGAGGAAGTGGATAAGAATTTGGGGATGGCTCTCCAACATTCCCAGTTTGCTGGGCATCTTTATCGCCCAGATCATGGCTGCCGGCTCCATTTTCTCTGTGTTCGGTTTCAGCTACACCAGGGGTGTGATCCTCTCGGGGATCGCCATCATGCTTTACAGCGTTCTGGGAGGCATGTGGGGGGTGGCGGTTACGAATTTTGTGCAGCTGGGGATCATTGTTTTGGGCATTCCGCTCGTGGCTTTCGCTGCCCTGGACAAGCTCGGGGATGTGAGCGCGGTATCGGCCGGGAGCATCTTTTCATCAACCTTTATCCCCACAGGCATGTTGACACAGGCCGTTTTTATCATCATCCCCTTCCTGTTATCCATCTCTGTTTCTTATGATGCCTACATGAGGTATCAATCGGCCAAATCCGCATCCGTGGCCAAGTGGGGGTGCATTCTTGGAGGAATTATCGTCATAGGCATCAGCTTTTGTGTGGGGATTATCGGCTCTGTGGGGAGGATCCTCCATCCTGCTGCAGAGAACGCAGCCGTCCTCCCCCGGGTTGTAGAGACCACTCTCCCGCCTGTCTTGGCGGGACTTGTCGTCTCTGCGTTGCTGGCGGCAGCCATGTCCACGGGGAACTGCCTGCTTGTGTCTATTTCAGGGAGTTTTTCACGGGATCTCTACAACAAGGTGTTCCATCCGGAGAAAAAACTCGATGAGCTCAGGTATTCCAAGTTCCTATCCAGGGTCGTTGTGGTGGGCGCGCTTGTGGCGGGAATCCTCATCGCCTTCCATGCCAAGGGTATCCTTTACACCATCATCATCTTCAACTATCCTTACATGGGAAGCATGCTGGTCCCGCTGCTCGGGGGAGTTCTTTGGGATAGGGCCACGGCTAAGGGAGCCATTGCGGCTATTTTGGCCGGTGGAGCCATCGGGCTCGTTTCTTTTATCGTTGGTATGCCTGGCCCATTCCAGGGATTCTTCAACATCGACCTGGGCCTGTTTGTGGCCTATGTGGTTTCCACGGGTGTTTTTGTGGCCGTTAGCCTGATGACACAACGCGATCATAAAATAGACGCAACACTGGAAGCGTAGAATATTTAAACAAAAACGAATCGTGGGAAATAAACGCGAAACGTTAATCATACTATCGTGAATAACGGATTGAAAACAAAATACATACAGGAGAAAGGTTTATTGCGACAAACTTTTAACGGACAACATCCTGGATGGAGCGGGTGAAGATGGAAGGCCGGAGGATCAAAGAGATGGAATGGCCTTATCCCCTCCAGTGGGGCAAGGAAACGACCGTTGAAACAGACGTGCTCATCCTGGGAGGTGGGATCGCAGGATGCTGGGCCGCCATAGCCGCGGCCAGAGGAGGGAGCCGTGTTGCGTTAGTCGAGAAGGGGGCCACGATAAGAAGCGGAGCTGGAGGGTCGGGGTGCGATCACTGGGAATCTGCGGCGACCAATCCCTGCTCGCGTATAACGCCCGAAGAGTTGACTCATGCGATGATCAGGAACAATTATGGATATAACAACGGGATTTCTCACTACATCGAGTGCCGAGAGGGATACGACCGATTACTCGACCTGGAGAAAATGGGCGGAAAGGTGAGGGACACAGAAGACGAATTTATCGGCGCAGAGTTCAGGGATGAAGACACCAAATTCCTCTTCGCCTATGATTACACGAACAGGTTCACATTAAGAGTTTGGGGGACAACCTTTAAGCCGGCCCTCTTTGAGGAGTGTAAACGCCTGGGTGTGGACATTTTCGACAGGACCATGGCGACGCGTTTATTGACTGAAGGGGGAAACCAGGGCTCTCGTGTTGTTGGCGCTGTTGGTATTCACGGGCGTACCGGAGAATTCATGGTGTTCAAAGCAAAAGCGACAGTCCTCTCGATGTCCCGGCCCACACGGATTTGGCTCTTTTCCCCTGGCTTGCCGGGCCTGTCGGAATTCAGGCCGCCCCAGTGCACTGGGGATGGGCACGCCATGGGCTGGGAAGCGGGAGTTGAGTTTACGATGATGGAGAAGTCCGTCAAGGGGGAATGGTCGGGATCCCGCAGCTTCCCCCCTTATGGGACAGGAAACACCCATAACACCTGGTACGCCTGCTCGATGGTCGATGCGGAGGGCAAGGAGATTCCCTGGGTCGACCGGGATGGAAACATCCTCGAGACCGTTGCCGACCGGTACCGTCCGGCTCCGGGACAGAAGTTTTTCCTGAAGGGAGGTGGGGAGTCGTGGTTTCCTCACTATGATACGAAGGGTCCGGATATTATGCCGGTGGAGGAACTTTTTAAAAGAGGATACAAGCTCCCTTTTTATGCGGATCTCCCCAGCATGCCGGAGATCGAAAGGCGTGCCATCTGGGGATTGATGGTGGGAGAGGAGGGAAAAACGAAGATCCCCATCCTTGACGCCTACACAAAAGCCGGGTTTGATCCTGAAAAAGACCTTCTTCAGAGCTATGGGGATGGTTGGAAGTCGGGAAGCTTCCTCCCTCAAGAACGTCAGCTTTTCGGGCTGCCCGGCGGGGTGGTCAATGACTGGGAACTCGGGACAAACCTGGAGGGTCTGTATGCCGCGGGCGATCAGCTTTTTGCCTCCAATTGCCATGGACATGCGGCTGCGACGGGATCCTATGCGGGAAGGCATGCCTCGCGTTATGCTTCAAGAATTGGCAGTCCAGACATAGAATTTTCTCAAGTGCAGGCTGAAAAAAAGCGCATCTGTGCACTCATCGACCGAGATTCCGGGATAGGATGGAGGGAGCTCAACGCAGGCATTGCGCGCATCATGCAGAATTATTGCGGGGAAGTAAAGAGCGAGGAGCTTCTTGCAATCGGGCTCGAACGGCTCGAACAAATCTCAGATGAAGGCGCATCAAAGCTTCACGCGCGGAATCCTCATGAGCTCCTCCGGTGTCTGGAGGTCTTGAACGTAAGAACGAACGCAGAGATCGTTCTCCATTCCTGTCTCGCCCGGCGGGCAAGTTCAAAGCATCTGCACTTCACGAGACAGGATTTTCCGGAGATCGATCCTCCGGAGTGGCACAAATTCGTAACTGTGAGGAAAAAGAACGGGAAAGTGGTTGTCGCCCATAAGCCGCTCGATTACTATGGTTCTCTCGAGGAAAATTATCTGGCGCACAACAGGGATTATCTCGAGGCAGGCCGCCGATGAGTGAAAAAAAAGCGACTGTCGTACCGGAGCCGGCCGTGTACGACCCCCTGGTCTTCGACCCCGAGATCTGTAATGGCTGCAACATGTGCATCGATGTCTGTCAGGTGGACATCCTCTATCCCAATCCTGAGGAGGGAAAGCCTCCAGTCGTGCTCTATCCCGGCGAGTGCTGGTATGGGGGGTGTTGCGTGGCCATATGCCCCAGACCCGGCGCCATTGAGCTTCGTAATCCTCTTGCGAACAGAGTGCACTGGAGGCCAAAACCAGAGAAAGAAAAAACCTCAAGTTAGGGGAGAAACACAATGTGTCTTTTGTCCTGGGAATCCCCTCGATGTGTTCAGGATCGGGAGAATGAAAAATCATGGAATTGAAAAGTATTCCCCATAAAATTTCCTACAGAAAGGTCAGGTATTCCCGGCTGGAGTTTGTGACGGGGGTGCTTCACATCATTCTTCCTCAAGGAATGGATCCCGAAGACGTATTCAAAAGACACAGGAGATGGGTTAAGAAAAAGCTCGATCTAATAGAGGAGAGCAGGAAAACGGGCCCCACTAGAGGTCTTAACGGCAGAACAGATCAGGATTTCAAGAATCTTGTCCATGGTTGCGCAACTAACGCTTCCAAAGAACTGAACGTGACAGTGAATAAGATTGGATTCCGCCGGATGAGGACAAAATGGGCAAGCTGCAACTCGAAAGGGAACATCAGTATCAATAATTTAATGAAGGATATGCCTCGAGAATTGATCGATTATGTGACGTACCATGAGGTCGCTCACCTCAGACAGATGCGGCACAATGATAAGTTCTGGGGGATCATAGCGAATAAATTCCCACACTACAAAGAGCTCGAGAAAGAGCTCTCCATCCACTGGTTTCGTTTAAATTCTTGACTTAAAAAATGGAGTTTGGCTTCTTATTTACACGAGAGAAGTAATCCTATTGTGACAGTAGGACTCACTCCACCTTTCTCGCACAAGAAGGGTGAATAAATTCAAGAATGCCTGCAAGATGCATGCCTGCTGCAGCGATAAGTAAGCCAACTCTTTATAAACACCTTATTTAAGTGGAAACCGATAGGCAAGATACAAGGGGTAATTGTGCATTTTGGCGGATTCATTAAACTCAAGATTTCTCGCGCTGATACGAGTCCGGTAGGGCACATCATATTTAAATGCAAACACATTCAGGCTTTTTAATTTACCTGAATGTCCTGCTTTTACTTCTACAGGTAACACGTCCCCTTTGACTTCGCGAAGGAATTCGATTTCCGCTGTGTTCCTCATCCATGAATACAGGTTTCCGCTCCCGGAGTATAAGAACTCTTGAGCCACAAAATTTTCACAAAATGCTCCTTTAAATGTAGAAAATAGATCGTTTTGCTGAAAGATGTTTTTAGGATGGAGTTGAGCGAGGCCTCCCAGAATGCCGATGTCGAACAAATATAGCTTAAATCTGTTCTCTTTTGTAAAGGCGGTGAAGGGGATCTGGCCGGAATTTGTAATTTTCACTTTAATCAATAGGCCTGCTCCACACAGCCAATCGACAGGAGATCTCAACTGTGAAAATCGGCCGCCTGGATGAACCTCTTTTGCCATAAACTTCTTATTTTCTCGTGCAAGTTGTACAGGAGTCGATTCAAAAAGAGCGACGATGTCATTTCCCCTAATTTTTCCCGAATACTTTGAAAAATCACTCATATAAGCTGTAATCAATTCTGTCTGCTTTTCCCTTACCTTGAGGAATGCCTCTGCTTTGCTTGTAGAATTCTCAAGGTAAGTTTTTACAACCTCAGGCATTCCGCCCACAACAAAATATTCCCTGAGATGATTCATATAATGTTCGTGAACCGATTTGGAGAGGATTTCTCCCTTAGAAATTGAGCGAAGTTTTTTAAATCCTCTTTCATCTCCAATGGCCAGAAGGAACTCCTCGAAAGACATTGGGAAAAGGTGCAAAAAAGACACCATTCCGACTGGGAATGGCTCCTTGCTGTGTGTGACTCCAAGAAGTGAGCCAGCGCAAGCTACAGCCAGTTGGGACATATCTTCATAGAAGTATTTCAAACTGGTTAAAGCTCTAGGACAATCCTGGATTTCGTCGAAAAAAACTAGATCGTTGTCTTTATCAATGCGTGAATCCAAGTAGAATTCCATGGCTTCAAGGATGGATGATGGAGAAAGATCGCCTGAGAAGATTTCACATGCACTTTTATCTTTTTGAAAATTGAAATGATGGACAGCTCTGAATTCATTTTTTCCAAATTCAAGCAGAAGAAAGGTCTTTCCGGTCTGACGGGCACCCTTTAGAATTAGCGGCTTTCTAAATTTGGACTCCTTCCACGATAATAATTTGTTGTACAATGTTCTTTTCATGTCTTTTTTATATCATAAATTGTAATAAATTACAAATTATTCTACTTATTATTGTGATTAATTGCATTAAATACTACCAATTATTGATTGAAATGCCATTTTATGGGATGAATATAGTTTTATGCTGAGAGCTGTAGGCCCCAGGAGATGGTGAAAACCGTCTTTGAAACAGGGCTCATTCTCCCGTAAAGGCGTCCTTGAGGAGCTTGCTCTGCCGGGTGAAGGCCAGCCGAGGGCTTCGAGTCTCTTTCATAAGGGAAATTTCCTGAGTCAGAAGGCGGGCGATGTACATTGTATACGTGATCGCTTTCTGCGATTCTCTTTTGTATAGGGGGTGGTCCCGGTTGATATATACAACATTCCCTTCGGAAAAGCATTCTGGCCCTGATTCTCCAAAAAAATCAAGACATACGGAGACACTGCTGTCCCCCATTCGCATTCTGCGGACGATCGCGTTGGGGGTGATCTTCTTAACGAGCGGATGGCGTCTTTTCTTTTTCTTCTTTTTTGGCGTCAGTTCTTTCCCTTTTTTCTGAGCGGTGATTTCCCGATATTTATCGTCTTTTCCATCCCTCTTTGCAGTAACAGCCGCTCCGCCGACCCCCCCAGCTTCGCCATATGGGATAGGTCCGAACGGTGACAGATCCGGATTCTGTGCTAGCGATTTGTGAATTCTCTGAAGGGCCTCTCTCACAGCCCGGCTGGCTCTTCGATCAGACCTGCGGTCAGCTTCTTTTCCCAGCGTCTTTTTAATGATCGAGATGATTTTCTCCATGACCTTGAGGAAGGCCTGGTACTCATCTGAATCTGTGACAAAATTGGACCGGTCACTGGTAATGGGGAGGAAATCGGCACTGATCTCTCCCTTGATTCTGGCGACGGCCTTTCCCCATGTCTCCATCCCGAAGAGGTCTCGTTTAACGGTTGAACCCTTAACTTTGATCTCCACTCCCAAATCCGAACTGGAGGCCATAGAACTTGGTGTGATGATGATCTCGCCGGTTATGGGGCCGTATTTGCATCCCTCCAGGATGGGGATTCTTTGTCCGACGATACTCCTTGGCAGAAGTCGCCGACCGTTGAGATAAACGTGAAAATCCGGAGCCTTAAGGGGAACGCCTTCGATCAGTTTTTTCTCGACTTCTTCATAATCAAATGATTTCGAGAGCTTGGAGAGAACAACAATGGTTCCATCTCCTCTTTCAGGATCAGGGGCAACTATCTCTAAGGGAAGATGCCAGGTGTCAGTAGTTTCCTCCCATGCATGTTTGTCAAATATTACTCTCGCGGCAAAGTCTTTACGTTGTGTGATCACTTCAAAGCAAGCTGCGGCTGCCAGAGATGCAAATTTTCCAATCCCAAACTGACCGATTCTGACCCTTCCAAACTTGGGAGACCGGGAATGGATTACTTTTTCATCGGAACCGATAATGAAATATTGTTTCAATCCATCCAAGTCCATCCCAATGCCGTTGTCTTGGATAATGATCGTTTCCGAAGTGATTTTGACATGAACATCTGTTGCGTCTGCGTCATAGGCATTGTTGACGAGCTCTCGCAGGAGTTCGACACTTTCCGTGTAGAGACGCTCTCCAATGGAAACAATGTGTCTTTTATCGAATGTAACTTCAAGGTTTCTTTTTTCTTTGATATTCATTTTAAGGAAGAATCCAAGGGTAACTCATCTCCGGATTCCAATCGAGCTTCAGAATGCATGGGATTCAGAGATTTTCGTCAAACATCTTGTCTTTAAGTCCATTCATAAATATTCGTCTTTGTTGTCCTTTTTAAGGCGGCCGACGATATCTTTGACTTTCTGATCCTGGTCTTTGCGGCAGATCAGAAGGGCGTCCGGTGTGTCTACGACAATGAGATCTTTGACGCCAACGAGGGCGGTCAGTTTGTCGCGGCTGTAAACGAGACAGTTTTCCGAATCGAGGAGCATACTCTCTGCTCGCAGGGCGTTTCCTTCCGGATCCTTGGGCCAGATATCAAAAAGCGATGACCAGGCCCCCACATCCGACCATCCAAAATTGCCTTCGCACATCAGAACACCCCGAGCTTTCTCCATGAGGGCGTAATCGATCGATGTCGAAGGGATCTCCTCAAAGATGGCAGCGACCTCCGCCGCATTTTTGGCCTGGAGAGCCTGGAGTATTTTCTCCCAGTAAACGTACCAATCGGGGGCATATTTCTGGAGTTTTCTGGCCAATGTTCCTGCCTTCCAGAGGAAAATACCCGAATTCCAAAAATGATTGCCTGCCTCGAGGAAAGCTTTGGCTTGAGTCACATTGGGTTTTTCCTTAAATTCCAGAACGGAATAAAAGTTCTCAGCCCTGATCTTTCGAGAGGCCTCTGGGGAAAACTGAATATAACCGTATCCCGTGGATGGAAAGGTCGGAGGGATGCCGAAAGTGACGATAACTCCGCGTTTATCCGCGGCTAGAGCGCCGGCTTCGAGTTTTTTTAGAAAAAGGGGAACATCTGTGATGAGATGGTCTGCAGGGAGCGCTGCCACAACGGCGCCGGGATTTTGAAGATAAACATGAGCGGTCGCCAGGATCAACGAGGGCGCTGTGTTTCTTCCCTGTGGCTCGACAAGGAAATTGGCGCCCGGAATACCGGGGAAGATGTTCCTGATAGACCGGGACTGCTCGCTGTTGGCGATGGTATAGATCCTATCGGGGCGGATGAGTGGCGCCAGGCGCTCGACCGTTTCTTCGATCATGGTTTTGTCACTGATGATGGGAAGAAATTGCTTGGGCCTCTCTTTTCGGCTCAGAGGCCAGAACCGTGTGCCAATACCACCTGCGAGTATCACAGCGTAAAATTCCATTTTCACCTCATGAATTTGCGAGTTTTGCGATCACAGACTCGAGCGTTTGTTCCACCTCTTTCCGGATGGCTGCAAGGTCCTCCTCGGTGTCCGCCTCGAATCGCAGGACCAAAGCCCCCTGAGTGTTGGAGGCACGCACGAGGGCCCATCCCTTGGGATATATAGCTCTGACACCATCGATATCGATGACCGGATACTTTGCAGAGAGCACCTCCTTCACTCCATCCACGATCTTGAATTTGACCTCGTCCGAGGCGTAGACTCTGATCTCGGGCGTGACATAGGTCTTGGGAAGATCTCCCAGCAGCCCGGACAGTTTTTTTTCTGTGCGGGAAAGGATCTCCAAAACCCGGGCCGATGAATAGATGGCATCGTCGAATCCGAAAAACTTATCCGCAAAGAAAATGTGTCCGCTCATCTCTCCGGCCAGGAGGGCCTGCTCCTCTTTGATCTTTTTCTTCATCAGGGAATGGCCGGTTTTCCACATGATCGGCCGCCCGCCCAGCTTTTCGATCTCTTCGTAGAGGAGCTTTGAGGCTTTGACCTCCGAAATAACCGCAGCCCCGGGATTTTTTGGCAGTATATCCCTAGCAAACAACACCATCAGCATATCTCCCCAGATGATCTTGCCTTGGTCGTCGATCACTCCGATCCTGTCGCTGTCTCCATCATAGGCGATCCCCAGGTCTGCCCCTGTATCTTTCACTTTTTTGATCAGGTCCTCGAGAGCTTCGGGAAGGGTGGGATCGGGATGGTGGTTGGGGAAGTTGCCGTCCATATCGCAGAAAAGGGGGATGACCTCGCATCCGAGCTCTTTAAAAATGGGCACAGCCACTTCTCCCCCCGTGCCGTTTCCCGCGTCGACGACAACTCTCAGCGGTTTGGAGAGAGAGATGTTATCGACCACCCAGTTGTGGTATTCGGGACCGATGTCGATCCGGGCCGTCTCCCCCGGGGATTCCTGGATAAAGTCCGCATGTGTTATCAGGGTGTAGATCTCCTGTATTGTTTCACCGAAGAGGGTCTCTTTCCCGGCCATCATCTTGAATCCGTTGTATTCGGGGGGATTGTGCGATCCGGTGATCATCACGCCGGCATCGTTCGGCTTGGTGTACATGGTGAAGTAGAGAAGCGGCGTAGGGATCGTTCCCAGATGAGTGACCGAACATCCTGTGGAAAGAAGTCCCCTGGCCAGGATCTCTGCGAACTGGGGAGTGCTCAGCCTGCAATCTCCCCCGAGAGCGACATCCTTTTTTCCCTGGCGGCGGAAATAAGTTCCTATCCCTTTGCCGAGCAACTCAACCGTCTCTGGAGTCAGGTCTTCGCCGACGATCCCCCTGATATCGTATTCTCTGAATATTTCCTGTCTGAGTATCATGGTCTCACCCCAATGTCATCAAGCATAAGTGCGAGAAGCCAGTGACTGTGACCGCTTCCCCAACACCATAATTTTTTCGCTTGATGGATTATTTCTCTATCAAAAGTATTCGTTTTGTCTTTACTTCTTTTTCCCCTATGTTAAATCGGACACATCGGTCAAACTTTTGACCTTCTCTTGGATAACGGACCATTTATCCTGCGCTTCGAGGATGAGTTCAATAAACTCCCGGACAGCCCCTCCTCCTCCGGGATACCCGCTTATGAAATGGCAATATTTTTTCACAAAAGGATGGGCATCCGCCACTGTTCCTGACAGACCAACACATTTCAAAACCTCAAGATCTCCCAGGTCATCCCCGATAAAGGCCACTTCCTCGGGGGTGAGGGCATATTTATCCAGGATCTCCTCAAAAACACTCATTTTGTCCAGAATGCCCTGATGGAGCTCCAGGATCTTGAGCTTTTGGGCCCGGATCTCAAGAGGTTTGGATGTTTTTCCGGTGATGATCCCTGTTTTGAGTCCAGCGAGGCGTGCCAGTAGAATGCCCAGGCCGTCTCTCACGTGGTAGGATTTCAACTCTTCCCCGCCTGGGAGCAAAGTCAGTTTTCCATCCGTGAGCGTGCCGTCCACATCCATAAGGATCATCTTGATCTTTTTGGCGCGTTCCCTGTTCGACATCAGAACATCTCCGTGCGCCACAGGTCATGGAGGTGGATGAGGCCTTCCACCCCGCCCTCTGTGTTTGTGACGACAAGCGATGTGATTTTCCGCTCCTCCATGAGGTTGAGGGCTTTGGTCGCAAGGTCCTCTTTGTCGATGGTCACCGGATGGGATGTCATACACTCCTTGGCCGATTTTTCGAGGAATGCGTTCCCGTATTTTTGGAGCATCCGTCTGAGGTCTCCGTCGGTGATGATCCCTAAAAGCGTCTTGTTCGGGTCGAGAACACACGTCATGCCCAATTTTTTCCCTGATATTTCCTCGATGACTTCATTCATAGGAGTGTTAGGGCCTACGGATGGAATTTGTCCCCCCTTGTGCATCAAGGTTTTGATTTTGAGGAGCTTCTTTCCAGCCTGTCCCTTGGGGTGGACAAAGGCGAAATCCTGTTCTGAAAATCCCTTTTTCCTCATCAGCGCGATCGCAATGGCGTCTCCCAGAGCCAGCGCTGCAGTCGAGCTGGCCGTGGGGATCATCCCACTCGGCTCAGCCTCTTTTTCCACCCAGGCTTCGAGCACGATGTCACTGTACTCCGCTAGTTTAGACTTGGCGTTTCCAGTGATGGAGATCAGCTTGACGCCTATCCGTTTGACAAAATCCAGGAGGTCAACGATCTCTCTCGTGTCGCCGCTGTAAGAGATGATGATCAGGAGGTCCTCCTTGACGATCATTCCCAGGTCTCCGTGTCCGGCTTCTGCAGGATGGATAAAAAGTGCTGGTGTGCCGCAGCTCGAGAGCGTAGAGGCGATCTTTCGCCCGACGATCCCTGATTTTCCCATTCCCATGACAATAACGCGGGAACTGACCCGAGAGAGGAGGTCGACAGCTCTGGCGAAATGATCATCCAAGCGGGAAGCCAACTTCCTGATAGCTTCGGATTCGATCTCCAGGACGTTTTTTCCGGTCTGGATTATCTCGTCTTTTTTTATCATGTCCTTATCCTTGATCCTCACCGTTTATATCCGCGACGGCTTTTCTTATCCGGAGACACAGAGCGAGAAAATCATGTAAATCATTGATATTATAAGAATTATGGCTATCAGAGAGGGCCTGAGGGGGGTTGTCATGGATCTCAAGGAACAATCCATCCGCACCCGCGCTTATTCCCGCTTTGGCCATAATCGGAATAAATTCGGACTCGCCTCCGGAATGATCCCCCTCTCCACCGGGCTTTTGGACGCTGTGAGAGGCATCGATCGCAACGGGGAATCCCCATTGTTTCATCATCGGGATGGACCGGACATCAAAAACGAGGGTATTGTACCCGAAAGAAGTCCCCCTTTCTGTAAGAATAAGCCTATCATTTCCCTGGCTGAGGGCCTTATCGATGACATTCTTCATATCGTGGGGAGCCAAAAACTGTCCTTTTTTGATGTTGAGGGGTTTTCCTGTCCTCGCCGCTTCCAGGATCAGGTCTGTTTGTCGGGATAGGAAAGCCGGGATCTGGATGACATCAAGGACCTCAGCTGCGAGACTGACCTGGATCGTCTCGTGAACGTCCGAGAGAACAGGGATTTGGAGTTGATCCTTAATACTCTGGAGGACCTCAAGCCCTTTCTCGAGGCCCGGCCCCCTGTAGGATTCGATCGAGGACCGGTTCGCTTTATCGTAAGACGCTTTAAAGATAAACGGGATCTTCAAGCTGTCACATACGGATTGGATGCGTCCGGCCAAATCCAGCGCGTGGTCTTCGGATTCGATGACACAGGGGCCACCGATGAGGAACAAGGGATTCTCTGCCCCTATCCTGACACGGGAAGTGACCTCAATCTCTTTGGCAACGGTATTCATAGCTCGCTCCGATAAATGCCTTAAAAATGGGGTGAGGTTGGAGGGGTTTGGATTTGAACTCGGGATGGAACTGACACCCGAGGAACCAAGGGTGGTCTTTGATCTCGACAATCTCCACCAGGTCGTGATCTGGATTTTTCCCCGAGATCACCAGCCCGGCCTTCGTGAGAATGGCCTCGTAGTCAGGGTTGAACTCGTAGCGGTGGCGATGCCGTTCGTAGACATGGCCCCTCTGGTAGGCTTTTTCGGCGACCGTTCCTTTTTTTAAATGGCAGACATACTGTCCGAGGCGCATAGTCCCGCCGATGTCCTTGACACCCTTCAGCTCTCTCCATTTAAAGAAAATTTTGTGCGGGGTTTTGCGGTCGAATTCCGTACTGTTGGCATCTTTAAGCTGGGCGATATTCCTGGCATATTCGATGCTTGCGCACTGCATTCCCAGACAGATCCCGAAGTAAGGAACTTTGTGGACTCTTGCGTATGTGACCGCTCTGATCTTGCCCTCGATCCCTCTCACCCCGAAACCGCCGGGCACTAATATCCCATCAACATCCGCTAGGATGGCCTCGGTTTCGTTTGCCTCTAAGTCTTCGGCCTCGATCCACGAGATGTTCACTTTGAGCTCGTGAGCTGTTGCCGCATGGGTGAGCGCCTCCTTCAGGCTCAGGTAAGAATCCTGGAGGCCCGCATACTTCCCCACCAAGGCGATATTGACGTCATCTTTGGGATTGGCCATCTGGTTGACCATCTTTTTCCAACGGGATAGATTACGGCGTTTTGGAGGGAGAGCCAATCTGTCAAGAATGATCGTGTCGAGATTTTCCCGGGCCAGCAGCAGAGGAATTTTATAGATGTTGTCCACATCTTTGGCCGTGATCACGGCTTCGAGCGGGACATTCGTGAATAGGGATATCTTGGCCTTCAAGTTCTTATGCAACTCCCTGTCTGTCCTGCAGAGGATGATGTCGGGTTGGATACCGATGGCTCGCAGTTCTTTCACGCTGTGCTGCGTGGGTTTTGTCTTAAGCTCTCCAGAGGTTTTCATGTAGGGCACCAGGGTTAGATGAACGAAGAGTGAATCGTTAACTCCAAGGGAGAGGCGCATCTGACGGGTGGCCTCTAAAAACGGAAGTCCCTCGATGTCGCCCACAGTCCCCCCGATCTCGGAGATCACGATGTCGTTGTCATTAGAAGCGGCGAGAAAGGCCTTGATGATCTCATCTGTGACATGCGGGATCACCTGGACTGTTTTGCCGAGGTAGTGCCCTTTTCTCTCCTTCTTCAAGATCAAATCATAAATGCGGCCTGCTGTCCAGTTGTGGGCCTGAGATGTGCGCGTGGAGGTGAACCGTTCATAATGTCCCAGGTCAAGATCTGTCTCAGCCCCATCATCGGTGACATAAACCTCTCCATGCTGGAAGGGGTTCATCGTCCCTGGGTCGACGTTCAGGTAAGGATCGAACTTTTGGAGGGTGATCTTATACCCATGGCTTTCGAGCAACATACCGAGCGAGGAAGCAGCGATGCCCTTTCCCAGGGCTGAAAGAACACCACCCGTGACGAATATGAATTTAGTCATGATGGTCCTTTTTCAACACATTTTCAACCCTGATTATATCCTCTGGCTCGTCGACACTCAAGGTCGAAAAATGCGTAAAGACAACTTTAATTGGATATCCGTTCTCCAAAACCCGGAGCTGTTCGAGCTTTTCTTCTTGCTCGAGCCTCGACGGGGGCCATTGGCACATTTCGAGCAGAAATTCTCTTTGGTAGCCGTATAATCCGATATGCTGGTAAAAATAATCCGAGGATTGGAAGGGGAGGGGCGAACGGGAAAAGTAAAGGGCATATCCCCTTTTATCTGTCACGACCTTAACGGTATTCGGGTCTTCGAGAAGAGAGAGATCGTTGACCCGAGTGGCTAGCGTGGCCATAGGAGTGTCTTCATCCCTCATCGCAGAGATGAGGGCGTCGACGATTTCGGCCTGCACGAGAGGCTCATCCCCCTGGATGTTGATAATATGGGAGGAGGAGAGGGATCGAGCGACCTCTGCGATCCTTTCTGTCCCAGAGAGGTGATGGGGGGATGTCATGCGGACATCTGCCCCGAATTCTTGGCAGGCCTCATAGATGCGCCTGTCATCGGTGGCAATGACAAGGTTCTGGAGGTTTGTGGATTGTTTGGCCCGTTCATAAACCCATTGGATCATGGGCTTTCCAAGGATCGAAGCGAGAGGCTTTCCAGGAAAGCGCTGTGAAGCATAACGAGCGGGGATTATTCCTGTGGTTTCCTTCACAGTTCGGGTTCCGTCGGAATCTCTTTCTTTTCCTCAGCCTCTTTGTCTTTCGGAATGGTTTTCTGCGGACCTGGTTGGGGCATTTTGTCCGTTGTCTGACAGGTTGCTTCCAGATAGGCACCCTCTTCGACGACAAGCTTCGGCGTTGTGATCGTGCCAATCACACGTCCGTTCGAATGAACCTCCACTCTTTCCGTAGCCTGGATGCTTCCCTTCAACTCTCCATCGATCGCCATATAGCCGATCTTGACATCAGCGTCCACTTTTCCGCTTTCTCCGATTATAAGCGTAGAATCAGAGTCGATCTTTCCTTTGAAGCGGCCGTCGATCCGGAACGACCCTTTGAAGCTCAAATCTCCTTTGATCTCTGTATCCTTATCAAAAAAACCTGTGATTTTGTCCTCCTCGAATTCTTTTCTTCGTTCTTTCATTCCTTCACTCCTTTGATTATTTCATAAATACGATTAAGGTCGTCAAGAGTGTAATAGAATATTTTCAAGACTCCTTTGTTTTGGTCGCCCGAGATCGCAACTTTTGTCCCTAAAAGTTTGAGCAGTTCATCCTGAAACACAAGAAGATCCGGGTCCATCGGGGTCTTGGGCGGCTTTTCCTTTGGAGACTGGAGTTTGCGAACCCATTTTTCGACTTCCCGTACGGAGAGGTTGTCCTTGACGATGCGTAAGGCCATCGATCGTTGATGATCGGCGTTCTCGATAGGGATGAGTGCCCGAGCATGGCCCATGGAGAGTCTTCCCTCTGCGACAATCTCCTGGACCTCCTCTGGAAGCTTGAGAAGCCTGAGCGTATTGGCAACGGAGGCCCGGTCTTTCCCCACTTTTTTTGCCACATCCTCCTGGGTGTACTCAAAATCCTGGATCATTTTTTGGTAGGCTTTAGCGATTTCAATCGGGTTGAGGTCTTCTCTCTGGAGATTTTCGATCAACATCGCCTCGTGCTGCTGGGCTTCGTTGAGGTTCCGGATGAGGACCGGAATTGTCTGGAGTCCGACCTTTTTGGCCGCACGCCAGCGCCGCTCGCCGACGATAATCCTGTAGTTGTCCTCATCGGGGACAACGACGACCGGCTGAAGGATTCCTGTTTCTTTGATCGACTGGGCCAGTTCTTCCAGGGATTCAGGGTTCCATTTTGTCCTGGGCTGGAGAGGATTCGGTTTCAATCGATCAATGTCGATGTCCAGGAATCGTTCTTCTTTCAGAATGCCGTATTCCTCTGGCAGGAATGCTTTGAGACCTTTTCCGAGTGCCTTTTTAGTCATCGTTTCAAAAACTCCTTGGCTAAACTCAAGTAGGATTGGGCTCCTTTGGATCTGATGTCGTACAAGAGGGCCGGTTTCCCGAAGCTCGGGGCTTCGGCCAGCCTTACTGTTCGTGGAATGATCGTTGCGTAGACGAGGTCCTTTAGGGATTGACGGATCTCTTCAGCCACCTGTTTGGAGAGATTGGTCCGGTCGTCAGACATGGTCAAGACAATCCCTTGGATGGAGAGTGAGGGATTGAGGTGGGTCCGGACCTCGTCCAGCGTCCGGAACAGATCGGGAATGCCCTCCATGCAGAAAAACTCGGTCTGAATGGGGATCAGGATAGAATTGGCTGCGACGAGGGCATTGATCGTGAGAAAACTCAGAGAAGGGGGGCAGTCGATGAAGATATAGTGAAAGAATTGCCGGATTTTTTCTAGGGCCGTCCGGAGCCGAGTCTCTCTATCGTCCTGGTTATGTATTTCCGCCTCAAAACCGGTCAGCTCAGGGGAACAGGGGCACATGTAGAGATTGTCAAGCTCTGTGGGTTGAACGTAATCCATCAGGTAGAGACCATTCATGAGCGGAGCGTAGATGCCCTGTCCGGGTTCTTTGGTTTTTCCCAAGCCTGCTGTTGCCATGCCCTGTGGGTCGAAATCTAGGAGCAAAACACGCTTCTGATAAAAGGCCAGAGATGCGGAGAGGTTGATCGCTGTCGTTGTCTTCCCGACACCGCCCTTTTGGTTGGCAATGGCAATGATCGTGCTCATATCTGGCCTATGTTCCACGTGGAACACTGCGGATTTTATCCATAAATCCAGCATTCAGGATACAGAATTCAGGATTGAATATCAAGGGCGATCATTCTGTCCCCCACTTGAGCAATCCCTGCGAAATTTGGGCTTTGTCCCACAATGAGCCCCTGATTCGGTCGATCCCGGTCATGTTTTTTGGGCCTTTTTTGCAGGGGTTCCGTTGGTTAGCTTCTGTTCGCGCGTCCTCTGCTGGAGTTTTATGGAGATATGGAGGTTCGTAATGGCCGCTGGAGTGAGGCTGGGAATTTTTTTGGCCTCTCCGATCGTGCGGGGGCGATATTCGTCGAGTTTTTCCCTGACCTCCCTTGACAGACCGGGAACTCGGGAAAAATCCATGGTTCGAGGGATTTTTTCTCTATCGAGCTTGAGGATCCGGGCAATATCTTTGGCCTGTTTGATCAGGTATCCTTCATACTTGACTTGGGATTCGATGTGGCGGATGTCTTCTGACGTCAGGTCATCCGTCGATGGGAGATGTTTTCGGATCTCTTCGAAGGTCACGCTTGGTTTTTTTAGAAGATCTTTCAACCGGACCTTTTTTTTATCCTTAGGGATCACAGTTTTGAACTCCAGGGACGCGAGAACCCTTTGGATCCTGTCCCTCTTTGTTTCGAAGGCACGAAAGGTCGAATCGTCAATCAATCCGAGTTCTCTTCCATAGGGCATCAACCGGGTGTCCGCATTGTCGATCCTCAGTTGCAGCCGGTATTCGGCGCGGGATGTGAAAAGCCGGTAGGGCTCTTCGACGCCCTTGGTGATGAGGTCGTCAATCAAGACGGCGATATAGGCCTCCTCCCTCCTGAGCAAGAATGGAGGTCGGTCCATCAGCTTCAAGGCTGCATTGATTCCTGCCATCAATCCTTGGGCTGCGGCTTCTTCATAACCCGAAGTCCCGTTGATCTGGCCCGCCAGGTACAGATTTTGGATCAAACGCGTTTCCAGAGTCGGGCGCAGCCCGGTGGGGAGAAAGGCATCGTATTCAATTCCGTAGGCGGGTCTAAGTATTACAGCCTCTGCGAGGCCGGGTATCGTTTTAAGGATTTCCCCCTGGACTTCGAGAGGAAGACTGGAAGATAGGCCGTTGGCATAGACTTCGACCGTATCGAGTCCCTCGAGCTCGAGGAAGAACTGATGACGTTTGTGATGAGGAAATTTAACGACCTTGTCTTCGATCGAGGGGCAATAGCGCGGCCCAATCCCTGTGATCTTTCCGCTGTAGAGCGGGGATTGATCCAGATTATTGCGGATCACATCATGTGTTTTTTCGTTTGTATACCCAATAGAGCAGGCAATTTTGTTGCAGAGCTTCTTTTTGGTGCGGAACGAGAACGGAACAGGCTCTTTGTCTCCTGGCTGAGCGTTGAACGAATCCCAGTCGATGCTGTCTTTGTGGAGCCGCATCGGTGTCCCTGTCTTGAGACGGAATTTCTTGAGCCCGAGTGCAACGAGGCTTTCACTCAGCTCGAGGGAGGCCGGCTCACCGGCCCTCCCCGCACTGTAGTGATCGAGCCCGATGTGAATCATCCCGTTAAGGAACGTCCCAGGGGTGACGATCACGGCCTTGGCCGGGATTGTTCTGCCGTCCATGGTTTTGATACCGCAAACGGAACCGTTATCCGAAAGGATCTCCGTAACGATACCTTCGGCAAGGGTAAGGTTGGGCGTCTTTTCCAGCCAATGCCTCATGGTCAATTTGTAGAGAGCCTTATCCGATTGAGCCCTGGGGGCCTGTACGGCTCCTCCCCGGCTCCTGTTCAACAACCGGAAGTGAATGCCCGTTTCATCCGCAAGGAGCCCCATGATCCCTCCTAAGGAATCAATCTCTCTGACAAGATGTCCCTTAGCCAATCCTCCAATAGCCGGATTACACGACATCTGAGCGATGTTTTCGAGGTTGATGGTCAGAAGACAGGTCTGAAGCCCCAATAGGCTTGTGGCGTGTGCCGCTTCGCATCCGGAATGCCCGGCGCCTACGACAACGATATCAAAGCTCTCGGTTCCCATTCCTGTTGTCTTTATCTCCTTGTGTGCACAATGTCACAGTCTTTGGCACCCATCTCTACGGTCCCTATTTCCCTACGCAAAACCGGCTGAAGATGTCGGCTAAAACATCGTCCGTATGGATGTCCCCGACGAGCTCGCTAAAAGCGGGAAGAGACTGCCGGATCTCCTCTGCGAACACCTCTTCGGTGTGACCTTCTGTGATGAGTGTCTTGGCTTTATCGAGGGCTTCCCGCACGTCCTGGAGGAGCAGTTTTTGGCGCAGGTGGAGGATAATGTTCTCCGTTCTTTTCTGGTCGGGAATAAAACGATTCCCGATCGTGTTCTCCAGGTCCTTGAGGTTTGTCCGCTTCAGCGCCGAGACTTCGAGAACCGGAAGTTCGGGCGCAAAGGCTTTGATCGCCTTGAGGTCCATTTTTTGTGGGAGGTCGATCTTATTCAAAAGAAGAATCGTATTCTTTTTTTGGAATCTTTTTATAAGAGAGATGTCTTCAGCCGTTTCTTTTTGGGAGGCGTCCAGGACAAGGAGTATCCCATCGGCCTCTTTTGCCAGTCTCTGTCCCCTTTGGATTCCCGCCTTCTCGATGGTGTCGGCCGTTTTTCCCCAGCCCGCCATATCGACCAGAGAGAAAAGGGAATCCTGGATCTTGATTGTCTCACTGAGGTAATCTCGAGTCGTTCCCGGGTAAGGCGTGACAATGGCACGGTCTCTATCCAGAAGCGCGTTGAACAGTGTGGATTTTCCCACGTTGGTGCGTCCTGTGATCGCAAGGACAATCCCTTCGGAGAGTGTTTTTCCAAAATCGTAACTCTTGACCAGCTTGTCGACCGAAGAGATGACGCGTGTCAGTGTTTTTTGGATGTGTGCCGAGGATATTTTCAATCCCTCCTCGGGAAATTCGATGGCGGCCTCGATCTGGGAGAGGAGATGGACGAGTGTCTTCCGGAGAGTTCGGACCTTTGTCGAGAGTTTTCCCTCCATCTGGCGGAACGAGATCTTGGCTTGAGCCAATGAGGGCGCCATGATCATGTCGTTGATCGCCTCGGCCTGAAGAATATCAACGCGTCCATGGAGAAAAGCGCGGAGAGTAAACTCCCCGGGCCGCGCATGCCTCGCTCCGGCCTTGATGCCCAGCCGGACAGTCTCCTCGAGGATAACTGGACTGCCATGGCAGCTGATCTCCACGACATCTTCCCGCGTATATGTGTTGGGAGCCGGGAAAAAAGTGATATATGCCGTGTCGTACCGCTCTTTTTTGCTTGTGTTAACCAGATATCCCAAAAGGGGCTGATGAGGAAGGATTGGGGAAGATGCCTTTTTTGGCGTGAAGATCTTTTGAGCGATGAGGAGTGCCCGGTCTCCACTCAGGCGGACGATTCCCAAACCCCCATAACCGGGGGCCGTGGATACTGCAATGATCGTATCTCCAAGCATAATGTGTATATCATAAACCGCAAATTCAAATGGGTGGAGATCAGTCTTTGACAGGGAGGATTTTCATGCGTTTCAGGAATCCATCCCCGATACTCTCGCTTGTGATCCCCTGGATCTGGTTGACGGCCACATGGACGATCCGTCTTTCATAGGGATTCATGAAATCCAGGACCTCCTTTTCTCCCGATTCCTGAACCCTGTGAGCAATCCGTTGGGCTTGGTCCTTGAGTTCCTGCTCTTTTTTCTGGCGGAAAAAATCGCAGTCTGTCTGAACTTTTTTCACGGAGACTTTGTTGAGGAGATGTTGGAATGCAAGAAGAAGAGCCCCGTCTTTGCGAAGAAGGAGATGCCTGTCAGGCCCCTCGAATATGAAGTAGAGCATGTCCCTTTTTTTCTTCATGTGGTAGGTGATGTTCAGAGGAAGCTTCTCCAGGATCTGATCCATAAACTCGGTCGCTCGGTTCTCAACCCGCGGCCGCTTCGGCCATGCCCGGATCACGATCTCTTTGCTTTTGATGCCGAAAAGTTTCGTCTTTTCGGCAACGATCTCGTAGTTGATCTGATCTCGGTTGAGTTTCATCTCATGTTCCGCCAGGCTGATGACATCTTCGAGATTTCTGCCCTTGAACTCTTGTTCTTCGGAATTGTTCGTGTTTGGAATGTTATTTTTTTCGTTTTTTTCCATGGGATTCTCTCTTTTTCTTCTTCATGGTCCGGTTCATGATATACTGTTGGCCGATCTGGAGGATGTTGTTTGTCAACCAGTAGAGCACAAGTCCGCTCTGAAAATTCATGAAAAATATGGTCATAATGACTGGCATGATGAGCATCATCCGTTGCTGCGTGGGGTCAGCGGATGTGGGCGTCATCTTTTGGCTGATAAATTGAGTGATCCCCATCAAGATGGGCGTCACGTAGTAGGGATCTTTGATAGAAAGGTCGCTGATCCAGAGAATAAAGGGACTGTGCCGGAACTCGATAGAGACGATCAGCAGACGGAAAAATCCCCAGAAGATCGGCAATTGGATGAGCATGGGAAGACAGCCCCCCGCCGGATTGACTCCATGCTCTTTGTAGAGGGCCATTGTCTCTTCGTTCATCTTCCGCCGCTGAGCGATATCCTGTTTGGCTTTTTTGTACTTGGCTTTCAGCGCCTTGATCTTGGGCTGTAGCTCCTGCATCTTGGCCATGGACTTTGTGCTGCTGTACGTGAGGGGGAAAAATACGATCTTTATGATGATGGTGAGGATGATGATGCTGAAACCCCAGTTGGGAACAGCCGTATGGATGGCTTTGATGGCTTGATAGAGGATTTCGGCGATCATCCCGAAGAATCCGTACTTGATGATTTTGGATGATTTATGGCCGAATGCTTTCAGAGCGTCATGCTGCTTGGGACCAAGGTAAGTCTTCTGGACGTGGTCGACAGACAGAAAGAAATAGGCCTTTTCCCCGACATCCTCCTTGAGAAACAGGGCTTGAGATTCTCGAGGAGAGGTGATGTAAAGCGCTGTGAAATATTGATCTTCGTACCCGGCCCACTGGATAAAATACTCTTTCGGGAAAACGCTCTGTTCCGGTTTATATTTTCTTTCGTCCAGGTGATCAAACTTCTCTCCATAGTGGATGGCGATCCCGGTCGATCCTCCAAAACGTTTTTTTTGCTCCTCCAGAGATGGATTTCCCAGGCTTGGCCCCCAAAGAACTGAGGGCTCGATCTTCTGTCCGTTTTTCCAGACATTGATCTCGGTGCCGAATCCGTAGGAGCCGTCTTGGAAGGTCAAAATCTTTTCGACGCGGTTCCCTTGATCATCGGCATACTCGAACCGCAGCGTTCCTGATTGTCCGTTTGCAAGCTCCAGCTTGTAAGGGGAGATGTTGTAGAGGGCGTTGTTGATCGTGCGGTCGAATTCAGAATCGTTCGACATCAAGAAAAAAGGATAGGTGCCGATCTCCTCGGCGTTGGCCGAGACAAGCTCAAGCACGTCGCCCGCGCTATCCTTGTATTCTTTCAACCGCCAGCTTCGGAGTGTTCCCCCTTTGTTGCTCCATACTCCCCGATACAGGGATGTGTCGACGATGATCTGCTCTTCCCTATCGCTGGTAATGGGCTGGAACGCCACAGGCTCTGTGGGCTCACGACGGGCCTCTTGGGCCTGGGCTTGAGGCTCCGATTCCGTAGGAAGCTCGAGAACCGGTTTTTCCTCAGCCCTTGTGACCTTTTTCGGGATCGATTCGGGGGTGAGCTCGGGCGGCGGCTGTTTTTTGACGAACACTGCCTGGTAAAGGAAAAGCACCAGGAATGAAAGAACGATAGCGATTAAGAGTCTTTTTTCCATTTACATATCCTTCAGGGAACAGGATCCACTCCACCAGGATGAAGGGGGTGACATTTGAGCACTCTTTTTGTCCCTAAAAACAGGCCCTTGGCCAGGCCGTATTTGGCGATGGCTTCGTAAGTATATTCCGAACAGGAGGGAAAAAAGCGGCAGTGCTGGCCGAGCAGGGGGGAGAGATGCTTTTTATAGCCGCGTATCAAAAAGAGAACGATTTGTTTCATGGGGATCAGTGATTCGAAGCGATCGACGCTACGGAACGAAGATATTCTTCTTCGAGAGATTGCCAAGAGGCGCCTTGGATCTCAGTCTTGACCACACAAATGATGTCAAGGGGACTTGGGAGGATTTGCTTATTTCTTCGAAAAAGTGTCCTCAATCGGCGCTTGATCCTATTCCTCTCGACAGCACCTCCAACTTTTTTGCTCACGACAACAGCCATCCTGGAAAAGTTCAAATCATTGGAGAGGTAGATGAGGTTGAAATATCTGCCTCTATAACGATTGCCTTTTTTATACAGAAATATAAAATCTTTCTTTTTCGTTATCCTCTCTTGAGGAGTCAAAGTTTCGGTCATCAACCGGCAAGTCTTTTTCTTCCCTTCTGTCTTCTGTTTTTGACGATGCGCTGGCCTGCTTTTGTTCGCATGCGAACCAGAAAACCATGGTTTTTCTTTCTTTTTCTTTTGTTGGGCTGGAATGTTCGTTTCATCGTTTTCTCTGTCTTCCTGTGCGTGTATTGAGTCCCATATGGTAATAAACCTTCCCTGTTCTGTCAAGCAGGAATTATACAGGAGAACTGGTGGCACTGAGGCTTAATCTCACCATTATGAATAACATAGGAGGATTTTTTGAGGTGTCGAACAGGCCTTCTGAGAAAGACGTTTGACAGGATTTTTTCGATTGGTTATAATAACGTGACCAAATGGATGGATACAAGATTGGGGATAGGATTGTCTATCCCAATCAAGGCCTCGGCGTCGTCGAAGATATTCAGGTAGAGGATTACTATGGCGAAAAATTCCGCATCTATCACGTGAGGATTCTGACCAATAACACGCTGGTCCTTGTCCCCTCCACCAATGCAGCAGAAATCGGCATCCGAAAACCTGTATCGGAAAAATCGATCGAAAAGATATTCAGGTTTATGCAGAATGGAATCGTTGATGTCACGATGAACTGGAAGGGCAGATACAAGGAACATGTCAACCTAATGAAGACAGGAGAGATCTACGATATGGCACTCGTGCTCAAAAGCCTGTACTACCTCAACCTGATCAAACCGCTGTCTTTTCGAGAGAAAAAAATGATGGAGAAAGCGAAGGACCTGATCGTATCAGAGATTTCAGAAGTTGCCGCTTTGCCCTCTGATGAGATTGAAGATAAAGTGATGCAGTCCTTATCCGTTTGTTTCCAAAACATCAGCGCTCGAGTCGATTCCTGATTGGCGAATATGCTCATTCCTAGCCTTTTCCTATTTTTTTCTTTTTACTCTTTTAGTGTTTTCTTCTCCGCAGCGAAGACGGCCCTGCGCATCTCGTTCAAAGATAGTATTCCCTATCTTATTGATAATAATGAGATTAGTATCGAATTTCTGGAACAGGGCCCTCTCCGTCTTTCTCCCTGGATCCGTTTCGGTAGAGAGGGCGATACTTACGACTGGACAGCGATCGGCACATGAATTCCATAAGGACCGCTGTGCCGCTAAGCCATGGAGAACCAGAGAGTGAGACTTATCGCAAAGAATAAAAAGGCTTACTTCAACTACGAGATCCTTGAAACTTATGAGGCCGGAATTGTTCTTGTCGGGAGTGAGGTGAAGTCGATCCGTGAGGGGCGGATAAGTCTCAAGGAGAGTTATGCGGAGATCAAGGATGGAGAGATCTTCCTGGTCGGCTGCCACATCAGTCCTTATGAGGCTTCGAACCGATTCAACCACGATCCACTGAGAGAGAGAAAACTCCTCCTTCACCGGAGGGAAATCAAACGCCTTACGGGAAAGACGCAGGAGCGGGGATTAACCCTTGTCCCCACAAAGGTTCAGATCAATGATAAGGGAAAGGTTAAAGTGGAAATCGCTCTAGCCAAGGGGAAGCGTGCCTATCAGAAAAGGGAAGCCATTCGGGAACGCGATAGAGACAGGGAAATGCAGGCCGAACTCAAGAAATGGCGGTAGAGGGATGTCTTGCATGGATCCAACGCTCCGCATTAGAGTGGGGGAGCAGCATAATTCGGCGATGATCGGTCGGTATCTTCTCTGGAGGGATGGTTCGCGTCAATGCCATTTAGGTCAGAGTCGCGATGAGCGGTGCATGGTCCGATGGTTTAGGTTCCCGTCGTTTCCGAGGCCATAGGTCGACCTCCACGCCGTCCACCCTGTGGAGCAGAGGTTCGCTCGTGAGGATATAATCGATCCTCATCCCCTGGTCTTTCCAGATCGCACCTCCGATGTAGTCCCACCATGTGAATTGTGTTTTGTCCGGGTGCTTATGCCTGAACGCATCCACCAGTCCCCACTGGAGGAGCTCCTCGAATCGTTCCCTCTCTTCCGGAAGGGTTCCTATACCACCCTTCAACGCTTCCGCATCGTACACATCGCAGTCATCACGGGCGACGTTGAAATCGCCGACGATACACAGGATCTCATTGGGTGAATGAGTCTTAGTAAGAGAAGCGGTCAATTGTTTGTACCAGGCTTGTTTGTAGTTGAATTTTTCATTGTCCGGGATATCTCCGTGGGGGGCATAGATATTGATCACTCGAATCCCATTGACCGTCGCTGCAATCGCTCTTTTCTGCTCGTCCCAGGTTGCATCGCCCAGCCCTTTTTGAACATCTTCGAGGGGAAGCTTCGAACAGATCGCGACGCCGTTGTAGGCCTTCTGGCCGAAAACTTCACACGAATATCCCATGTCTTCAAAATCTTCGTGAGGGAAAAACGGATCCATTGCCTTGAGCTCCTGAAAGCACAGGATGTCGATGTCTTCATCCCTGTGTTTGAGCCATTCTAGGATGAGATCTTTTCTTGCTCGGATAGAATTGACATTAAATGTACAGATTTTCATGGCTGTCTTTCCTTTTTCCCCCGCTCGCGCATTTTCCCTTGATCCGCTATCGGTCCTTTTTATTTGTGCGTGAGGAGGACAGGTCGAGAGCTAGTTTTATGGCTTCAGTCATACTTTTGGGGTTGGCTCGGCCCTTTCCTGCGATGTCAAAAGCGGTCCCATGGTCCGGAGAGGTGCGAATGAAGGGGAGTCCAAGAGTCATGTTAACGCCTTCATCGAAGGCCGCCATTTTAAACGCAATTAGGCCCTGGTCGTGGTAGAGGGCAATGACCATGGTATCAGGGAGGTCATAGGCCTTTCTGAAGACTACGTCGGGGGGATAGGGACCCTGGATGGAGATGCCGCCCTCCTGAGCTTTTTGAACAGCGGGTGCGATCTCTTCTTTCTCTTCGAGTCCCAGCAATCCTTCTTCTCCGGCATGGGGATTCAGACCGCTCACAAGGAAAGACATGTTGGTTTTGCCTGTTTGGATCAGAGAATTATTGAGAAGTTGGAAGAATTTGAAAAGTGCTTTTGTTTTAATCTTCTTGATCGCCTCTTTAAGGGAGATGTGGTGGGTGAAAAGAGCCACCTTGATCTTTGCTGACCAGAAAGCCATGATCGCTTGAGGATAGGCGTGGCTGAGATATTCGGTGTGTCCGGGATAGGGGATGCCGGCCAGTGCCCAGGAGTGTTTGGAGATGGGGGCTGTCACCACTGCATCAAGGGCTCCATCCCGGGCTTTTTTCACCGCGCGTTGGAAATACTGAAATGATGCCTCTCCGTTTTCTTTGGAGACCACCCCTTTTTTTTCCATATGCAAAGGCGTTTTGATGTCCCAAAGACAGATCGAAGGGAGACTGGAGCTTTCTAAGCCGGTTAAGGATGGAATATCCATGTGTAATCCTAGAGTCTTGAGAGTCTCTTCGGTAAGGGGCCTCGATCCAAACAGGATAAAGTGTGCAGGGGAGGAAGCCTCTCGTTGGGATAGGGATTTGAGCGTGACTTCCGGTCCGATCCCGCCGGGATCCCCCAATGTTATCCCAATTCGGGGAAGGGTCATTTTTGTGTTCTTGGTGTGCTTTTTCTCGGTGCTCTCTTTGGCGGAGGTATTGGAGCGTCTTCTGTTTCTTCCAGCTTAAAAAGATACTTTATGGCGTGTTTATAGATCAGGAGATTGGGCGCATCGTCTCTGTTGAGCTTGATACAATCCCTGTCGTACCACTCCACATATCCTTCGACTTTATCGCCATCCTCAAAAATCACTGCCATGGGAGTCTTTTTATTCATCTGCTTGAGATAGTAGTAGTTCTCCGCATGAGTTTCGTAGCTGGGATGGGCTTTCTTTTTCGAAGCCTCACGACTCATCTTCTCCTTGTAGTCGGAAAAATTGGGACGGATAAGCTTCCTATTCATGGTTAATTCTCCAAGAATGTTGCTAAGTGTGAGAAATGAAATTCTACCTTGCAAAAATTATAACACTATTCGTTAAAAACTGCAACATCTCCGTGTTTGAAGTGGCAAGCATTTCCAAAACCATGAAGGTGTTTTTCAAACTCTATTAGGGAGTGGTCGAGTCATGTGGGGGAAGGAACGGTGAAAAGGGTTGGAAGGGCATGGAATACATCCTAAGAGCTGATGTGCGGGAAGTCCCTACGACCGAGCGAATTGTTCTTGTGGGGAAACCGATCGGAATTTCGCTTTCGCAATTACCTATTGAAGGACGCGGAACATCATCCATCCTGGTTTTGGTCATGCTTGCCGTTGAATCAATCGATAAAAGGCTTGAGGGAATTGTACCAGTTCTGGGAAATCTTTCTGTAACCCTCCCTTGAAGGATGGACCTCTGGGAGGAGGAGAGGTTGGTCCACGAAGATCCTGTAATTATCAACCAGGATAAGTCCTTTGGCGTCCGCGATCTGTTGTATGGCGGGATTGATCTCTTCCCGCACTCTTCGTATAGATTCTTCAGTAAAGGGGGAAGGGCTCCCTTCAGGGATCGGAGGGATCGTTGCGAGCAGGCACTGGGGTGTTTTCCCTGAGCGGGTTTTGAATCCACTGAATATGTTCAGTATCTCCTCCATGTTTTTGCGAAATTGAGCGGTTGATGTGAAGTCGAGGTCTTCACGGAGGTCGTTTGTACCCAGTTGGATGAGTATAAAATCAGGAAATTCTTCGGAGAGGAGGGCTGTGTTTTCCCTTAGAAATTCCAGGTATTCCCCGGATGTGTTGCCGTTGCGGCCGTAGTTGAGCACTTTGGCCAGAATTCCGTCTTGGTCGAATCGGCGCTGCAGATACCGGGGATAATCGGCGGCTGTGAGGCTGTCTCCCGCACAGAGGATGATAAACCCTTCTGGGGAGGAGGTGCAAAAAGAAAAAAAGAGCATGGATATCATAAGGAAGAAGAGAGTGCCCAAGAATGTGCGTTTAATTTGCATGTTTTAACGGATCTTTTCCTTTTTGAGCGTTTGGAATATCAGGGGTAACACGATAAGGGTGACGAGAGTGGATGTGAAAAGTCCTCCGACAACTACTGTTGCCAGCGGCCTCCAGATCTCGGCCCCTGGGCCCTGGGCGAGGAGCAGGGGCAAGACACCAAATATCGTTGTGAAGGTCGTCATCAAGACCGGGCGGAGCTTGATGTTGACGCCCTCGTTGATGGCTTCTGTCATGGATAATCCTTTTTTAAGCCGGCTGTGGAAAGCGGAGATAAGAACCAGCCCATCCTCCAGGGCGATCCCGAATATAGCTATAAATCCGATGGATGCGGGCACACTGAGATAGAGACCCGAGGCTTTGAGTGCGATGACCCCTCCGGTCAGGGCCAGAGGGATGTTTATGAGGATAATGAGAACTTCCTTGAAGGAGTAAAAGATCGTGAAAAGCAGAAGAGCGATCAGAGCCAGCGTGAGCGGCGTTATGATCAGAAACCTTTGATTCGCCTGCTTTTGCAGCTCGAATTGTCCACCCCATTTGACCAAATACTCTGGCGGGAGCTCGATACTCTCGTCGATACGATCCTTGGCTTCATCCACGAACCGGCCAATATCCCTCCCGCGGATATTGCACTGGATGGTGATGAACCTCCTGTTGCCCTCCCGGTTTATCACACGCGGGCCCATGATTTCCTCGACACTCGCCAGTTGGGCGAGAGGAACTTGGCCTCCATCGGGCAACGGGATGAGAAGAGCCTCGATCTGTTCGATTTCCTTGCGGAATTCCGGCTCGAACCTGAGAAAGATGTCAAACCGCCTCTGCTCCTCGTAAATCTGGCCCAGGGTGATCCCTCCCACTGCGGCCTCGATCGTGTCCTGGATATCCCGGATATTCATGCCGTAGCGCGCGATCCTATCCCTGTTGAGGTATATCTGGATGTGGTTCTGGCCGGTGAACTGTTCCACCTGGACATCTGCCGCGCCTTTGATCGTTGCGATCACGTCTTTTATCTTTATGGATTTCTCCTTGAGTACTTCAAAATCTTCGCCGTAGAGCTTTATGGCGAGCTGTGCTTTGACTCCTGTGAGCAGTTCATCCAGATTATGGGCGATGGGCTGAGTGATGTTGAGGCTGAGTCCGGGAAATTCTTCCAGACGGTGTTCGATGGCGTGGATGAGGTCGTCTTTGCTCTTGAAGTACTTCCAGCGCTGTATGGGATTGAGATTGACGAGGATCTCGGCATCGTTCACAAAATGGGCGTGGCTTCCGACCTCACCCCTCCCGATGCGGCTCAAGACTCCAGTGACTTCGGGGATCGATTTGAGTGATTTTTCCACCTCGTTCGTCAGCTTGACGGTTTCCTCCAGGCTGATGTTCGGGTCGTATGTCACCCGGACATGCAGCGTCCCCTCTTCCAGGGAAGGGATGTATTCCCTTCCGAGAAAGGGCAGGATAGCGAGCCCGACTATAAACACCCCAATGGTCACCAAGAATACAAGGCGGCGATGTTTCTGGCAGAGTGTAAAAAAGGGTATAAAGACCTTCCTGACGTTCCGGATAAGAACAGGTTCCTGGACTTTGTATGTTCTTCTCCTCAGAAAAATATGGGAAATAGCGGGTGCCGAGACGATCGCAAAGATCAGAGAGCCTGCCAGAGCAAAGGAGATGGTGTAGCCCATGGGGCGGAACATGATGCCCTCGACACCGGACAGGGTGAAGATGGGCAAAAAGACCAGAATGATGATTGTGATCGCGAAAAAGAGGGGCCGTCCGACTTCTGTACTTGCAGAGACGATGGCCTGTATTTTAGCTTCAGGAGATTGCGTGATGTGCCTATGAATATTCTCCACCATGATGATGGCCGCGTCCGCGATCAGTCCGATCGCTACGGCCAGTCCGCCAAAAGAGATCAGATCTGCGGCCAGGTCAACGCGCTGCATTAGGATGAAGGCAAAAAGGATCGAAAAGGGAAGTGAACAAACAGCAATCATGGCTGAGGAAAAATCTCCCATAAAGAGGAAGAGTACGATGATGATAAGGGTGATTCCCAGGATCAGGTTTGTGGATACTGTTGAAAAACACTTTTTGACGAGAAGCGCTTGATTATAAAAAGGGATGATTCGGACTCCCTCGGGAAGAGCTTTATTGATCTCGTTAATCCGGTCTTCTGTGTCCTGGATAACCCTTGCGGTGTTTGATCCAAAGAGCTTGAGGACCATGCCCACAACCTTTTCTCCCTCCCCATTGACCAAAGCCGCCCCTCGCCGAATGGCCGGGAGGATCTCGACTTTGGACACATCTTTAAGTTTGACTGGAGTGCCCTCGGAATTGGCGACAACGATGTTTTCGAGGTCCGCAACATTTCGGGCAAGGCCGACACTGCGGATCAAATACTCTTCTTTTCCCTTTGTGATGAAACTGGCTCCGATATTCTGGTTGTTCTGCCGGACCTTTGTGGCGATCTCCGACACGGTCAGGTCGTACTTGAGGAGCGACTGAGGATTCACCAGGACCTGAAATTGTTTGACATCTCCACCGATACTCAGCACCTGAGAGACTTCCGGAACCGATTTGAGTTCGTATTTGATGAGCCAATCCTGGATGGTCCGGAGCTCCAGAGTGGAGTATCCTTCGCCTTCGATGTAGTAAAGGTACACCAATCCTAGTCCTGTGGCGATAGGCCCCAACACGGGTTCGTGGACCTGTTCCGGGATGAGTTCTTTAACCTCTAAAAGCCTTTGTGCGACGAGCTGCCGGGCCCAGTAGATATCTGTCTTATCATGGAAATAAATGTTCACAAGGGAAAGGGCATATGTGGAGACCGACCGGATGTTCTTCACACGCGGAAGCCCATACATGGAGGATTCGACCGGGTAGGAGACCAATCTCTCCACTTCTGCCGGCGCCATTCCGTGGGCTTCGGTGTAGATTTGGACGAGCGGCGGTGAGGGATCGGGGAAGACGTCGATGGCGAGGTTTTGGTAGGCCAGAAGACCGAGAAGAGCCACAATGACTGTGGCTGCCACGATAAACAACCGCTGTTTGAGTGAAAAATTAACGATTTTTTGTATCATTTTTAATCCGGGTTAAACCGTAAGCCTATCAGATGTTTGGGTCGAATTGTTTCTGTCATCGGCATACATTCAGTGAACATGCTGGTGGGCGAATGTTCCCTTTTTCAGTTCGGTCTTGATCGTGAAAGCCCCTTTGAGAACGAGATAATCCTCGGGTTTAAGTCCCTCTCTGATGATCCGGCGGTGGCCGATCTTGTTCCCGATTGCAACAGTGCGCGCCGCAAAAACGCCCTTGCTCTCCACCACAAAGACGACCTTTTTCCCGTCCATGTTCTGGATGGCTTCCTCAGGGACGGTCAGGATCTCTTCGCCTTGAGCCTGGTTTTCCAGCACCCCCTGGATGTACATGTTTGGCTTGAGCAAGCCTTCCTTATTGGGGATCTCCGCGCGGATCTTGACCGTGCGAAGCTTTGGATCGATGGTCTCGCCGATGTAAGAGATTGTCCCGGGGAATTTTTTATCAGGGTATAATGGGGATAAAATATATACACGGCTTTCTTTTGAAATGTAGGGAATGTCCTTTTCATAGGCATCCAGGATCGCCCAGAGTGTGCTCAAGTCGGAGACCGTAAAAAGAATTTTCTCTGGTTCGATGTGTGTCCCCACGATCGCGTCCCTGAAGATAACTGTTCCTCTGATGGGTGACAGGAGCGGGAGGTGCGGGTCGGCGATTTCACACTTGTACTTCTCCTTCTCCAGGGCATCGCATTTGGCGATGAGTTCATCGATCTGTTCGTGAGTGATTCCATAGGAATGGAGAGCGGACCCCAGCGCTCCGTATTCTGTGGAGAGCTTTTCGTACGCGGCTTTCCGTCTGAGGTATTCCTTTTCCTCTATAGCCTTCTCTTCGAGGAGCATCTTTGCACGGTCGTATTCCTGTTGGCTAAGGTTCAGGGCTGCACGCGCCTGCAAGAAATCTGCCTGGGCTTTCCCGAAGTCGGGCGAGTTTATCGTGACAAGCATCTGCCCCCGGCGGACCGTTGTTCCTAGATCAACGGACAGGTCCGAAATCTGGCCATGAACGAACGATGTGATGTGTGCGGTCCTGTTGTTATCGAGAGACAGGCTGCCCGGAAGCGTGATCTGTGAGGAGATATTCTGGAGGAGAGGGGATCCTGTCATAATACCCCATTCTTTCTGTTTTTCCGGGGAAATATCAAGGTGCATGTGTTCTTCACCCTCGTGCGCATGCGGAGGTGATTCTTCCCCTTCATGTGTGTGTGGCTCTTCTCCGGGGTCATGTGTGTGCTCTCCTGCCTCGCCCTCTGGATCATGGGTCTTTTCACCTGCCTGTTGCTCATGGTCGTGGGCGTCTTCAGGTACAGAAGCATCCTGTTTTCCGCATCCATAAACAACAAGGATAACGATCGATATAAGAATGATGATTTTTTTCATTGCAAATCTTCTCCGATGGCTCTCTCCAAAGCCGCCCGGTCGGCGTTCCAGGCATAGAGAGAATCCTGATAGTCTGTCATAATACTGATATATGTCCTCTGAGAATCCAGGAAGTCGATGAGCGATATCTCTCCATGGGTATAACTGACCTCTGCGATCTTGAGGCTTTCCTCCGCCTGTTTGAGAAGGCCGGTTGTGAAAAGCTTTATGACCCGGGCAGAGAGCCTGAGCTGATTGATCCTGGTTTTCGCCTCTGCTGTCAATTCCATCTTTACGGTCCTCAGTTCTTCGTTTTGTTTGAGGAACAAGCTCTCGGCCTCATCGACTTCTTTTGTTCTCCAATTCCAAAGAGGTATGTCGAACGCAATCCCCAGCCCTTTGTTCCTCCCATCCAGCTCTTTTTTACTGAATCCGATGAGTTTGAAATCAGGAAGGAGTTTCCATTTGACAAAACGGATATTCTCTTCGGCCTGTGAATTCTTTTTTTCCTTTTCCTTGATAAGCGGGTGTAAAGGAAGGATTTCTCTCAACAGGACCTGTTCATCCGTGGCGATGGGCGTGTATTCAAGCTCCCCCTGGATGTCAAAATCAAGGGGGAGCGTTTTTCCCAGGAATTTATTCAGCCGTTCTTTGGCTAGCTGGAGATCCGTCCATACTTTGTTCAGGGCATTCTGTGCCCTGAGGGATTCCACCTGAAGTTTAATCGCTTCCAGCTCCCTGACCTCGCCCAGCTCTGCGCGCTTCACGATGAGTCGGTGGATCTCTGCGATGGAATCTGCGTTCTTCCTGGCCAACTCCATTTTTTTCTTCTGGAGAAGGATTTGATAATAATGATTCTTAATTGCGTATATAAGCTCGAGTTTTGTATACTCAAGAAGATATTGGGAGGCCTCCCAGTCTCTCTCGAACACCTGGATGCGGTAATGCCTTCTAAAAGGATTTTCGAAGGATTGGCTGATCGAGAATTCCGAGGTGTTCTGTTCCACGAGCTTATCGTAGGATTCTGCCTTCCCCCACGCAAAGGAGAGCTCAGGATTCATGAGGCGCTTTGCGGCTCTGTAAGCCGCATGTTTGGCGTTTACCTCCTGAACTTGGGCTGCGATAAGGGGACTGTTTCCCAACCCGATGTCGATAAGCTCTCCGAGGGAGTATCCCTTATTGGTGTCTGCTTGGATGGGGGCGAATAGGAATAAACATAAAAAAGGAACGATCAAGAATTTAGTTCTCATTGACTATATATTTTATCGAATTTCAGTGTTTAATCAAGTAAGAGGTTATGCTGAAAAAATACAAACTTTTGGGCGTTGATGAGAATTTTGTGATTTTAATCTCATATGATTCCCATGAACACTAGACTGGCTAAGGATTGGCAGGATTAGAACCGCCACCAGTAGGAGAATTTGACAAAGAAGAAGCGGCCTTCGACCCGGTAGATGCCTCGATCATCCTGCTCTTGGTTGTCGTCGATGCCCACATAGAAAACAGTTCCTGGATTCAACTGGTAGCTCAAGAGAATGCTGTTGTAGAGCTCTTTATTGTAGTCATTGTAATCCGTGATCAGTCGGAGTGAGAGGTGGCGCGTGATCTGGTAGCCGATCCGCTGTGTCAGGACATTGACCCTGTACTCCAGCTCTCCACCCTTTGTTTTGTAGAATGTGTCGCCTCTGTATTCGTACAGTAGCCTGAGATTGGTTACGGGCTTGAGGGTCAGGTTGAGGCCATAGGAATATTTATAGCCCAGGTAGGGTTCGTCGTAATAGATGCTGTCTCCCATAGAGAAATTCAGGCCTCCGCTGAGCCAGGACAAAGGTTCGGAACGGAACCAGGTGCGAAAGCTGGTTTTGCGGAAATCGATCCCCTCATATCTTTCGAGTTCCCTAGAGACCCTTGCTGAGATAAATGTCCCTCTCCAGCCGCTCATGAAAAAGCCGAATTCGTATTCCTCATCCGTCAGGATGTTGTTAAAATCATAGATCCTTCTGTATTGGAGGGACGGCCGGATGTCTACGATCAAATCGGTCATGGGCAGGAAAGCGTAGCCGAGGCGCGAGCTAAAGGACTTGATATCCTTGCGGCGGAAAAAACCCGACGAGCCTTCAAAGTCGGGGGGGATGTATGAATAGTCAAGGCTGAAACTCAGGTGCCTCCCCCGGGCGTTAAAGTCAAGTTTTGCGGCCGGAACAAGCGAGGATTTGTACTCCCCCACCTTTGTCTGGGATCCCACAACCTGGAAGGAGAACCGGTAGTTGTTCCAGAATTTGAAGTGGCCGTCCACGCCACCGACTCTGTTGTAATCGGAGATCGGAATGCCTTCGGATTCTGTGAGTTCCCTATTCGCGAAGACTAGACCGATGTAAGATTCTGAGAAAAGGTCTTGTTTCAAGCGGAAAATATTAACAAATCCTTTTTGAACGATATCGTCCTCTTCGTCCTCGTCCTCTTCGTCCTCGTCCTCCTCTTCTCCCAGATTATCGATGCCACTTGAATTCATATCGTAAGTACTTAGGAAGCCCAGAGTCGTCTTTCCCACTTTTCCCGTGAGTTTTACTCCCCATGCAGGATCTACTATCGTTCGTGTGTAAATCAACTCTAGGGGAGTGTCGAAAAAATCCTTTCCTTCGAGAAAGAATGGTCTTTTCTCCGGATAGTAGAGGGCATAGCGCTGGTTGACATCGATCTGGGGCATATCCGCTTCCACCTGGCTGAAGTCCGGGTTAATCGTGGCATCGGCCGTCAAGTCGGACGTGATGCCGTATTTCAGGTTCAACCCGGCCTCTGGATCGGCCTTCTGGCCTCTTTCTTTAAGCCCGGTCACGACAGGCATAACCTCAAAGTTCTTTCCCTTGTTCAGGCTTCCATCGATTTGAATGGTCCCAGCCTGGATCAAGAATCCATTGATGTCACGGGACCGGGGATACCAGTAGATCTCCTCGTTCTTTCTGCGAATATTCCGCTTGATCTGCATGCCCCAAAGCTGCTGCCGGGAATGGGGAAACCGGAGGCTTTTGAACGGTATCGCCATCTCGACCGTGTAGCCCTCATCATCCATCATGGCATCGGTTGTGAAGTACGTGTCCCAGGTTTTGTCGATCCTGTCGAAACCGCCTCCCCTTCCACGGCCCCTTCGCCCTCCGCCGGATTCGACATAGATGCCGTCAGATTGCACACCGCAGGGATTGACCAGAAAAGCGAAGGCCCGCTTTTTATCGTTGAATGTATCCAGGTAGATGGTGACCTCGTCGTCTCCCATAACTTTGTCTCTCTGAGTGAGACAAGCCCTTACAGCTTTGGGATCGGAGTCATAACAGCGCACGCCGATGTAGAGGTTGTTCTGGTCATAACCGATGTAGGCAACCGTCCGTTCGGTGGGTTCGATCCCTTCCACAGGTTCATATTGCGTAAAGTTATCGAGAATCGCTGCACTTTCCCAGAAGGGATCATCCAGCTTTCCGTCTATTTTCGGGGCGCTTTCAAAGGGAGGAACGATGACTCTATAGGAGGCGGGATCAGCAATGTGTTTAGGAGTAGGGCGGTTAGCGCTTCGGGACATCAGGAATGAGGGGCAGAGAAAGAGTGTGGCTACAAGGCAAATGGCTCTAAATCTCATCTTTACACTTCTAGTAAATGAAATATTATAAGATAAACCCGTCTTTGAGGGAAGCTTAAGTTCTGTTTTTAAGCTTGAAGATCTTCCCCTTTATTCCTTGTTATTTATTCCATAATCCAGAGATCTGGATGTTGTTCTCGTCGAGGCTTATGCCCATATCTCTGTTTAAAGCGGCAACGGAGAGGATGTAATCGATTATGGCCTGGATCTCCTGGGAGCGCGCATTGGCCAGATCCCTCTGGTACTGGAGCACAAAATAGTTGGTTGTGAGTCCGACTTTGAGTTTTTCTTCCTCAGCCTCCAGTTGTTTTTCTGCCAATTCTCTGGCAATCCTAAGTGCCTGGATGCGTTTAAAATTCGTTTCCACTGCTCTCACAGCGATCTTCAGGTCTGTATAGATCTGCTGCTCCTGTTCCTTGAGCTGGAGCTTTGCCTGTTCCAGATCGACTCTGGCTTGGGCGTAGGCCGCGCGGGATACGATGGAGTTGAGTGGAAAATCCAGGGTGAGACCCACCTGCCAGTTTTTATACGTAAAGCCAAATACATCCTTGAATGCCTGTGATTGGCCGCCCGGGATCGACCCGATAGGGGGTCCGAAAGGGTCTCTAGGATCAAGAATTAGCTGATCCCCCGAGACACCAGGACTCCAATAAGATGCATTCAGGTTCAAACCAGGAAGCATCTGATTCTTGGCATAACTCATGTTGAGCTCGTAATTCTGAATGCCGAGCCGCCTGGATTCGAGGTCAGGCCGGTTTAGCAAAGCTGTGGTCAAAGCCTGTTCCAGGCTGATTTCGACTTTTTCGAAAGACGGTTCTTCAAGTGGAATGATTTGGAGAGAATCCGCATTGTCTGTGTCTGCGGCAAGGTTGATCACCTGCTTCAGCCTATCCTCGTTGTTCCTGACCTGGGCTTCCGCAGCCAGGATATCGGCCTCTCGTTGGGCTACCTGGGCCTCCGCAGTAATGATCTCGATAGGGGCTAGTGTGCCAACCTCAACGCCCCGCCGGTTCTTCTCCAGAAGATCCTGGGCTAATCTCAAGGATTGCCGGGAGACCTTCAAGTTTTCGATGGCAAAGACGAGATTCCAGTAGGCTTGCTCCACATCGTACACCGTCGTCTGCAGGGATCTTTTTAAATCTTTCTCTGAGATCAGGAGGTTGGTTTCGGCTATGATAATCTCTCTATTGGAGGCCATGAAACCGAAATTTCTTAGCAATGGCTGGGTAAGGTTGAAAGTCAGTGTACTGCGGTAGCTGGGATTGATCGTGATTCCTGTCCTGTTCGTGTCGTATTTCGATGAATCGAGTGATATGGTAAAATTTCCACCACCTGGAATATTTTGCTGCAATTGTGCAGTATAGGCGTTACTGACAGACTTGAGGATATCTGCCGCATCGAGGAAGGAGTAAGACGCCTGTTGTGTATCTCTTCGGCTAAAGTTCAAGCTTAGGGAAGGCAAGTATTTTTCCTTGGCCTGTGATACACCGATGTCTCTGAGTTGCGGAGTTAAAACCGCCACAGCCAGTCCGAGGTTGTTTTCCATGGCCTTTGCTATGCAATCTTTGAGTGAAAGGGAGACACCCGGATTTTCCTCCTGACCATATAAAGTCATCCCCGTAATCAGTAGTAACAGTGCCATCGTCACTTTTGTTCGTTTAAACATCTTTGTCCTCCAATACGTTATCTATGATTACATCACGATCTCTAACGTCTTTTATTATTCGTACCTCAATGCTTCGATAGGGTCAAGCTTGGATGCCTTTCGGGCTGGATAAAGGGAGTCGATGTTTCCAACGATCTGTTTGTTTTTTTTAAGCCGTTCCTCAATCCCTATTGGATTTTTTCGAATGCCGCTTCCTCTCCTCATACTCTTTTTTTCGTTGAGCTCTGTATTTTTCGATCATAGCATCGAATTTGGTTTTTTGATCCTCTGAGAGCACAGATTGGATGTCTATGAGCAATTGTTTCCGGATATCCTTTAAGCGCTTGTCCATGTCTTTTCTCAAGCCTTTAAAACGTTCTTCATTGTTATGGAAGATCTCTCTGATCTGCGCTTGCTGTTCGTCGGAGAGCGACAATTCCTTGGCCATCATTTCGAGTGTGGGGAAACGCGTGGAGCTATGCCTGCGTGAGTCGTGCCTTCGCTTATTCAGCATGTTTTTATCGATTAAAACTCCGCAGATCGCACCCGCTATAAAGACGACGATCAGCGACAGAATGATCCAAAGTTTATAGTTGTTTTTCATGGGAGTTGTCTCCTTGAACCGGACTGTTCATCGAGTGAGGCAAAGATTAGCATCATGTTTTTATCTTCAACGCCCTCTTGGTCTAGGATAGTCCCAGTGTCTTGGAGAGAGCTTGTGTCCTCAAAAAGCAAGACGCCCGACTGACTGAATTCTTCGTTGGGCTGAGGCCCGAGAATGAGGATGGCAGAAGCCAGGAACAGAACGAGAATCAGAGACAACGGAATGGCTCGCAACCCCCATTGTTTCCATACCTGCCAAGGTTCGAAGGTGATTTGTTTGTTTAATCTGGGTTGCAGACGCTCCCAGAAGTAGGGTTTGGGTTCGGGAAACTCCGTTTTTTTGAGAACATCGAAGATATTTTGGTATTCTTCTCTGTTTTTTTGACAAAGAGGACAATTTTCTATGTGTTCCCCGAGCTCCTTGGTCTCCGCCTCGTTTAAAAGCCCATCTTGAGCTCTGAGGAAAAACTTTTCAGCCTTTTTACAGTTCATCTTTCTGGTCCTCCTTCCTTTTCTAAGAAAGGTGTGATCTTTTTTTTCAACATTTTCCTGGCTCTGTGGAGCCTGGAGTCCACAGTTCCCGGAGAAATATTGAGCACACGAGAGATCTCCTCATAGGGAAGCCCCTGGATCTCTCGCAGCGAGAGAATGATCCGGTATTTTTGAGGCAGTGTGGCCAAGGTTTCATGCACGATCCTTTTCCTCCATGCAAATTCTTCTTCTCTCTCTCGTCTCTCTATCTCATCCTCATGAATCGAATGTTCGCCTTTAGTTTCTTCAAAGCTCACCTGTCTCATTCGTGAAGTTTTTCTTAAATAGTCCCTGGTATGGTTCACGGTGATCTGGTGGATCCAAGTGCTGAAGGCCGCCTTTCCCTTGAACTTGGGAAGAGCATAATAGGCCTTGATGAAGACCTCTTGGGCGAGGTCATCTGCGACTTCCCGGTTGAGCGTCATGCTGTATGCCATGTTAAACACCTTTATCTTGTATCTCTCCACGAGAACGCTATAGGCCTCTTCGTTACCGGCCTGGCTTTTTGCGATCAGGTCTTTTTCGTCCATGGAGCGTTATCATTCTTCTTCGCCTCCCACACTCTTTAGACGGAGAAAAGAAGAATATCTTCCCCTTCGTTCTAAATCATCGTTTCCTCTTGCAGTTTTCTATTGTAATCGATTGAAGATTTATTTGATAGGATTGTACAGACGAATTCGGACAGTAGCGAAAAAAATTGGAAAGGTTCTAAAAACTTATTTGCGTTTGGCTGTCCAGTCCCCGCTGCCGTAGTCTCCAAATTCGACGGTGCCGCTCATCGTGTCGCCATCAACGGTTCCTTTGTAGACCAGCGTCATTGAACCCCGGGGCGTTTCTCTGGAGACGGTCCATTTGATTGCGTTTCCCTTGATCGTCCCTTCAGCGGTCACCTCATCGCCTCTACGGCTTTCCATGGTCACGGTGATCTTTTCTCCATCCTGCTCGAAATGTACGGCGCGAGTCATCTCCCCCCCTCTGGGTGACTCCATGGTCATCTCCCAGTCGCCCGTCACATCCACATCAAAAGCTCCCGCAGAGCCGATCAGAAATAAAATGAGTGCAACTCCCACTGTCAGATGAGTTTTAGTCATATTTCCTCTCCTTATAAGCATCTCCTACTAGATAATAGATATATTACACCCAATTAGACGCAAAAATGTTTTTTTTTCTTCCAAAATTTATGCGTAAGAATTCTGAAATCAAAAAGACCTGAAAAGATTTATTTTCGGTCCCGATTGCCCGAATAAATTTCAAATTTAAGATTCAAAAAGGTTGAGTAAATATGGGGATTTTTGGGTGTAAAAACGACAATTTTGTAGGTTGTCTGACAAAATTGTTAGCATCAGATGAAGCAAATATTGGTTATCTATTTTATTATCAACAAGATATACATATGGCACGGGATTTGCTTAATGACTTGCCTAACACTCATCAAGGAGGTTAAAATGAGAGTGAAATTATTTTTTGCCCTAATCGGGACCGTATTGATCCTGGCAGGAGGTGTCGTTTTTGCTGATGACCCAGGTCAAGTGAGAGATCGCAACCAGGTTAATGTCAAGGCGAAACCCCAAAGCAAATTTCAGTACCAGAACCGGATGCTGTTTGTGGATGAGAACGGAGACGGTATCTGTGACGGATTGCGTGACCATGACAATGACGGGATCCCCAATGGACAGGACCCGGATTGGACCAAACCCAAGGATGGGACGGGAAACCAATTCAAGAAAGGTAATGGAGGCCAAAGCGGAAACGGAAACGGAAACTGGAATGGAAACCGAAATCAGAATTCAGGAAACGGGTTCGGTAATAAAAACGAATTCCGTGGGGGAAACAGCTGGAGCAATCAGTCTTTCAGACAGAACAGACCAGGATCGGGCAGCGGTGTTTGTGATTTAACAGGCCCCAAGGGAAATGGCCGCAGAGGCGGAAAACGCTAAAAGGATAGAGAGATCGAAGCGTTTTTTCAGGGGAAAAAGAGGGAGCACCTCTTTTTCCCCTATAACGGTGGAACGATGAAAAAAATAATGTTAACACAACTGCTGATCCTGGCCTTGGCTGGCATCGTGCGTTCTGACACTGTATCCTTGTCTCTCTTCCAGAACGTGACGGACAACCTTTTCCAGAATACCTACCCCGAGGCGGATCATCTCTCCAATTTAAGCTTTTCTATAGATAAGGATTTTGCGCGATTGTCTCTTTTTGCTTTTGGCGAGTATTCCCATCTGTACGAGAATTCCGATATCGCCTATTACAGCCAGGATTTGGGTCTGGATTATCTATGGCTCCTGAGCGCAAAATCCGCATTGTACTTCTCCCTTCTCGGACGGGGATATTTTTATAAATCCGATTATAGCGATTACAATTATTTTTCCCTGAATGGCCATGTCGCCCTGAAGAGTTACCTCAGTCAGACGTCCATTTTGAAATCCAGCTATACTTTTGAGTATAAAAGCTACAGAACTTCGATTTTTAATTTCTTGAGTCATTCGTTATTTATCTCAGCGGACAAATATTTTCCATCAAAAACGACACTCAAAGCGGAAATGAATTGGGGCTATAAATACTTTTTTGAGCCTTACCAAACGACTGAAACAGCGGCTAATGTGGATTTCCCCTCTTTTCCAGGAGGAAAAGGAAGAGGAAAACATGCTGGGATGGGGAATGTCTATAATAACATTGATGCCCCAGTTTCCTATCAACAGGAAGGAGGAGAGGGGATACAGGTTCTTTCTACGGGTGTTTTACTCGCCCAGGGAATCGGGGACAAGATCGGGATAAACCTGACTGGCATGAAACAGTGGATTCTTTCGGGCGAAAATCCCTTCGATTTTGTCGAAGAGTTCTACATGGTCGAAAATCCTTCCTACGACCGGTTCTCCTGGAGCGGGATCCAAATTGGCAGCCAGCTGTCATTTCTTTTGCCCTGGAACATGGATATGAAGGTGGATTTTACTTTTACAGATAAGGAATTTCCAGGGATAGAGAGCCTGAGCCTGGATGGGGAGCCAATCGGTGTCACCCGCAATGACCAGCGCAGTCAATGGGGAGTGAGCGTGAAGAAGACTTTTGCTAAGATAACGCTGTTCTTGGCCTATTCCTATGTGGTTAATAGTTCTAATGATCCCTATTACGACTGGAAGGGAAATTATTTGAGTGTGGGATTTACCTGGGACCATTTTTATGGAGAGCAAAAATGAGAAAGAGAACGTGTGTTTTGTCTCTTTTGGTTTTTGGTTTAGCTGCCGGTTTTTCTTTCGCTCAGACGCCCCAGCATTTTTACAACGTCGACAGCGAAAGACGGGTGGAGGGAACGATCCAGGAGATCGTCATGGAGCCCCGATACAGCGATTCGGCCCCATTTTTAATCCTAAAACTCGAAGAAAAGGGCACGCACATCCTCTATAACGTGGAGGTGAGCCCTGCCTGGTTTTTCGAGCATGATTTCCACAAGGGAGAGGGCTTGGCGGTCATCGGATCTTTCTACACGACCGATGGGAAGAAAATGAACATCATTGCCCGAGAAGTGCAGTTCAAGGGTCAAACTCTCGTTCTCCGGGATAAGCACGGATTTCCCAATTGGCGGGGGGGAGGTCAGTCGGGCAGAAAAGGCCGGAGGAGAGGCAAGGGCATCAAGAAATTTTGAGGAAAAAAAACTACCTGCTTTTCTTTTACCTTCCGGTTGTGGGATTTGTTGTTATTTTTTTCGCCTTTTCATCCCTGAACCGAAACTACATTAAAAATAAGGTCGAGTTCTTGGTCGAGGAGCAACTGAGGGCGTCCGCCGAGATCCTCAAGGTGAATTTTTCTCATTTATTGAGTGAGAATTATAATGCCGAGAAAGTTTTTGACCTTTATTCTGATGAAGAGAACATCTATTACATAGCTCTGTTTAACGAGAGCAGAGAGATCCTGGGATGGAAATCTCAATTCGAGGGATATCTCCCGATATCCATGGAATCCATGCAATCCCAAAGCTCCTGGATCATCGATTCTCCTGCGGGAAAGATCTTCAACTCTTTTTCTTCGTTTACATTGCCAAATGGCGAGACCTACTACCTTTACATGGGATATTCTCTGATTGCCCTTCAGGAGATGATGGCTCACTCCCGGAGAAACTTCTATCTGGTCTTTGGACTGATCATTCTCGTTGGGATTGTTTTTTCCATCGGGCTCTATCAGATACAGACCCATTACATGGATAAAAAAAGCGAGTTGGAAGAGGAAAAAAGGCAGAAGGAGCGGTACAGAGAAATCTCGGCATTGATGTCCGGTGTGGCCCATGAGATCAAAAATCCTCTCAACAGCCTTTCCCTGCTTTTTGAATTGCTCATGAAAAAGGGACACTCCTCAGATCCTGAGGCCATTGTTTCAGGCAGAGAAGAGGTCGTAAAGATCTCGAGGATTGTCGACCAGTTCTCTTCTTCACTGAAGCCTATCGAGCTCAGCAAGGATTTTTTTTCCCTGGAGGAGGAGATCGAATCTGTCCTGAACGCTTTGAAAAAAACCGCCGAAGAACGCAATGTTGAAATCCGTTGCTCTGTGGACTCTCCTGTAATCCTTTTTGCCGACAGAGTTCTTTTGAACCGGGCCATCCACAACATAGTCAAGAATGCGATCGAGGCGACAGATGGAGGCGAAGTGGACATATCGGTCAAACGAGAGAAAAAAAAGATCTTCATTTCGATCAAAGATTCGGGCAAAGGGATGGATGACAAAGAAAAGGCCCGGGTCTTCGAGCCCTTCTTTTCCACGAAAAAAGGGGGGATGGGGATTGGCCTTTATCTCACGAGAAAAATTGTTGAGGCCCACGGGGGCGAACTCGATCTTGTTAGCAGAATCCAAGAGGGCACAACTTTTACTATCCGTATTCCTGGAGGGTGATATGAGCAAGGCGAATCTATTGGTCGTGGAAGATGATCCTTTACAACGCAAACTCATCAAGGAGAATCTGGAGGGGGAAGGCTTCGCTGTTTTTGAAGCTGAAAATAAACAGGAATCCTTGGATGTTATCGCCGATCATCCGATCGCTGTCGTCATCGTAGATTTCCAGCTGGAGGATGAGACGGGATTAGATGTCATCCAGGCTCTATTGGGAAAAAATCCTTTGATCACTCCAGTCATGGTGACCGCTTTTGGAAACATCGAGAACGCGGTCGAGGCCATGAGACAAGGGGCGTATGACTATATCGTTAAGCCCATAGATTTTAAGAGCTTTCTGCTGGTGATCGAAAGGGCTCTGGAGAGGCAAAAACTCCAAAAAGAAGTCGCCACTCTGAGGAGCAGATTAGAGGAGAGATTCAGTGCGAAAAATTTTGTGTTTTCATCGGCAAAGATGGAAGAGGTGGCCCGCTTGGTCAATAAGGCCTCACAGAGTGACGCCACAGTACTCATTTCTGGGGAGACGGGAACGGGTAAAGACTTTGTAGCCAAGGCTATCCACTATGCTTCGAGAAGGAAAAACGGAACTTTTTTGCCCGTGAATATCACCTCTCTTCCTGAGACCTTGATAGAAAGTGAGCTCTTCGGTGCAGAAAAAGGTTCTTTTACAGGGGCACATGAACGGAAGATCGGAAAGTTCGAGGCCGCTTCAGGGGGAACCTTATTCTTGGATGAGATCGGAGACCTTCCCCTCCAGCTCCAGGTGAAACTCCTGCGCGTGCTTCAGGAGAAGGAATTCTACCGATTGGGATCTTCTCAGCCCATAAACGCAGATGTCCGTATATTGGCCGCAACGAACAGGGATTTAGAGAAGGTCGTGAAAGAGGAAAAATTCCGTCCCGATCTTTACTACAGGTTGAATGTGATACGTATCCACGTCCCTCCCCTTCGTGAGAGGAAAGAGGACATTCCTCCTCTTGTGGACCATTTTGTGAGGGTATACAGCAGCAGAGAGGAGAAGGTCATCGAAGGGATAACGGCAGAAGCGATGAATGATCTTGTTCAATATGTGTACCCAGGGAACATCCGAGAGTTGGAGAATGTTATCGAGCGGGCTGTTGTTTTCTGCGATGGGAGTTTTATCACACGGAGTGATCTCCCGGTTTTTCTTAAGGAGCCCCTTGAGAATGATCTGGCATTCGAGGGGCTTACTCTTCCCGAAAAAGTTGAAAAACTTGAAAAAAATGAGATCCGACGGGCACTTCGGTTGAATGGAGGGATTAAGAGCAAAACAGCCCGAACCCTTGGCGTTACTGAGAGGATTTTGAGCTATAAGATAAAAACTTACGGCATCAAATAACCTGAATAATTCATCTCCCGTCTGAATTATTCATAAAATCGGGATGTCCTTGACAATTGGGAAGGACTTTATTTTAATATATCCTCCATAGAAAAGGAGAGGATGATATGTTCGTGTGGGTCTTTCATCGAGTTTCGGGTCTTTTGCTCATCGCTCTTCTAGGGATTAAGTTTTTGACGTCCTTTTTCTTGATGACTAAGGAGCAGAAACCGGATTGGGCATTGGTGCTCCATACAAATCCCTTGACAGACACCATTTTAATCATTTCGATTGTTTTTCATGCTCTGTACGGGCTGAGGACCGTGATCATCGATTTAGGTGTGAAAAAAGAAAAATTGCTTTTCTGGATCTTTACAATCTCAGGAGTAGTGTTGAGTGCCCTGCTCCTTGCAATCTATTTCACCAGGAATTACTGAATGCTGAGTCATGACATCCTGATCGTCGGGGGTGGGCTGGCCGGGCTTTCAGCTGCCCTGTCCAGCGATCCCAATCTTTCTGTGGCCGTGATCTCCAAGGTCCACCCTCTACGCTCTCATTCTGTGGCTGCCCAGGGGGGGATCAATGCGGCCCTGGGGAACAATCCCGATGGAAAAGAAGACAGCTGGGAGAAACACGCGTTTGACACGATCAAAGGAAGTGATTATCTCGCCGACCAGGATACGGCAGAACTTTTGTGCCAGGAGGCGATCCCCACGATTTATGAGCTGGAACACGTGGGAGTTCCGTTCAGCCGGTTTCCCGGTGGAGTCATAGCCCAGAGGCCTTTTGGAGGAGCGGGATTTCCTAGAACATGTTATGCTGCGGACAGGACCGGCCTTGTGATCCTGCACACACTCTATGAACAATCCGTGCGCCAGAATGTCCGGTTTTACAATGAATGGCTTGTGACACAGCTCGTTGTGAAGGATGGACGATGTCTGGGAGTTGTTGTCTATGATCTTGATAAAGCAGAGTTTCTGCCGATCCAGGCTAAAGCTGTTGTTTTTGCCACAGGAGGCTATGGCCGCGTCTACAGGAAAACCACCAATGCCTTTATCAATCACGGGAGCGGAATCGGTGCGGCCTACCGTGCCGGCGTTCCTCTCAAAGACCTGGAGTTTGTCCAATTCCACCCCACATCGCTTATCGGGAAAAACATCCTCATCACAGAAGGAGCCCGGGGAGAAGGCGGCTACCTGGCTAACAACAAGGGCCGGAGGTTCATGGAAGACTATGCCCCCCACTCCATGGAGCTCTCTCCCAGGGATATCGTTGCGCGGGCCATTCAAATGGAGATCGATAAGGGCAATGGATTTGAAGGCCAGTACGTGCACCTGGATCTGAGACATCTGGGGGGTGCGAAGATCAAAAAGAGGCTTCCCGGTATCCGGGAGATCTGCATAAATTTTGGAGGTCTCGACCCGATCGATACACCGATTCCCATACAGCCCGCCCAGCACTATTCCATGGGAGGGATTGATGTCGGTAAGGATTGCGCTTCCATCGTGGAGGGATTCTATGCGGCGGGAGAGTGTGCGTGTGTGAGCGTGCATGGGGCCAATCGGCTGGGCGGGAACTCCCTGTTGGAAACAGTCGTGTTCGGCAAGATCGCAGGAAAATCGGTTTCCGAGTATGTAAAGGGATCCGGCAGTGCAGAGGTGGCTGAGAAGGAGCTTCTCGATGCAGCCGTTCGGTTCAAAAAAAGAGTGGAGGTTTGGAGAGGACGCGATTCGGGCGAAAAATTTTATGTCTTGATGGACCGGCTGAAAGCGCTCATGAACGAAAAAGTCGGTCTGTTCCGGAATAAAGGCGAGCTCGCCGAGTGCCTCGCCACGATCCAAGAACTGAGAGAAGCCTATGAGCATGTGTACATATCCGGGCCCTGTTTGAGGTTCAGCCAGGAACTTGTGAACATCATCGAATACGAGTCGATGCTCGACCTGGCCGAAGTGATTACTCTGGGGGCATTGAACAGGCAAGAAACGAGGGGCTCTCACTACCGGTGCGATTTTGAGAAGCGCGACGATGACAATTGGCTCAAACACACTTTGATTACGTGGAAAGAGGGAAAACCGCACATCAGTTACAAAGATGTAGCCATCGGTACGTATGAGCCTGTCGAGAGAAAGTATTGAGATGAAATATCAGATTAAAGTACTCCGGTTCGATCCGCGTCAAGATGACTACCCGTACTTTCAAGAATATCTTTATGAGATAGAGGAATCCAAATCTGTGCTCGAAGCCCTGATGGAGATCAGAAACGTCCAGGATTGCAGCCTGTCGTTTCGATACAGCTGCCGTGAAGCCATATGCGGATCTTGCGCTATGGTGATCAACGGCCGGTTCGACCTGGCCTGCCGGACAGACCTCCAGTCTCTCGATTCCACAAAGATTGTCATCGAGCCCCTTCCGAACCTGGAGATCCAGAAAGATTTGGTGGTCGACCTGGATCCTTTCTGGGAGGCACTCACGAAGATCGAACCTTTCCTCCATTCTGAGGGTGAAATCCCCGAGAAGGGACACCGGATCGATGATGAAAAAATCGACAGAATATTCCAGTATGTTACTTGCATTCTCTGCGGATGCTGCTACAGCGCTTGTCCGGTTGTTTCGAAAAGAGAAAACTATTTGGGTCCTGCTGCCCTGGCCAAGCTTTACAGGTTTGTCAAAGACCCCAGGGATAGGAGGCCTTATAAGAACTTATCGCGGGTGAACACAGAAGGAGGAGCATGGGGCTGTCACACGATCTTCAAATGTAATGAGGTTTGCCCTAAGGACGTGCGCCCTGCCGATGGCATCGAAGCACTCCGACGAACGCTTGTCGTCGAGAAAATAAAAAGACTTATGCTGTTTAAACGATGAAACTGAAACACTCACTTTTTACGAGACGTCAATTTTTGAATGGGCTATTCGGCGGCTGGATCACAGCCCTGTTGGCCACCTTTATCTATCCGGTCGTTAAATTCATCATCCCGCCCTACAGGGAACCGGATGAAGTCATTCTCCCATTCTCCGAGTATGAAGGGATGGCGCCCGGGTCTGTCAAAAATTTTCCCTGGGGAAGCAAACCGGGCCTCCTCAAAAAGAACGATGATGGGACATACCTTGCGTTTGTGGGCGTGTGTACGCATCTGGACTGCAACGTGACCTACATCCCCGGGGAGAAAAAATTTTTCTGTGCCTGTCATGATGGCTGGTACGATGAGTACGGAACGAACATCAGCGGCCCCCCTCCCCGCCCCCTGCGCCGTCTCGTCGTAGAGATCGCAGCGCCGGACCTGATTATAAAAAGGGAGGATGTGGAATGATCATGAGAAATTGGGGCAAAGAACTGGCCGCATGGCTCGATGACCGCTTCGGCCTCGCGGCGATCACACAGTTTCTCAAGGATAAACCTGTTCCCCAGCACAAACACTCCCTATGGTACTATACAGGCAGCGCCATCCTCGTATTTTTCGTCATCCAGGTTGTTACGGGATTCATGCTCATTTTGTACTACAAGCCTACCCTGGATGAGGCCAACGCCAGTGTGGCCAGGATCATGACAGAAGTTCCCTTGGGATGGATCATCCGGTCGGTCCACAGCTGGTCGGCCACCTTCATGATCATATTTGTGTTTATCCATCTTATCAGCATCTGGCTCACCAAATCCTACCGTAAACCGAGAGAGATCACGTGGATGAGCGGAGTTTTTCTCCTTGCCTGTTCCCTGTTCTTCGGTTTTACGGGTTATCTTTTACCCTGGGATGACCTTTCACTATCAGCGACCAAAGTGGGAACGGATATCCCCCGCTCCATACCTGTCGTGGGCGTTTGGGTGACCAAACTTCTTCGTGGCGGCGAGGATGTGACCGGGGATACCATAACGCGCTTCTTCGGGATACATGTCTCGATCCTTCCTATCTTTATGTTGATCCTGCTTGCCATTCATGTGTACCTCATCCAGAAGAAAGGAATGAGCGTCCCCTTAGAAGCCGAGACCCGGGGCGAAAATGTGCCCACCATTCCCTTTTGGCCGAATTTTGTCTATCGAGAAGTGGTCGTCTGGCTCGTCCTCATCGGGATCCTTTTTTCCATGGCGGTCCTGCTCCCCCCTTCACTGGATAAACAGGCCGATCTGATGGCGGCTGCTCCTGAGGGTGTCAAGCCCGAGTGGTATTTTCTCTTTTTGTTCCAGACGTTGAAGATCGTCCCGGCTAAGATATTGTTTTTAAATGGAGATACTGTGGCTGTGCTGCTGATGCTGTTGGCCGGTCTTTTGATTTTTTTCTTGCCGGTTATCGACAACAGACCCGTAGAGAGGAAGGGGAAAATCATCACGATCCTCGGCTATGTGTTCGTGGCTTATGCCTTGATCTTTTCCGTATGGAGCCTGCTATGAAGATGCCACGCCACAAAGTTGTCCTGATCGTTCTTGTGGGCACGATTTTCTTAGGCTTACTTCTGAGCACATCGATGTGGGCCCAACAGTCTGAACAGATCCCGGATCCTCAAGCTGAAACGGAAGAGACACAGGAGGTGATCAAACCCGCCCCCAAGGATATCAAAGAAGCCATCGGGATCTATGTTTTTTTGGGGTGGATGTGGCTTTCCATTTGTGTTTTGATCTACATACTCAGGCAAAAGATCAAGGAGGTCGATCGGATTGACCGCCTCAAATTCTTTTCGTCCGATACAGACTGACCTTCCTGTTGATATGAATGGGCCACCGCCGCGACTTTTGTGAATGGATGGGTGTTTTAGCCTCAACACGCGGATAATCCATCTCAATCCTGAATTATTCCCAAAAAATCTAAACTTCTGTGACTGGACTGCCATCAAAATGTGACATTATTTTTTGTGATGTGTGAATTTTGAGACTCACGGTTCGTTATTATCTTTAGGACCATGGCTGTCGGAAAAAAACAAAACAGCGAAAGAAAAAGAGCATACACGATCACCCAGAATCACAAGGGCTTATCTCACAGCGCCGGGATGGGACATCGGCAGCGCCTCAAAGAGAAATTTCTTATCGGTGGACTGCAAGGATTTTTAGATTATGAGATCATCGAGCTTTTGCTCACCCTGGGGACACCGAGGCGGGATTGTAAGAGGCAGGCCAAGGAGGCCATGGAGAGGTTCAAAGTTTTAAGGAGGGTTCTCGAAGCGGACGAGGCAGAGCTGCAGGAGATCAACGGGATCGGCCCCCATAATGTTTTCGGGATCCGGCTTGTCCAGGAAGTCAGCCGCCGTTTTCTCAAGGAAAAAATGTTGAACCGGCCTGTGTGCCATTCTTCGAAAGAGGTCTTCGATTACCTCTATCACTCTTTGAGAGATGCCAAAACAGAGCAATTCAAAGTCCTCTTTCTCGATGCTAAAAACTATATCCTCGAGGAGCGTACGTTTTTTGAGGGTACAGTCGATACCAGTGCTGTCTATCCGAGAGAGGTGATCAAAGCCGCGGTCCAGCATTGTGCCTCTTCTCTCATATTTGTGCACAATCATCCCTCGGGCGATCCGGAGCCATCGGAAAGCGACAGAGAGATCACGAAAGAATTGGTCTTCGCCACGAACATTATGCAGATCAAGGTCCTGGATCATATCATCATCGGGAACAACTGCTATTTCAGCTTCGCGGATCGGGGGCTTATCGATGAGTATGAGCGCTGTATCCGGAGTGTTCGAAGCAGGTTATGAAAGATTTGTAAATTTGCGTTCCGGTGAGTAAACTAGGTGGGAGGAGGCAAGCAAGATGAAACCTATTGAAGAGATTGCAGCGAAATTAGGGATAGAAGCCGAAGATTTGGAGGAATATGGAGCGTACAAAGCCAAGCTCTTTCCAGATAGGATCCGCCGGGAAGGCAGTGCAAAAGGGAAGCTCATTCTGGTGACAGCGATGTCCCCCACTCCTGCCGGAGAGGGCAAGACCACGACCTCGATCGGCCTGGCAGATGCGTTGAATCGGCTCGGGAAAAAAGCAACTGCCTCCCTGAGAGAGCCATCTCTAGGCCCGGTTTTTGGCATGAAAGGCGGCGCAACCGGCGGGGGTGCTGCGCGTGTGATGCCCCAGGATGAGATCAACCTGCATTTTACGGGTGACCTCCATGCGGTCACTTCCGCACACAATCTTCTAGCGGCGATGGTGGATAACCGTATTCATTTTGATGGCGCCTGCGGACTTTTAGACAGCCGGACCATCACGTGGAAGAGAGTTCTGGATATGGATGACCGGGTTTTGAGAGAAGTCGTTATCGGTATCGGAGGTCCCCTTCGTGGACTCGCCAGGGAGACAGGTTTTGACATAACGGCAGCCTCTGAAGTCATGGCCATCCTGTGCTTGTCTAAAGATTTGGCGGATTTGAAGGAAAGGTTGGGGAATATCCTTGTCGGGTATTCTCCGGATAAAAAACCTGTTTTTGCCAGGGAGTTGAAGGCCAATGGCGCCATGGCTGCCCTCCTGAAAGATGCCATGAAACCCAACTTGGTTCAAACAGCGGAAGGCAATCCTGTATTCATCCATGGGGGTCCTTTCGCCAATATTGCACACGGGACGAGTTCTGTCATCGCCGCAGACCTCGCTCTAGATCTTGCTGACTATGTGGTCACGGAATGTGGATTCGGTTCAGACCTGGGAATGGTCAAGTTTTTCGATATCGTGGTGCGAACGAGCCCGCTTCCCCCTCCGGACGCATGTGTCCTGGTGGCCACTGTTCGATCCCTCAAGTACCACGGGGGCGTGAAGAGAGACGACCTGGAAACCGCCGATATCCCCGCCCTGGAGAAAGGATTTTCAAATCTGCAGAAACACATCGAGAACCTTCGTTTTTTTGGTGTTCCTTTTGTGGTGACGTTGAACCGGTTTTCCTCGGATACAGATGAAGAGATCGAAAAAGTTATGGACCTCTGCCGTAAAGAAGGCGTGCGTATAGCTTTAAGTGAGGTCTTTAGTAAGGGAGGCCAGGGCGGAGTGACGCTGGCAGAGGAAGTCATCCAGGCGATCGACAAAGACACGCACAATTTTCAATGCCTTTATCCTCTGGATATGCCTTTGATCGCAAAGATCGAAATCGTTGCCACAAAGATGTTCGGCGCGGCATCGGTGGCGATGGAGGGGAAGATCCGGCGGAGGATCAGACAAATCGAGCGTATCGGTTTCCAGAATCTTCCGGTCTGTATCGCAAAAACACAATACTCCCTTTCCGATGACGATCAATTGTTGGGGAGACCCGAAGACTTTACCATGATTGTAACCGATGCTTCGCTCAGCTCCGGTGCAGGATTTGTGGTGATCCATTGCGGCGATATCATGACCATGCCCGGCTTGCCGAGAGTCCCCGCTTCGGAGAAGATAGATGTTACTGCAAAGGGGGAGATCACGGGACTCTCTTAATGTTTTTTCATTTTTCCGTATTGGGGTGGAGATTTTCTTCTCTGGCTAACTGAAGAGGAAGCGCCTTTTTGGGCTAGAATCAGAGAGGGTGTTTTTGATCAGGCCGCATTTTTAAGGGCATTCCCTCGTTGGATTTTAAAAATTGGGGGGAAGAAATGAGAAAATTGGTACCAAAAGGGCGTCAAATTTAGGTGGGTTTACACACTATATGAATTGTGATAAAAATAAATTTCCTTTGAAATACATAATGCGTTTTTCGCATTGATTTCATAAGTGAAAGGATGAATCAAACATGTGTGATCTGAGAGAAGTATTTGTAGTCGGTGGTGCGCGCACGCCCATCGGCAGTTTTTTGGGAAGCCTAAAGAGTTTTAAGGCGTCTGATCTGGGCGGTTTGACCATCCAGGAAGCGCTCCAAAGAGCGGGCGTCTCTGGTGAAGATGTCGGGGAAGTCATAATGGGAAATGTCGTGTCTGCAGGGTTGGGACAGGCCCCTGCAAAACAGGCATCGATGAAGGGGGGGATTCCTCCAACCGTGAACAGCTTTGCCATCAACAAGGTCTGTGGCTCCGGTTTGAAAGCCGTTGAGCTGGCTGCCGATTCCATTTGGCTGGAAAAGAATGAGATCGTTGTCGCCGGTGGCATGGAGAGCATGAGCCAGGCCCCGCACATGGTCTGGGGTGTCCGCGAAGGAGTCAAATTCGGGGACCTCAAGATGAAGGATGCCATGATTTATGATGGGCTCTGGTGTGCTTTTGACGACCAGCACATGGGGTTGACCGGCGAGGTGATCGCTGAGAAATTCGGGGCTACTCGAGAGGAACAGGATGCCTATGCGGTGAGCAGCCACCAGAAGGCGCTCCATGCGATCGAAAAGGGCTACCTCAAAGAGGAGATCGTTCCTGTGGAGGTGCCCCAACGCAGGGGAGATCCTGTTGTCTTTGCGGTGGACGAGGGTCCGCGCAAGGATGCAACCTTGGAGAAGCTGGCCAAACTCCGGCCGGCCTTCAATAAAGAAGGGACCGTAACAGCGGGGAATGCCTCCAGCCTTAATGATGGAGCAGCGGCTGTGGTTGTCGCCTCTGAGGATGTTGTCAAAGAAAAAAGTCTTACACCCCTGGTCCGCATCGTCGGGGCGAGCAACAATGCGCTCGAACCCAAAATGGTCATGTACGCCCCGAAGGGAGCGATAGAAAAACTGCTTGCCAATGTGGGGTGGGGTATCGAAGATGTGGATCTCTTCGAGATCAACGAAGCCTTTTCCTCGCAGCTTGTGGTTCTTATCAAGGAGCTTGGGCTCGACAGAGAAAAAGTCAATGTGCATGGCGGCGCCGTAGCTTTGGGGCATCCTATCGGCGCCAGCGGCTGCAGGGTTTTGGTCACCCTGATCTATGCGCTCAAGCACAGGGGATTGAAAAAGGGAATCGCCTCCCTCTGTTTGGGCGGAGGGGACGCAGTGGCCATGGCTGTGGAGATTGTCTGAGAGGAGCGGATGGATGGACATTAAAAAAATTGGCATCATCGGATCGGGCACGATGGGCACAGGAATCGCTCAGGTCGCGGCTACTTCCGGCTTTAAGGTCATGCTCAACGATCTGGAAGAAAAATATTTGGAACGGTCCCTGAAAATTATGGATAAGAGCCTGTCCAAACTTGCGGAAAAGGGCAGGATCGAAGAGGACAAGGACGACATCATGGGCCGTATCAAGATCACAACATGCCTTTCGGACCTCCGAGAGTCTGATTTTGTGGTGGAAGCTGTGTTTGAAGACCTGGGAGTCAAGACAAAAGTCCTGAAGGCAGTGGATGAGGTTCTCGCTCCAGAGGTGATCCTCGCATCGAACACATCATCCATCTCCATCACCCAGTTGGGTGCTCTGACCAAGCGGCCGGAAAAATTCATGGGGATGCATTTTATGAACCCTGTACCGCTGATGACTCTCGTGGAGTTGATCAAGGGGATCGCTACAATCCAGGAGACGTATGATGCGGTTAAGGGTTTGGCTGAAGCTCTGGGTAAGGTCCCGGTCGAAGCCAATGACTATCCGGGCTTTATCGCAAACCGGATTCTCATTCCAATGATCAATGAGGCGGTCTACGCCCTCATGGAAGGCGTGGGGACTGCAGAGGCCATCGATCAGGTCATGAAGCTTGGAATGAACCATCCGATGGGCCCCCTGGCCCTGGCTGACCTCATCGGACTGGATGTCTGCCTGGATATCATGAATGTCCTCTATGAGGGTTTTAAGGATTCGAAATACCGGCCCTGCCCCTTGCTGCAAAAAATGGTGAATGCCGGATACCTTGGCCGCAAGTCAGGCAGAGGATTCTACGATTACAGCAAATAAAAGGAGGTTTTCCTGTAGAGAAAGCCATCAAGAAAAAGACATTTTTGTGAACGCATTACAGCAGGAAATAAGGAGGGTAACATGACTGAGGATAGAGAGGACAAACAGGGTTCCCGAATCAGGGCGATCGAAACAGCCCTTTCTCAGATAGAGAAACAGTTCGGAAAGGGCGCCATCATGAAGATGGGTCAGAAGGGGGCTGCTGTCAAGGTGGCCTCCATTCCCACGGGATCGATAGCGTTCGACCTGAGCTTGGGGATAGGAGGCTTCCCGCGTGGCCGGGTTGTCGAGGTTTTCGGGCCCGAGGCAACGGGGAAGACCACTCTGGGACTCCACGTGATCGCAGAGGCCCAAAAGCAGGGGGGTCAGGCAGCTTTTATCGATGCCGAACACGCCATGGACCCGACCTATGCAGCCAGTGTCGGCGTGGATGTGGACAACCTCCTTATTTCACAGCCCGATTATGGGGAGCAGGCCCTGGAGATCGCTGAGGTTCTCGTGCGGAGCGGTGCAGTGGACGTCATCGTTGTGGACTCTGTGGCCGCGCTCGTCCCTAAGGCAGAACTCGAGGGCGAGATGGGCGATGCCCACATGGGGCTTCAAGCAAGACTTATGTCCCAAGCCCTGAGGAAACTGACCGCGATCGTCGCTCGTTCGAAAACCTGTTTTATATTCGTGAATCAGATCAGGGAAAAAATCGGCTTTTTCTTGGGAAGCCCTGAAACCACTACAGGAGGCCGCGCGCTTAAATTCTATTCCTCGATGAGGATCGATGTGCGACGACTGGCCACACTCAAGGAGGGGGACAAGGTCATCGGGAATAGGGTGAAGGTCAAAATCGTGAAGAACAAGATGGCTCCCCCCTTCCGGATCGCTCAGTTCGACATCATTTATGGTGAGGGGATCTCCAAAGAGGGAGATTTAATCGATTGTGGGGCAGAAGTGGGTTTAATCGAAAAAACAGGAACATGGTACTCCTACAAGGGGGAAAGGTTGGGCCAGGGAAAGGAGAACGTCAAAAAGCTCCTCAAGGAGAAAGTCAAGCTCGCTGAAGAACTGGACCGCGAGATCCGGAAGAAGGTCGGCCTCTTGCCCTCTGAACCATCAACAAAGAAAGAAT
>JASFPP010000004.1:0-53067 GCA_050115915.1 Candidatus Aminicenantota bacterium
ATCCCACACAGGGACTTCTTTTCGTGCTGCCGATATGATGCCCCATCCTGAAGGCAGCCGAGGCTTCCCCACTTCATTACTGACAGTAATAACAGCCGGCATCGGAACAGCGAATTCCTGATAACCGTCCAGGAGCACACGCCTCACCTTTAACGTCTCTTCCGAGACTTCGATGGAGCCGGCCAGTGTCACGAGCGGATATTTAAGCGTCTCGGCGATGAGAGAGCCCACAACGCCCTCATCCCAATCCGCAGCCTGCCTTCCACAGAGGATGAGATCTATGCCACTAATTTTTTTTATTGCCTGAGCCAAAATATAGGCGATGGAGAAGCTATCCGATCCCTTAAAGGTCTTATCGCTGAGGACATATCCTTCATCTGCACCCATAGAAAGGGCATGTTTGACGATCGTTGGGGAGGCCTCCTCATCTATTGTGAGGACAGTCACTTTGTCTCCGTTTGTCTCTTTAAGGCGCAAGGCAAGTTCAACGGCCTGTTCATCGTAGGGATTGATCACAGGCGGTATTCCCTCAGGAGGCAACACATACATGGCCTCACTATCCAGCTTGAACTTTGCTGGCGGGATCTCCGGGTCTGGTATTTTCTTTATGCAGACAACGATATTCATTTTATCGGATAAATTTGATTCTTCACTATCTATACTGTTTCTTACTTGTATTAAAGAACTTGTTAATATATATCATGAATTCAACGGTCTCAAGGAAGATGATAAGCGATTTCATGCGTGCTTCAAAGAGTCCTAGAGGAATAGGCTCATCCGTACTGGAAGCATATTCCGAACCCGCCTCTCGGCAGAGTCCAATCTAAGGCTTCGGTTTCACAAACGATCCGGCAACTGCCGCACTCCAAACAACCCTCAAAAGAAAAGGTGATGTGGTCGTCTGTCCATTTGAAGCACTCGGCCGGGCAAGCGTATAAACATGGGTGGTCTTCACACTCTTGACATCTCTCGGCGTCAAGGCGAATGTGCACATCCTCGTCGATATCAAATTTGTTAACGGCCAGCTTATCCTCTACTTTAATAGCGCTCATAGTGCTCCTTTTATCTGCCAGAGGTCCCGTATAATCTGGAAAAAAGAAATTCTGTCTTTGGTCGCCTGTTTGATAAGTGTAGTCAGTTTTTCTCTGGGTTTTGCGTCGTTGGTGAATATTTTTTGCGCCAAGTCGCAGGCGATCTCAGGATAATCTTTATAGATGCGAGGATTTTCGAGGAACTCAGGAGCCCTCTTGAAAACCTCCATATCCTTAAGTACAAAACTTTCCTCGAGATTTTCCTGATAAGAAGCAAGGGAAGTTGCGGTGAAGTCCTCGCCTTTTTTTGCGGCGATCACTGTTTCAGCGGCTGCGATTCCTGAGGCCACTGCGAGATTGGCTCCCTCCAAAGCTAGTCCTGTCACAAGAGTCAAGGCTGCTGCATCTCCTGCCACGAGTATGCCGTCTCCATAGAGCTTGGGCATCATGGCCTTCCCCGCCACAGGAATAAGATGGCCCGAATATTCGACGAGTTTTCCATCCCTCAGATAGGGCGCGATTTCTGGGTGTTGTTTGAATCTCTCGAGAAGGTCATTGGCCTTCACTTTTTTCTCGGCCAGGGCATCGAGTTGGACAACAATACCCACGGATAGACTGTCTTTATTGGTGTAGATAAATCCTCCTCCTGGGATATCTTGAGTGAAGGTGCCGAGCGATTCCCATGCGATGCCTTCGTCGCCAGAAAGAAAAAAGCGCTGCTCGATGGTCTCTCGCGGGAGCTCAATCACTTCTTTCACTCCCTGTTTAAGAAACTTTGGCCCGAGTTTTTTCCTGAGTCCCGCTTTTTCTGCCAGTAAAGAATTCACTCCGTCACACGCCACGACAACGTTAGCGGGGATCTCATCACCACCGGCTATTATTCCTGACACTCGAGTGCCTTCCCAGAGGAGGTCATCGGCCTGAAGTCCTCCGGCGACAATAGCCCCTGCCTGTTCGGCTTTGGATGCCAGCCACTGGTCAAACTTGGCACGGAGTACCGAGAATCCGTTATAAGGAATTTCTCTGAATTTTTGAGTACTGAACTCCATAGACAATGAGGAGTCTTTGGTGAGGAAAGAGAATTTCCGTCTGAGGATGTATCTTTCAACGGGAGCTTCTTCCCAGAAATCCGGGAATATTTCGTGGAGGAGAGGACCGTAGTAGGCCCCGCCCCACATGTTTTTTGCTCCGGGGAATTTGCCCCTCTCGACAATCAGTGTCTCAAGGCCGGCCTTGGCAAGTGTCAAGCCACAGATACAACCCGCCGGTCCAGCCCCGACGATGATTGCATCGAATTTTTGTCTCACTCTCTTGACTTTTTCCTGTAGCTCACTCACCTGAACTATTTATAGCAATGTTGCAACTTTTTAAAACTCAGGCAGTCCAATTATTTTCTTTCTATATCTTATCTAAATGCCGGGATCTCCAAAAGCTGCTGTCCTATTGTCAATTGATGCATCTGGGCCGTGCCGCCCAGAATGGTAGCGGTGATCGCATCCTGGTAGTGATGGCCCACAGGGAAATCGTCGATGGTGCCGAAGGAGCCATGAATCTTTACAGCCTGCGAAGCCACCCAGAGTGCAGTTTCTGTGGCAAAATACTTGGCATAGGACATCTCCTTGATGTGTCTGATCCCTCGTGTTTTTAGGTCAGCGGCACGGTAGGTGAGCCATCTGGCGGCCTCGATCCTGGTGGCCATATCGGCGATGATCTCCTGGATCAACTGATGCCCACCGATGGGTTTGCCGAACTGAACGCGTTCCTGTGCGTATTTAATGCATGACTCAAGACAGCTTTGGGCTATACCTAAAGCTCCGGCGGCCAAAAACAGCCGAGCCGTGTCTATACCCCGCAGGGCATCTCTCAGCGCTCTTCCCGTTTCCCCCACTTGGTTTTCTAGAGGCAGTTCCATGTCAGTGAACCGCAGAGTTCCCTCGCTCCCTGCACGCCAGCTGATCTTCCCCTTCTGAGGCGTGCAGGAGAAACCGGGAGTGCCCTTTTCGACAATAAAAGTCGCGAGTCCCTTAAGCCCTTTGCTTTTATCTGTCTGGGCAATAAAGAGCACAATATCTGCCAGTTCACCGTTGGTGATGAAGATCTTCGTACCGTTTATCACCCAGTGGTCGCCACTGCGCACGGCTGTTGTTTCGATCATCGAGGAATCGCTCCCCGCATTGGGCTCGACGACTGCGCCACTCATGATCTTTTCTCCCTTGCATACGGCGGGGAGATATTTCTTTTTCTGTTCTTCAGAGCCTGCATCCAGGAGGTTTGTTGCCGGCTGTATAGGCCCGCTCATAGCGGCCTGTGTGACCGCGAGGCTCGCTGTCGAGAGAGATTCCCAGATAATGGCCGAAGTGATGTAATCCAAATTTAAACCGCCATATTCCTCGGGCATATGAGGAGCGAGAAGTCCCTGTGCCGCCATCTTTTGGATGATACTCGGGTCGAATTGTTCCTGACGGATGTTTTCTTTGAGGGTGGGCAGGATCTCCTTTTCGGCAAACTTCCGCGCCATATCACGGAACATACTCTGTTCTTCGGTGAGTTCAAAATTCATAACGTTTCCTCCGTTTTCCGTCCGTGTTTTAAACCTTTTCTTTTTTTCCCTTCTCGACGAGCTCTGTGAGAACGCCGTGTGTGTCACGCGGGTGTAAAAAAATACTCAGCCCCTCAACACCATCCATGGGCTCACCGAGAACCTCAACTCCCCTGTTTTTAATAGATGCGATAGCTTCATGGAGATCGTCCACTTCATAGCAGATGTGGTGGAATCCCTCTCCGCGTTTTTCCAAAAACTTAGCCATAATACCTTCCCTCCCCAGGGGTTGGAGGAGCTCGAGGTGTATGTCTCCTACCTTGATCATGCTGGCTCTGATAGTGCCGTTGCCTCCAGTGATAGGCGCAGATGGATCGAGGCCCAGGACTGCTCTGTAGAAATTCATGGATTCCTCAAGGTCTTTGACCGCTATCCCGAGATGACTGATTTTTCGGATCATGTCCTGCCCTCCCTCAGGCAAAAAAACTTATAGCACACGCCGTAGACGATGTCAAAAATAACAATTTGTGCTCGAATTTTCTTTCTAAATCTGGCATAATTCTTCTTACCCTTGTTACATATGGACCTTTTTAAACGCACTCCATCCCCTCATTGTTTTCACAATTTTTCTGAAAGGAAATCTTTCTGATTATTTAAACTTATGAAAAAATTGATCAAAGATTGTGTTTTTAACGTTGAACAATACGAACCAGGGAAGCCGATCGAAGTTCTGAGAAGAGAGCTTGGATCGGCGGGTGATATCTGTAAAATGGCATCTAATGAGAATCCCCTGGGCCCCTCTCCTAAGGCTCTCGAGGCTATTCAGAATTCGCTTCATGAGAGCAACTGCTATCCAGATAACAGTTGTTATCTTTTGCGGGAGAAATTGGGAAAATACCTTGGCATGGCTCCCAGCAATATCTTCGTTGGCAATGGCACGACAGAATTGATCTACTTGACCGGAATCGCCTTTCTGAACCCTCAAGACAAGATCATCATGAGTGAATGCGGATTTATCATGGCAAAGATTACGGCACAGATCGTGAACAGCCGTTTGATCGAGGTCCCCTTAAAGGACTATTGCCACGACCTCGAGCGTATCCTGGATCAAGTCGATGAAGAGACAAAGATCGTCTACCTGGATCTTCCCATGAATCCGATAGGGACTTCTATCGATCGGGACCAGTTTTCATCTTTCATGGATAGGGTACCGGAAGATGTCCTTGTGGTCTGTGACGAGGCCTATTATGAATATGCCGATAAAGAACGGTATCCAGAAACTATCGGGCTGGTGGAAGAAGGACGGAATGTGCTGATATTGCGGACGTTCTCCAAACTGTACGGATTGGCTGGATTTCGTGTCGGGTACTGTTTGGGCAAAAAGGGATTTCTCGAAGCTCTCTGGAAGGTGAGCCCACCCTTTTCTGTCAATAAGTTTGCGCAGATCGGGGCTGCCGCAGCACTGGATGACAGAGAGCATGTCAAAAATACTCTGGAAATGAATGAAGCGGGAAAAGATTTTATCTATGAGAATCTTCAGAAGATGTCTGTGGATTATATCCCCTCCGAGACCAACTTTGTGACGATAAATGCCAAAAGGGATACACGACAGATCAGCGAAGACATGCAAAAGGAAGGAGTTATCATCAGACCTCTGGCGATGTACGGACAACCTCACTTTTTTCGTGTGACGATCGGCACTCCGGACCAGAACCGAAAATTTATCGATGTGCTCCAGAAAGTATATCATAAGTATCCATAGATAGATGGGAAAAGGCGAAGACATCCGGGTTTTATTGGGGAATGTCGCCATAGCTAGAGGTATCATCGAAGCGGGATGTCATGTCGTGACCTCCTATCCCGGAACCCCAAGCTCTGAGATTCTGCCCGCCGCTGTCGCCTTCAAAAAGGAGCTGGGGACGGATACCTACATCGAATGGTCGGTCAATGAAAAGGTTGCGTTTGACAATGCCCTGGCGGCCAGTTGGGCGGGAAAAAGATCCGCTGTCGCTATGAAACAAGTGGGATTGAATGTTGCGGCGGATTCGCTCATGAGTTCGGCCTACACGGGTGTTGTCGGAGGGATGGTCATCATTAGCTGTGACGACCCGGGACCTCACAGCTCCCAGACCGAACAGGATTCCCGGTTCTTCGCCGTGTTCGCCAAAGTGCCCGTGTATGACCCCTCTTCTCCTCAAGAGGCGAAAGACATGGTGAAGGAGGCCTTCGAACTCTCGGAGACCTATGGAATCCCTGTGCTTCTGAGGCCGACGATCAGGATTTCCCATGGGAAGCAAAGCGTAGAACTTTGTCCTCCCGAGGTGATCGAAAGGCCGGCGAATTTCGAAAAAGATCCCGCTCGCTGGGCAGCCACACCAAGGTACCGTTTCATCCTCCATAAGAAGCTGAACGAGACCTTAAGTCAGATCCAGGAGAGATTCGAAAAGGACAACACGTGGAATTATGAAGTCGGGTCTAAACGTGAGGGACCTCTCGGTATCATCACGTGCAGCGTGAGTTTTGCGGTTCTTCAGGATCTCCTCGAAGACCTCGATATCGAAAAGGCCGTGAACATCCTCAAGGTCGGCACACCCTATCCATTGCCGCAGAAACGGATCGCCGATTTTATTGACCGGCACCATAAGGTTTTGATTCTTGAGGAGACCGATTCTGTCATAGAATCCCAGATTTTCGACAAGAGCAAGGTATGGGGACGATTGACAGGCCATGTGCCGATCCAGGGAGAGCTCACGCCAGAAGTGATCCAAGAGGTACTGTCGGGTGTGTTGAAAAAGCTCGAAATTGTAGATCAAGAGGTAAGAAGGGATGAACGGCTGGAAGAGCTTGTCGCAGCACTCGAGCTTCCGGTGAGACGGCCCACACTGTGTGCCGGCTGTCCGGAGCGTGCCGCTTTTTTTGCGATCAAGCGTGCCCTTCCCAAAGCCATCTATCCCAGTGATATCGGATGTTACACACTGGGACTCAACCTGCAGGCTGTGGATACAGTCATCGATATGGGAGCAGGGATCACTCTGGCCAGCGGATTCTATCAGGCCTATCACCAGGATAATAACGACATTCCTATCGTAGCCACCATGGGGGATTCCACATTCTATCATTCGGGAACGTCTTCACTTCTCAATGCGGTCTACAACAATGCCCGTTTTATCCTTGTGCTCTTGGACAATGAAATAACGGCTATGACAGGAATGCAACCCACACCGGGGATCGGTTTGACAGCCGAAGGAACCGAGGGACAGAAGATCCCGCTGGAAACTTTGATCCAGGGATGCGGAGTGAAGTGGATAAGGACCATAGATCCCTATGATATCGAGGGAATGGTCCAGCTCTTGAAGGAGGCGAGAGATTACACGACGAGTGAGGATGGAGGGATCGCTGTCATCGTTGCCAGGCATCCCTGTATAATCCACTATCCGGATAGAGTTCGAGAATGCAGAATAGAGGTAACTATTACGGAGGAATGCAATGGTTGCCGCTACTGTGTGGATTATTTTGAGTGTCCGGCCCTTTTTATGAATGAGGACAAAAACATCGCAGAGATCGACCGGTCGTTGTGCGTGGATTGTGGTGTGTGTGTGAAGGTCTGTTCGAGAGGAGCTATCGTGCCCGTCGAAACTTGATCACAATAAAACAATGAAGATACAGATCGTTCTTGCAGGTATTGGCGGGCAGGGGATTCTCTTCGCCATGCGGATTTTTTCTCAGCTTGGACTCCGGCTCGGATTGGATGTCATGGGATCAGAAACGCACGGTATGAGCCAGCGCGGGGGTTCTGTGACGGCCCAAGTGAAACTGGGCGCATACAGGAGCCCGATGATCAGATCAGGCACGGCAGATATCCTCTACTCCTTCCATGAGATGGAAACCTACAGAAACTTGAAATTCCTCCGCCACGGGGGTCTCTGTTTCGTGAACCTTTCGAGAGTCGAACGATTCGATACAAAAATTCTCGATCATCTTGATCACAGAGACATCACTTTCAGGACTTATGATGCCTCTGGGATCGCCCTAAAAATGGGGTCCATGCGTTCGGCCAACATCGCACTTATCGGATATTCAGCGGGCAGTGGCTTGTTACCTTTTCAGCCTAACGACTTGAAAAATGTTTTGGAATCTGTCAGCAAGGAAAAAGATGTTGAAAATAACATGCTGGCGTTTGAAACTGGATTCCAGGCAGGGCAGACAATGCCTCTTCGGTAACATCACTCCATTCGGTAGATATAATCCCTGTGTTTACTTCTTTGGTGATGGTTTTTTCGCTTTTGTCATGATCTCGTAAATCTGAGCGAGCTTGGGTTTAGGCGGCTCGAGAAAAAGAGCGATCTCTTCCTCGGAATAAAAATTCTGGATGAATTCTTCGACTTCAAAGATATTCTTCCAGCAGTCGAGTGTATTTCGGCAGGGGAGAGCACTGTTCATTTTCCGGCAGTACGCAAAGGAGACCCTATGGCCTAACATCCGACAGTGCTGCTGGATATGATCGTGGATTTCGATCCTGTGATTTACCATTTGCCTGTTTTTTTGATTTCAGGTTTAGGAAGATCTTTGAGAGCTGTTTGGTATTTGTCCAGCTCCTCGTCGGGCAGCGAATAGTCGACCAGCTTGCCGCTAAAATAATTCTCATAGCCCGTGAGATCCATGAGTCCGTGGCCGCTGTAGTTGAACAGGATCACTTTTTCTTTTCCCTCTTCTTTGGCCTTTATCGCTTCGTCTATGGCACAGGCTACGGCATGGCTGGTCTCGGGTGCCGTTATGGCTCCTTCCGTTTGTGCCCACAACACTGCGGATTCGTAACATTTGAGTTGATGGAAGGCTCGAGGCGTTAAAAGTCCTTCCACGATCCCCTGGCTTACAAGGGGAGCCATACCATGGTAACGAAGGCCTCCAGCGTGGATCGGCGGCGGGACGAATGTATGACCGAGGGAGTGCATGGGGAGCAGAGGTGTCATCCGAGCCGTATCGCCATGATCATAAGCGAAATGGGCGCGAGTCATTGTCGGGCATGCTTCCGGCTCTGTAGGTATGATCTCGATGTCGGCGCCGTTGATCTTGTCATAGACATACGGAAAGGCCAGCCCTGCAAAATTGCTTCCTCCTCCTGCACAGCCGATGACAACATCAGGATTTTTCTCTCCAATAGAGTCCAGTTGTTTTTTGGCCTCGAGGCCGATGATCGTTTGATGGAGCAGGACGTGATTCAAAACGCTGCCGAGGGAGTAGCGTGTTTTACCCGTTTCATCCGTCACGGCGGCTTCGATGGCTTCGCTTATGGCTATCCCGAGGCTTCCGGAAGTATCCGGCATCTTTTCCAGAATATCTCGACCCGCTTTGGTTTCTTCGCTCGGGCTTGAAACACAGTCAGCGCCCCAGGTCTGCATCATAAGCTTTCGGTAGGGTTTCTGGTCGAAGCTAATTCTCACCATGTAAACCTTGCATTCGATTCCAAGGAGTTTGCAGGCAAAGGCGAGGGCACTCCCCCACTGGCCAGCGCCCGTCTCCGTTGTGAGACGCTCGATACCGAACTGCTTGTTGTACCAGGCTTGCGCAACGGATGTGTTCGGTTTGTGACTGCCCGGAGGACTTAGGCTCTCATCTTTATAGTAGATACGGGCAGGAGTTTGGAGATGTTGTTCTAAGTAAACGGCGCGACGCAGTGGCGTAGGTCTCCATCTGTACAGGATATCGAGCACCTCCCCGGGAATATCGATCCAGCGTTCCGGACTAACTTCCTGTTCGATAAGATTCATCGGGAAAACGGGGGCAAGCATATCTGGAGAAATGGGATTGCCGTCAGGACCTAGGGGAGGCTGGAGTGGCGAGGGGAGGTCGGCGGCGAGGTTGTACCATTGTCTTGGGATATCATCTTCGCTTAGTAATATTTTTTTTGTGGTCATAGAACTCCTCCTTTTTTTAAATTAACTATAAATAATGCCTTTTTGGACTTTTGTTATAAAAAGAAAGTGTTGCTTATTATGCGCTGGTCCGGTTGGCAAATTATAAAATTGTTCTTTCGGAAAAGTCAATCGTTGAGTTGAAAACACACGGACTAATGGGGATCCCAGTCGTGCAGTTTGTAATACTCATCCACCATTTTTTGAATATCCACGGTCGATCCTTTGGTCGGCCCTTCCTTGAGTGGCTCTTTCTGGAATCGCTCGGGTAGGGTGTTGTCCTCTTTTTTAACGCCGAACCGTTGGTTGAGTTTGAAGTCTGTGTGGATGGCTTCCCCTAACAGTATTTTCAACTCTTCGGGAGAGTAATCGATCCCAGTTCCAGACCGGAGAAGATGGGAAGCGTTTTCCAGGTTCAGGATATCCATACAGAGGCCGATATTTTTGCACATAGTGAGAGAATCGGTGAGGAGGGCTATCTTTTCCGAATAGACGACGAGTGCAGCTTTTCCCTCTTCTTCCATCCTTTGTGCGGCCTTTTCTGTTCCGAATCGTTGTTTTGACTCTTCTGTTCTGTTTGTCAGCTCGAAGTAAGGCTCTGCTCTAAGGTGGTCAGCTCCCCTTGAGGCGATAGCATATGTGAGTCCATAGGCTTTAATCCCCCTTGGGTCGCCGCAGATCACATCCAATCCCTTTACCTGCATCACCAGTTTTTGCGCCTCTTCACCAAAACTCTTGGACAGTTTTGTGGCTCCATCCGCGAGCCTGTCACCGATCCCGCGGCGAAAAGTGATCTTTTCCACAACATCACGAATCTTGTCGATCTCCCCCCAGGTGATTGCCAATCCATCCAAATCCTTGGGATGGAGGATACCTCTGTCCTGACACTCCATGATCCATCCAATGACCTCAGCCGTAGAGATAGAATCCAATCCCATCTGATTCAGATAGGCATTCATCTCCAGGGCAAAGGGGAGGTCATGGCTCCCCAGCCGGGAGGTAAAACTGCACAACGTTTCGAACTCAGGTCCTTCAGCCTCTTTATCATCCATCACATAATAGCGGGAGCAGTGCAGGTTGCAGTTGAAGCAGGCCTTGTTCTTTTTCTTGTAGGTTTTAGCCAGTGTTTGCCCTGAGATCTTGTCCACATAAGGACACACACCCGCCTGGAAATGATTTGTCGGGAGGATGCCGATGCCGTTCAAATCTGTCATCAGCATCGTGGTGCCCAAATCGTACCGCTTTGGATATTCGTTGTGCTCCAGGATGGCGGATTCGATTTTCCGGCACGCATCGCAAAACGCCAAGGGCTCGGCCATTTCGACAGAGTGTGTTCCTCTGACTGCAAGAGCCTTCAGGTTTTTTGATCCCATGACAGCGCCCATTCCTGTCCGGCCGTTCACTCTGTTCCCGCTCGAAACGATAGCTGCGTAGTGGACCAGGTTTTCACCGGCAGGCCCGATGGCAGCAACCTCGATGGAGTAATCCTTCCTGTTGTGCCGGATCGTTCCTGTTGTTTCCACAATTGTTTTGCCCGATAGCTCTGGGCATTCAAAAAACTCAACGCCCGAATCTGTCACCATAAGATAAACGAGACTGTCCGCTTTACCTGTGATGATGATCTGATCGAATCCCGTCTGTTTCATCTCTGCCGCGAACTGTCCTCCTGCTGCAGAATCCCCCAGGATTCCAGTCAGGGGAGACTTGGCAGTGACCGTGTAGTAGGCAGATGCCGGAAGGAGCGAACCGGTAAGAGGGCCTGTTCCGAAGATAAGAATGTTATCCTCGCCGAGTGGATCGCACTCGGGTTTGAGCTCTTCAAAAAGTCTTTTTGTGTTCGCAGCCCGCCCCCCGATCACCGGCTTTATCCAGGAGGGATCGAGGGGTTCCTCAAAGAATGTCCTGCTAGAGAGGTTCACCCTGAGGACACGGCCACCATATCCATACTTAAGCAAGGGCCCCATCTCTCCTTTTTCTTCTCTTCAGCCCGATCGTCTGTGTATAAAAGCGCCTCTTCTCACTGGGATTCATTTTTGCCGTCTCTTTTTTTATCTTTTCCAGGGAAACGTGTTCGATACTTTCGGGTTCGTACACTATGGCTCCTTCTGTGCACGCATCAACACATTTGGGTTTTCCCCCGCAGAGATCACACACATAGACAAATTTATTGAAGATCTCGAGTGCCCCCATGGGACACGCTTTCTCGCATACCCCGCAGGACTTACACAGAGTGGGGGAAACGATAACCTGGCCGTGCTTTCCTAAGCTCAAAGCATTCTCTGGGCAATGCATACAATAACGTTCTTTACACTGGACACACACAACGGGAGAGTCCAATCCAGACTCATAGAGATTCAGGACTTTAATCCGTGCGAGGTGATTATTGATCCGTCCTGTATGCACGAATGAACAAGCTGTTTCACACCGCTGGCAGCCTGTACATTTGCTTAAATCAACACGGATCATTGGTTTTTCCCCTTATTAGCCCCTGTCGTCTTCGATGACGTCCAGTCGGAACTGGACCAGACCATCCGGATCCGGGCACGAAAAGTTTTTCACTTTTTTCACCCAGTGCCCATCGGCGAGCTTGTCTCTCTCTTCCAAAATGGGGAAGATCGGCATCATGCTCTGCAGGGCCCAGATACACACATGTTGTCCCTCAGGAACAGTGAGCTTCGAATCTTCCACGAAAAAATAATTCCCCACCTGCATGGGAAGGTTGCAATAACCGTCGATCCTTTCCACACTCACCTTTATTTTTGCCATATCTCCTCTCCTGAAACCTAATTGATTTTACCCAGAATCCTGAACATTAGGCAAATACAATTTTTCCCATTGTCCGATATTCTTCGGATAGGAGACACCCCCATCCTGTAAAAGACTTGACATAGGGAAGGTTTATATACTATAGAGAAAATCCGTCAGGATAATTCTGGAAACATTGTTACAGAGCAAAAACAAAGAATACGATCGCTGAGTGATTTTCACTCCAAAGGAGGCAAGTTATGGCATGGGAATTTAAGGGACGGACGATCCATAAAATAGGAGTCGTAGGATCTGGGAATATCGGACCGGATATCGCCCTGTACTTCAGCAAAGTGTTTCATAAGTTCGGCGTTCCTGTGGTCGTCGTTGACATCTCTGAAAAAGCTCTCAAGTCGGGGGAAGCACGGGTGAAAGGAAAATTTGGCCGGGGTGTGAGATCCGGTGCCTTTACAAAGGAAGACGTGGATGCCATGCTCGCCAATCTGACCTGGACGACCGACTATACCCAGTTCCAAGGGGCCGATTTTGTGATCGAAGCGGCCACAGAGGATGTGGGAATCAAAAGGAAGATTTTTGCCGAGTTGGAGAAGGTTTGTCCCCAGACAGCCATTTTTGCATCCAATTCTTCACACATGGAACCTGAGATCATCTTTGACGAGATAAAAAACAAGGAGAGATGCCTGGTCATCCACTACTTTTTTCCAGCAGAACGCAGCATCATCGTGGAGATCGTTCCGGGAAAGAATACGGCACCGGAGATCACCGATTTTCTGCTCAATTTTTATGAACAGATCGGGAAGGCGCCCATCAAGGTAAAAAGCCGGTTCGGGTATGCCATAGATCCTATCTTTGAAGGGATTTTCCTGGCCGGTGCCCTTCTGGTCGAAAAAGGAGTCGCCACAGTGGAACAAATGGATGCCATGATCCAGAGAGCCCTCGGATTGGGTGTAGGGCCTTTTACAGCCATGAATCTGACGGGAGGAAATCCCATCACGCAGCATGGCGTCTCCGAGATGAACACAAAGATCATGCCGTGGTTTCATTCGCCCGCGATCCTGAATAATCAGGTAGCCCTCGACAGACCATGGAAGACTTCCTGGCGACATGAGGACGTCCATTACAGTGAGAGTTTGTACGAAAGAATTGCGGATCAGATCAAAGGCGCCTATTTCGGGCTCGTCTGTGAGATATTGGACTCCGGGATCGCTTCGCTTGGGGACCTGGAGATGGCTGTTGAGAGCTCTCTTGTCATAAAGGCCCCTTTCCAGATGATGAACGATACGGGGATCGATAGCGCTCTCGAGCTTGTGAAGGCCTATGCCGAAGAGTGGCCGGGCTTTAAAGTGCCCGATGTCCTTATCGATCAGGCCGAGTTAGGGAAGCCCTGGAATATTCCCATGGTATTCAGAAAGGATAGGGAGGATGTGGCTATTGTCACGATCCGAAGGCCGAGCGCACTCAATGCCTTGAATACAACTATCATGGCCCAGCTGAAAAATGTGTTCACGGATATTCAATCCGATGAAAAGATCAAGGGGGCTGTATTGACTGGCTTTGGTATCAAGGCTTTTGTGTCCGGAGCGGATGTTCATGAGATCGCACGTATGAAGTCGCCCAAGGAGCTGGAAGTGTTTGCTCTGAATGGACATCGTGTCTTGAACCTGATCGAAAATCTGGGAAAACCCGTTGTGTGTGCGATGAACGGACTGGCTTTCGGAGGGGGTAACGAGCTGGCGATGGCCTGTACGGCCAGGATCGCTAAAAAGGGGATAACAGTTCTTGCAGGACAACCGGAGCCAAAACTCGGGCTTGTCCCCGGATATGGGGGAAGCCAGAGGCTCCCCCGGATCGTGGGTCTCTCTGCCGCCTGGTCGATGCTTCGGACAGGAAATCCGATATCCTCCGCAAAAGCGCTCGAGCTCGGTCTCATCCAGGAGGAAGTGGAGGGAGACATCAAAGAGGCGGGAGTCAAGTTTGTGAAAAAGCTGATCTCCGGAGAGGTCGATACTCCTGTCATTCAAAAAGATCCCCTCGAAGTGCCCGATCAACTCCCTGAAGTGGATATCGGCAATCTTTCGAAAAAGACCGATGAGATCATGCAGAGAGTCATCCTCGAGGGAGCGAAGATGACGCTTGAGGAAGGACTGAAGCACGAGGCAAAAGTCCTGGGGGAGCTTGTGGAGACCAAGGATATGCGGATCGGCATGGAAACATTCCAGAAATTCGGTCCGAGAAAAAATGCGGGTTTTTCCAATGCTTGATCGAAAAATGAAACACAGACGCCATTATCCCGAGAGAGGAGGACAACATGTTATTTGAAAAATCATACATTCCTTATGACGCTTACTGGAGCACGCCCTTCTGCCGGTGGCAGGGAAGTTTTGCCCATCTTCATTCCATGGAGTTTGCCGCTGAGGTCTGCCGAGGCGCTTTTCCTGCCCGGAGGATCAGTCCGGATATCTTCGACAGTGTGGTTTTGGGGATGACCGTTCCCCAAAAATACAGTTTTTACGGAGCACCGTGGATGGCTGCCATGGTTGGGGCGGCAGGGATTACTGGCCCCATGATTAGCCAAGCCTGTGCCACGTCAGCCAAGTGTGTGAGTGTTGCGTCGGAAGAATTAGAGATGGGCGACCAGGAAGCCATTCTTGTTGTCACTTGCGACCGGACGAGTAACGGGCCCCATATCTATTACCCCAATCCCATGGGAACCGGGGGAACCGGGGATAAGGAGGACTGGGTGTGGGACAACTTCGGCTATGATCCCTGGGCCAAAAACGCCATGATCGAGACGGCTGAAAAAGTGGCTTTGGAGGTCGGCATCACCAAGGAAGAGCAGGATGATGTAACGCTTATGCGTTACAACCAGTATCAGGATGCCCTTAAAGACAACAGCGCTTTTCTCAACCGTTTCATGGTTGTGCCGATCGAAGCAAAAGACCCGATGGGTCGGAAAGTTGTGGCAACCGTGACCGGTGATGAGGGCGTATTTCCGACGACCGCCGATGCCCTGGCAAGACTGAGACCCGTACAGCCCAATGGGAGCGTCACCTTCGGCACACAGACCTATCCGGCCGATGGAAATGCAAGCATCGTCATGACCACAAGAGAAAAAGCCCAAGAGCTCAGCCGGGATCCGCACGTGGAAATTCAGGTGTTGTCCTATGCGGAAGCAAGAGCCAAAAAAGGTTTTATGGCCATGTCCGTTGTTCCCGCCGCAAGGAAAGCCCTGTCTCATGTGGGCATCGGCATAAAGGATGTCAAAGCGATTAAAACACACAATCCCTTTGCTGTGAATGATATCTACTTTTCGAGGGAAATGGGTATCGGACTCGAAAACATGAATAACTACGGCTGTTCTCTTATTTGGGGACATCCTCAGGGCTCTACGGGGGCACGCCTCATCATCGAATTGATCGAAGAGCTGGTGATAAAAGGCGGAGGATACGGCCTCTTTGATGGTTGCGCTGCGGGTGACACAGCCGCAGCCGTCGTCCTCAAAGTAGATGTAAAGTAGGACCTGCGCCACATTCAATTAATATAGACACAATATTATACTGTGATCCTGGATACATATAGACACGATAACGATGTTAGCGTCAATCCCGGAACAGTCCGTTCGGGAAGCATAATTGATTTTTTTCCTTTGTGCTGATATCCTTTTTGCATAGAGTAAAGGGGATAAATACCGATGAAGTGTTCCCAATGCAAACACAAAAATCCCGAGAATACACTTTTCTGCGGCAATTGTGGAACCTCTCTCTCTTCCTCCGAAGCCACTATGGAATCGCCCACCAAGACCATTCCCACTCCCATCCGGGAACTTTCGCGTGGAACCTTATTTGCTGAGAGGTATGAGATCGTCGAAGAATTGGGAAAAGGCGGCATGGGGAAAGTCTACCGCGTGTTTGATAAAACCACTAAACAAGATGTGGCTCTTAAGCTTCTGAAATCTGATATCGCTTCTGACAAAAAGACTATCGAACGATTCCGCAACGAACTCATATTAGCCCGGAAAATCACCCACAAGAACGTTTGCCGGATGTATGACCTTAACGAGGAGAATAACACGTTCTTTATAACTATGGAATACATCCAGGGGGAGGATCTCAAAAGTCTGATCAGAAGAATGGGAAAAATCCCGGTGGAAAAGGCGTTAGATATCACTCGGCAAGTCTGTTCAGGACTCAAAGAAGCGCATGATCTAGGAATTGTCCACCGGGATCTCAAGCCCCAGAACATCATGATCGATAGAGATGGCTATGCCAAGATCATGGATTTCGGGATCGCATGTTCCATTCGTATGGAGGGGATCACGGAGGAGGGTTTGTCTTTCGGCACTCCGGATTACATGAGCCCCGAACAGGTCAAAGGACAGGATGCCGACGAACGGTCGGACATCTATTCCTTAAGCGTGAACATGTACGAAATGGTCACAGGAACAGTCCCTTTCAAGGACGAAACCCCGTATGCTGTTGCTATGAAGCACGTGAACGTGGACCCTCAGCCACCCAAAGAGATCAACCCGCAAATACCGGAAGAGATTAATCGTATCATTCTAAGATGTATGGAAAAGCGAAAAGATGAAAGATACCAAACAGTTCAAGAGTTATTGACCGCACTTATAAACGCAATTAAGACTTTAAAAATCAAAGCAAGAATTCCGTCTGTTGAAAAAGACATTCCTTCTGCTGTTGAAAAAGAGAAGGACTCTGCTGTGGCCCTCGGAGCTTACAAACGCCGTTCCCCTTATCTCATCTTTGGGATTCTTTTAGTTGCGGCAGTGATTATTGCGGGTGGTTATTTCCTCCTTACAAAAAGCTCATTGCCGGAAGAACCAGAGGCCCTTGCACAAGCCTCTGAATGGGAAAATTCCATCGCTGTGCTTCCTTTCCGTGACCTCAGTCCGGATCAGAATCAGGAACATTTTTCCTTCGGGATGACAGATGCAATTAACGATCAGCTCACAAAACTCACGGTCCTGAAGGTCACTGCCACCACGTCTGTGATGCGGTACAAGGACACACAATTGGACATTAAAGACATCGGCCGGGAGTTAGGTGTTAAAAATATTCTGGAAGGGAGCATCCTTGTCGAGGGGGATAGGATCCGTGTTAGGGGCCAGCTCATCGATGCGGAGTCGGGATTTCATATCTGGTCGGACACATACGAGCGGAAGCTCGAGAGTATCATCGATGTCCAGGATGAAGTCTCTCAATCTATCGCTGAGGCATTGCAATTGAAACTCACTCCAGAGACCATACTGGCTCTCAAGGCAGATAAGCCAAAGAGTCTAGAGGCCTATGAATACTATCTGAAGGGCATGAATTTTTTTGAGGGAAGATATTTGATCTCGCTTCATGAGGAAGATTTTGAAACAGCTGTGAGCATGTTTGAAAAGTCCAAAGAGATCGATCCTGATTATATCCCTGCATACGGGGGATTGGTCTGGGCATTTACGCATCATTTCCTGTCGAGCGATGATCCCAAAGACAGAGACGTTGTGAAAACGAATGCTGAAATAGCTTACAACTTGGATCCGGATTCCGCTTTAGCCAACGGCATGAAGGGCATCGCTCACAACTTGTTTGGTGAAATCCAAGAATCCTTTGATTTTTATAAAAGAGGTGTAGAAATCAATCCGAATATATACGAGATGAATTTTGGGATCGGTGTTCTCTGCCGTCATTTCGGTTTGTACCACAAAGCCAAAAAATATTTTTCCAAGGCCCGTGAGCTCAATCCCTTTTATATCTATGTGTGGGGAGGCCTGGGAGGAACACACTACTATCTTGCCGAATTTGAGGAGGCCGCATTCTATTGGGATAAAGTTCTCGAGATGAGTCCTAACGACCCGATCGCTGCAACATATTATCCCAAACACTTCATAATGACTAAGCAGTATGACAAAGCTGAAGAGATGATCAACCGATTGGAGATTTCAAATCCCAAACTCCCTTCCATTCCAGTAAATAAAGCGTGGTTGTTTGCCGCGAGAGGCCTGAAGGATGAAGCCCTGGCTCTCGATTCTAATGTAGCGATATATGCACTTCTCGGCATGAAGGATGAGGCGATTGCCCGATTGGAAAAAGGATTGAACAATCCCACTGCTCGACCCTATCTTTCCTTAGTTCACCTCCCCATATTCGACATTTTGAGGGATGACCCCCGTTTTCATGAGATCCTGAAGAAGAAAAAGCTAATGTATGAAAAATTCCTTGAGATGTCTGAAGGACTCTAGTGTGATAAAACAAAGCCGTACTATAAGTAGTCTCACCTCTATTCTTGGAGTATTAGCGATCATCAGCATAGTTTATAACATGCTGGCCGTCCAGATCTTTAAGGAGGAGGTTTTTTTCGATCATGTCGTGTCTCTGCCATTCGAGTTCGCCATACTTATCGCCACCCTTTTAATTCTCCTTTTTGATGTCACTTCCCTTGGTTGGGTGTCTCACAGGATATTTGTGACGAAAGAATCCACGGGCTTGTCCACTCTCGCTCTGATTTGGGGAATTCTGTGTTTGCTCGCTTTGATGGTGATGAAAGTGATGGCCGATGAAATTGCCAGGGAGTACCGCCTAGGATGGGAAACCTTGGGCGAGTGGATCATTCTCTACGCATGCTTCTTTGTTCAATTCTTCTATAACATATTTATTTTCGCATTGCTCCGGAGGACCTCCCCTCCCCAAAAGCCGCAGTCGTTTGCATACAGAGGAGAAGGTTCGGCCCTAGAATTCCTTGAAAAATCCTAAAGACAGACCGAATTTTTTGTACCCTCCCTCCAGCTTGAAATAACTGAGATCTCCCAGGATCCCCCAGCTACTGTTGATCCATTGCCTGTGCTTGATAACCAAATAGACTGAATCCTGATTGACCTCTTCTGGTTTGGAGAGATAATCGGCGAGATAGGCCTGGTTCCCGAAGGAGACAGTCAAGTTGGTCCACTGCGAACCCTCCTTTCCGTAGGCCAAGTCTATAAGATGGGAGAAGGATGTGACGTTTCCGGGATCGCTCTTGTTCCTGAAGATCCTGTAGGTCGTTATCCACCTTTTTCTATAGAGGGTGATTCCCGTTGAAAAGATCAGATCTTCGTGAGTATTATGGTAATTCACGTAGGTGACACCGAGTGTCCCAACGATATTCCGCTTGTCTCCGAACTTGAAGTTAATGTCGTTATCGAACCTAACCTGGGGTAAATAAACGGAATCCGATCCCGCAGCGAGGGCTGTATAAGTGTATAATCGATCGGTCCAGTCTTTATACGCCCCGCCCACCCCGAGAAGGGCATCTCCGACATTCCTGTGGAACCCCCCAAGCTGTAAAAACCAGGTTAAGCCTCTTTGAGGACTGGTGTAATAACTTAAAAGAATGTTAGTCCAGGAGCCATATATATCGTTAGGGCTTAGGTTTTCGTAGAGCAAGTACGCTTCCACACGTTTGGATCGACTCAAAAGACCGTCCTCTACCGGGGTACTGATCGAATGAACTGTCAGCATCCAAAACAGGATTGCAAAGAAAATTATTCTCTTCACACTTGCCTCCAGGGCTGAATCTTATCCTGGTAAACCAAAATGTCTTCCGCTGTTGCGGGATAATTTTCAATAAAAGTCCGAACTTCCTTCAGCTGAAGGAAATTACGGATTCTTTCGGCTGCTCTTCCGTCGCCAAAAGGCTTGGGCATGCGAGCGAGATCTTCATACCCATTATCGGTTGCATGGAGTTTGCGGAAAATATCGGTGATTTTGGTATAGTCATCTTCGGTGAGAAAACCATACCCCGATTCCAGGACTTCGGGACGTTCCGTGCTTTCTCTTAGTATGATCACTGGCTTTCCGATGGTCGAAGCTTCTTCTTGAATTCCTCCAGAATCGCTCATGATGATGGCAGCTTTTTGCATCAAATACACCATTGTAGGATACGTGAAGGCTTCCGTGAGGAAGACATTAGAAGGACGTTTCTTCATTTCTTTTTGGATGATATTTCGGACGTCCGGGTTCATATGGAGAGGCCATATAAAGACAGTGTCACTGTACTCTGCCCCCAAGGATTTGACCCCATGGCAGATATTATGGAGAGGCGCTCCGATATTCTCCCTTCGGTGGGATGTGATCAGCACGAGTTTTTTACCGTTGAGCATTGCCGGGATCTTGGGATCATTCCCGGCGATCTCGCTCAGTACCTGTTTTTCATCGAGGAGTGTGGATGCGAGGTCGAATGCATCCACTACAGTATTTCCTGTGATGAGGATTCTATCATTTCTGATCCCTTCGGATTTAAGGTTGTTCGCTGCTCTGAGCGTGGGAGAAAAATGAAAATCGGCAATCCGACCCACAAGCGATCGCAGCATCTCTTCAGGAAAGGGGAAGTATTTCTTATGCGTTCGCAGCCCAGCTTCCACATGGAACACGGGTTTTTTTAGCATGCTGCCGACAAAGGCGGCCGAATACGTTGTGAACGTATCGCCCTGCACGATGATCAGGTCCGGATTCTCTGTGTCGATGGCGACCCGCATCTTCCTGTGGATACACTTGTAGAGTCCTTCGAGGTCCTGGCCATCCATCATGCAGCCAAAGCTGTAGTCCGGCTCGATCTTGTAAAAGTCAATAACCTGGTTTAAAAGCTCCAGGTGTTGTCCTGAGGAGACCACTCTCAGGTTGTTGCCAGCCTTTAACTTGTAGATCAACGGCGCAAGTTTGATGGCCTCCGGTCTTGTCCCGAACACAATAAATATCTTCATGTCCTTATCTCCGTTAGTGTTTCTCCACTACCATCAATTCTTCCTTGATAGAACTGGTGATCGTCATATAATAATAATCCTCATCCTCCTCGACAGAAAGGTTACGCGATTGAGGTTTTTTGAACTCTTTTTTGGGGAGAGCCACGGTTATTCCCTCGAGCCCATCAGGATTCTTTACGGAAATGAGCATGTCTTTCTCCTGGCTTTTAAACTGGTAATCCGTTTTCAAAAACCTCAAAAGGTGAGCGGTGAAACTCGTCATGGAATCGATATGAAGGCTCCCCTCATTTTGTTTTTGACTGGCATAGTCTAAGAACGATTTTATAGCATCAGGATATTCGGGAATGTCATAGGGATGCGAGTAAATGAGCCTGACTGTTCTGTTGTCGACCACGTAATCTATGGTCTTTAAAAGCCATTTTTTAACTTCGTCTTCAGAGTAGCCGTATCTCTGCATTTCGTAGAATGAGGCGGCCTTCCCGAAGGTCAGAATCGGAAAGGCGATGATTTTGTCCGATAGCTTATCGCCGTTGAAAAAGGTCCTGTTTGGCGCTGAACCCGTGTCCCCTGTGTAGTAATAGGCCAGAAATCCAAGTTCTTCCAGGACCTCAGTTGTCACAGGCTGTGGGTAGATTCCATTGGGGGCTGCGTATTCGACAACTTTATAATCGACGATACTTTCAAGACATTCGTTATTTTTTTTGATGTATTCATAGATCTCTTTTTTTCGAAATGTGTTGTTCTCGATATTTCCCGAAAACCAGTTGTGTCCCCATCCTCCATGAGAACCGAATACGCCATAATCCTTGATAAGCTGTAAATACGGCTTCCCATTCCCGCATGCGTCGAATCCCAGCCCGTCTCCCGGTTTATCCCTGAACTCTCCCGCGGTGATGTGGAGAGAATATTTGATATCCTTCTTGAGATATCCCTCTTTCAGCATTGTGTCGATGCTCGTCCAGTCAATACTGGAATCGATGTGCCAGTTGATCACAAGCCCTCCTTTGCCATAGGAGGTATTATGAAGACAGGGAATTCTGACGACCTTTTTGATAAAGGTCCTGATGACAGTGCGCAGGGGGAGATCATCCGAGAAGCACTTGAGATGACCCAAAGGAAGATTCACATAAAGGACTTTGCCCTCTCCGCAATCTTTCAGAACTATGGCAGGATACTCGTGGCCATCTTCGGTTATGGCCGTAGCAAAAACCTCGTTTTGATTGAAGGTTGTGTGATATGTGGTGCAAGCAATAGGGTACTCTAATTTTCCGTAGGCGTACCCGCCGAGAAGGAGGCCTTCAGCAGTCTTTCCGAATGGAATCTGGAAGAAATCGGAACATTCCTTATTCATAAATCTTATATTTCCTACGGTATAAGCCTCCTCTCTCTTGGTGTCATAGGTTATATAGTTAATCCCTGTTATGCGGGTGAATACGGCTTCTTTGAGAAATGCCTTCTTCACGCTGACCGTTCCCGGGTCGTAGACAATGATCACGTTGCCTCCTGCTCGGCAATACTCTTTTGTCCATGCTTCGAATTCGGGTGGAAGGTGTCGCGCAGCACCATCAGGAAAGATGATTACAGGATGGCATTTCACAACATCGTCGGACTTTAGTGAGAGGAGGAGATGTGCGCTAAGGATCTCGTAGGGGATTCCCTCCTCTTCCAGGACACTTTCGTAGGCTTTAATGATATGGGAGTAATCCTTTAGAGATGTTGATGTATAGGTGAGAATGACCTCGATCTCATTATCATTGGATAGGCTCTGGCCTTTTTGTATCATCCAAAGGAGATAGAGAGAAAGAACCGCAAAAGAGACAATTCCTAAAAGAATTGAGGCTTTTTTCACAGAATCCTCCCCATTTTCCCCGCGACGATGTAACCGTAGATAACAACACTTCTGTCGCAAATGATTTCTCCTCTGGCGACAACGGATTTTAAGATGTCTGCACGGCCAATTTTGGTTCCTGTTCCGAGAGAGATGGTTTCTTGTGAAAAGACATTTCCAAATATACGGACGAATGACCCTGTTGAAATGCCGTTTTCCGCAAAGACGTTGCCCTTGATGCAGACGCCCTCTTCCACCACAAGTTTTTTGTATGTTTTCACATCCTTATGCAAGATACAGTTTCTTTTGATCCTGAGGTTTTGTTTGCATATGAGGGTTTTATCCAATTTTGTGTGGGGTGGGATGATCGTCCAGTCTTTGTCACTGATGAAGGCCGTCTCCTCGATATTGACGTATTTTAGGTCTGCCTCGGAGATCTCCTGTTCTTTGTTTGCATTGTGGGTCAGGACGGGAATTCCATAAAGCCGTCGAAAACGGCAGTCCGGTCCGAGCTTGAGTCTTTTTGCGGAAGAAATACTCCAGCCGAGTTCGCATGAACGTTCTGCTGTGAATTCACCCTCAGCGTCAATCCAGCGAATCACTCTGGTTTTAGACGCAAGAGAAACTCTGCCTTCTGCCGCCAAAGCACGGACAGTATTCTTCTCTCCTATGGATGCACTCCCTTCCACATAGATTTCTTTATTGAGTGTAACATCCGCCAGCGACTTAAAATCGCCGGTTACAACTATTAAATGGTCAACTTTGTTTCCGGCAGGGATCTCTGTTTTCGATACGATTTCAACAGTTTCCTCTTTAGACAATGATATCTGCCTGATCCCTTCACTTAGTCCTTGGGTTTGGAGGGCTCTTTTCAAGATCCCTTTGAACGAGTTCCCAAAATATCGAGGATCCCTGCTGTAATCCATGTTGATGGAGAGGGCACGGTTATCTTGAGGTTTTCTGAGCTCCATGATTCCGGGCAGAAAAGGCAGCGCGAGCAGAAGAAGAAATATCATAAAAAACAGAGCGAATATCATCCGGACTCTCCAGAAGTTTCTCTAAAACGTTCAGTTTTTTGCCAGCGGATTTCCCGTTTAAACAGGAGGTCGAACACTGCGTTAATAAATCCCAAAGAGGATCTCCATAAATTGAATAAAAAAACAAAGAATAGAAAAGGGATCAAGCAAATTCTGCGTGTGGACCCGTCGATCAATGCGGCGATCCCCAACTGGTTGAACGGAGCGATGTTCCCGAATGTGTTGTATGCGACCACAAGAAGGAATAAAAAGAGGCTTTCAACGATCTGCATCTCACCAAGGAAAAAGAGGACGAGTGATAGGGAGATCCCCAACGCGATCAGAAAGGGGACCGTATAGATGGCAAGAAGCAAAATGCCATCGATTTTTTCCCAACGAGAGATGTGGGTTGACTTCAACATTGGCCAGAGATATCTGATCATGACCTGTGTGTGACCGCGTGCCCATCTTGTAATCTGTCTCGCTCGTGTATTCCAGTCTTCGGGGACCTCTTCGTAGCATTCGACTCGGCTGGCATAGACAACTTTCCAGCCCTTGATAAAAAAATTAAAGGTCAATTCTGTGTCCTCGGCCAAGATGTTTTCATCAAATCCTCCAAAATTGATGAACTGTTCTCTTCTGAACGCTCCGACCGTTCCCCCGTATTGAGGAATGAGTTTTAAGTTGTACCTGGCCTGCTGGTCGATCTGATACCCTGCGGACCTTTCGAGATCGAGGAGCCTCGTCAAGAGATTTTTCGGAGTGTTGATGGGAATCACACGGCCCATCATCGCTCCAACCTCTGGATCCTTGAACGCGATCGCCATATCTCGGAGAATCCCTTTGGGGGGGAGGTAGTCGGCATCGAACACGATGGCAATATCCCCTGTCGCTTTCTCCATGGCTTCGTTGAGTCCGGCAGGCTTCCCGCGTTTCCCTTTGCGCCTGTGAATCGGCTTGATAAAGGGGTGCTGCCTTGCGAATTCATCTATGATCCTTTGCGTTTTATCCTTGGAATGATCGTTTATGGGAATAACTTCCAATTTGTCCCTTGGATAGTCTGCCGTGATGAGACGATTCAGGATATCTGCGGCGACTTTTTCTTCATTGTGCATGGGCACGAACACAGATAAAGTTGGAAGTTCGGAGTCCAGAATATCCTGATAGTAAATGCGCTGTTTTCCGATCAGGCGATTGAGCGTAAAGAGAAAATGACGAATAAAATAGATGATCATTATCATTGCAACGAAGATCAGATATAACTTCAGGATTAGTAGGACCAATTCCACACCTTTAAGTCTCTGTTTATCTTTCTCGAGACGAGACTGACATAATACGAATAAATCCCGACCACAACGATAAAATCGATGAAAGGACCAAAACAGAAGAAGAGAGTCGCCATAAATATGTAGGAGAATTTGACGAGAATTTGTACAAAAAGAATATACCGCACCACGCCGAAGGCGACAGCGTAGAGAAATGAGAAAAGAATGGCCATGAACTTTGTGCTTTTCGATGAAGGAAGGGGTAGAAGTGCTGCCTCCATAATCACAGGAAAAAAGAGCCAAATGGTGATTTCTGTCTTCATGAATAATTCACTGAAGCTCTGGATGGTGTAAGGAAAATAGGCGGGAAAAAAGGTGAAAAACAAAACCGAGGCACAATTGACCAGGCAGACAAAGATCACCCAAATGGCTACAGGTATAGGAATTCGAATTTGCGTTGCTATAAACATAAAAACCAGGGACAGCATCAAGACTGCAAAAATGAGCGGCGGACTTGGGTAACGTCCGGGTATTTGGGGGATGGCCATATTCCCCAGCACAAATGTCTCTTCGGTCAAGACTGAAGTCCATGCCGGATGTCGTGGAGCGCTCCACTCGATCAGGAATTGACTCGCAAGACGGGTGATTAAAGGATAGGAGACAAGGATTAATAACCAACAGACAGGAACGAAGAGGAAAAATTCGAACAATAGAGTTTTCCAGGAGAATGAGATTTTCCTGTGAGCTCGGTGATAATAGATTTGTGATTTTTGCATAATACACCACTCTTCAATCTCTTTTTAGGATAAAGAGGATGATCTTTGGAGTAAATCACCGGGGAAGGTGATATCAGGGGAGTAAATTTCACCCCCGTGTGAGGTGAGGTCATTGATGAACTGGGGATGAAGGCAAAATTTCAGCTGCGGCTAGATTTCTGTCTTTGCCGTATCTTTCAAGGCTCTGAGGATTTTCTCGGGTGTGATGGGAAGCTCTTTGATCCGTATTCCCACAGCATCATATATGGCATTGGCAATGGCAGGAGCCGTGGGCACAAGACCGGGTTCGGCCACTCCCTTAGCCCCGAAAGGACCGAAGCTGTCGTTGGTTTCTATAAACTCGAGATCGATCGGGAAATCCAGTTCCTGGATTGTCGGGATCTTGTAGTCTCTAAAATTCGTGTTCTGGATCTTTCCTTCCTTGGTCATGAGCTCTTCATAGAGCGCATATCCTATACCCTGTGCAAGGGCTCCATAGATCTGTCCTCTGAGTCCATCCGGATCCAGCACCTTTCCCACATCGTGTGCCGCAGCGATCCGAAGAATTTTGACCTCACCGGTCTCTGTGTCCACCTCGACCTCCACTCCTTGCGTGCCGAAGACATAGGTGGACGAGATGTTACCGATTCCTTTGCCAAAGTCTGGAAGTTCATTAGGAGGGTCATAGAACACTTCTGTGGTCAACATCCGGCCTTGACTGCGGAAGTGTATAGCACGGAGAAATCGGCCCAATTCCAGCCGCAGCCAAGGTTCATCGGGAGCATCCTTGAGAAAAATATACCCCTCTTCGAGCTCGAAACGGTCTTCGGTTGCCGCTTCCTGAACATCGAACTCAGGGGGCTCATAATCCGGGTTTTTCGTTCGATACATTTTGAGGTTTTTGGCGGTCTCCTCAGGAAAAACTTTTGCAGCCAGTTTGAATATCTGACTCCGGATTTTTTTGGCAGCCAGGATGGCTGTGTTTCCAGCCATGAAGGATCCCCGGCTGGCGTGAGTTCCCACATCCCAGGGGCATGTGCCCGTGTCTGTCGGGTTGATAAAGACTTTTTCGGGTCGCACACCCAATGCTTCAGCCACAGCCAATGTTAACACGGAGTGAAGGCCCTGCCCCATTTCAACGCCTCCGTGGTAGACATAAACATTTCCGAAATCATCCAGCTTGAGGATCAAGCCGCTACCGTCGGATCTGTAGATGCGGCCGCCCCCTCCCACGTGGATGAGCGAAGCCATCCCCACACCCCGTTTCTTTCTCTGTCCGCGCTTTTTTGTCCAATCCAGTTTTTTAGCCACGGTTTTGAGGCTTTCCTCCAAGCCGCATGTCGTGATCTTCAGCCCCATAGGGGTTGTCTCATTGGGCTTGTTGCTGTTAAGCAGACGGAATTCATACGGGTCGATGCCCGCTTGTTCGGCGAGTTCGTCCATGTTGCTTTCGAGAGCCCAACAAAGCTCAGGATTGCCATAGCCGCGCATCGCCTGACAGTAAGTGTTATTACTGTAGACAAGCGTGGCATCGAAATAGATATTGGGTACACGATAGAGGGACGTTGCCGGCATCATCATGACCGATGGATATGTCGCCCCCCATGAAGTGTAAGCCCCGTTGTCCTGCAAAACTTCCACATGGCGGAATGTGAGCTTCCCGTCGGGGCCACACCCTTGGATGATCTTGGTCTTGGAGGATTGCCTTGGGGAGAGGTAGGCAAATTCTTCGTCCCGCGTGTAGAGAATTTTAACGGGATGGCCTGTTTGGAAGGCGAGAAGTATAGCGATGTATTCATACGTATGCGTGTCCAATCCTGAGCCGAAGCCTCCGCCCAATGTGGGGACGATAATCCGTGTGTTCTTCCCCCGGAGCCCCATGTTGTCGAGTGCTCTGTTGAAGTCTCTTTGAGCCAAGAAGGGGATCTGTGTTTTGGCCCAGAGTGTGAGGTTGTTGTTCATGTCGAACTCAGCGATACATCCTGCAGTTCCCATACAGCTCTGCTGGACAAGGGGCGTTGTGTAATGGCCCTCGGCGATTGCAACGGCAGACTGCTTCCCCGATTCCATGTCACCGGATTCGTGATGGTATCGGAGGGGAAGATAATTATCCGTTCGTTTGTGGCCTCGAGAGTCGGTTTCATGGATGAGGGGGGCCCCTTCCTTCATGGCTTCTGCTGTTGAAAACACTCCTGGAAGGGGGTCGTACTCGACCTCGATAAGATCCACGGCCTCCTCTGCGATCTCAGGATCGATAGCGGCTACGGCTGCGACCTCGTCTCTGTATTGGCGCACCTTGTCTTTCTTGAGAGCGAAGTTATCCCGCAAAAAGCCGATACGGAGCTCAGGCGTGCTGTATGCGGTGATCACTGTTTTCACCCCGGGAAGCCGCTCGGCTCTCGAAGTGTCGATATGTTTGATTCGGGCATGAGGGAGCACGCTGAATTTTATCTTGCCGTAAAGCATACCCGGTCTGGCGAGATCATGGATGTAGGTGGCTCGTCCTGCAGCCTTGTCTGCACTATCCGGGCGAGAGGATTTTTTCCCGATGTGATTGAAATTCTTCATTCGGCGTCCTTCATGTGGATAGCCGTTTGTCTGATGGCTTCGATGATCTGAACATACCCTGTACACCGGCAGAGATTTCCCTGAAGCGCTTCTCTGATTTCTGAATCACTGGGATTCGGATTCGAGTCGAGGAGAACCTTTGCGGCAAGGATCATACCCGGCGTGCAGAAACCGCATTGGATAGCCCCTGAATGCACAAAAGCTTGCTGGATGGGAGACAATCGATTCTCTGGACTTTGGAGCCCTTCGATAGTGACGATGTTCTTATCTTTGGCTTCAAGCGCTGGATAAAGGCAGGAATTTACAGCTTTTCCATCGACGAGTACCGTACAGGCCCCGCACTCCCCCTCTCCACAGCCTTCCTTTGTGCCCGTCAGATGGAGTTCGTCTCTCAAGCAATCGATGAGACGCCAGTGATCCTCGACTTTTACGTTGACCTTTGAGCCGTTGAGAAAAAAAGAGATGGCGTGTCTCATCCTTGACTCCGGCCGAGCGCTTTTTCCAGCCCTCTTTTTACGAAAACGCCCACGATCTCTCGACGGTAGTCCTCCGTGGAGCGGATATCGGTGATGGGCGCCACACTCGATTCGGCGATCTTTTGGGCTTCATGGATCGTTTTATGCCCGAGAGTAGAGCCTTCGAGAAATTCTTCAACCCTCTGGAGCCGGGTGGGCGTAGGGGCTACAGAACCGGCAGCGACACGGATTTTGCGGCAGAGATTCCCCTTTATATCGCAAAGCATGGCGACACTGGCGACAGACAGGTCCATCTTCACACGGCCTTTTTTCATAAAAATGCCCACGGTGTCTGCATTTGGGTGATCGAGGAGAATATCGGTCATTATTTCATCCTCGTGGAGGCAGGACTCGCCAGGTCCCTGGAAGAAATGTTCGATTGGAACGTCCCGTTTTGTCTCTGAACTCTGCAGTCGAACTTTCGCTTCGTAAACGAGAAGAGGAAGAGCCATATCCGCAGACGGCGAACTGTTACAGAGATTCCCCCCGATTGTGGCGATATTGCGGATCTGGACGCTTCCTATTTTAGTGGCAGCTGCGACGAGGATTGGAAACATCCGGTTCAGAGCTGAATGATGGAGGATATCTGCGATTGTCGCAAGAGCTCCGATTCTGGCGCCTCCGTCGACCTCTATGTGAACGAGATCGGGAATATTCCGAAGCGATACGAGAGCGGATGGACGGAGCTCCCGGTTCTTGATCTGGACCATCACATCCGTTCCCCCCGCAATATATGTGCTGTTTGTTTTTTCGTTTTTCAGTCTGAGGGCTTCTTCGATCGTTTGCGGCATGTCATAGGTAAACTGTCTCATGCCACGACTCCCCGATCCCGCAGAGAAATAATTTCATTGCGGGAGATGCCGATCTCGCTGAGCAGAGCATCCGTATGCTCTCCATAGGCAGGTGCAAAAGGGAGCTTTTTGTCTTGCTGTTCGAGATGCTCCGTCAGAACGGCCGGCGGAGGGAGGCGAACGGTGCGCCCATCCGGAGTTTTTGTACACAACGCCATAGAGGCGATAAAAGGCAGATCCGCAACTTCTTCGATAGGAGTGATGGGAGAGTGGGGGATGGACGATTCCGTAAGAACTCCTGATACTTCAGCGGAGGTATGGTTGCGTGTGATCCTTTCGATAGCTGCATGGAGTTCTTGTTTATCCTTACGACGTCCTTCATTGCTTGTAAACCGCTCTTCGTCGAGTGAGGAAAACATCGGTTGGTGGACAAAACGTTGCCACTGGGCGTCGCTGCCTATGGCCATGTAAATGAAGCCATCTTTGGTAGCGTAGGCATTGACCGGGATGAACTGCCGGTGCTCGTTTCCGGAGCGTTTGAGCTCTTCGGGAGCGCTGCCGAGCTCGAGCATTGGAAGAAATGTGTGAAGCCATGAGACTGCCACCTGAGCCATCGAGATGTCGATCTTTTTTCCTTTTCCGGTTTCGTTGCGTTCCATGAGCGCCAGGATAATCTGGATAAAAGCCTCGTCTCCGGCTTTGAGGTCGACGAGCGGTGGTCCGCACTGAAGGGGTGGGCCATCGCTATGTCCTGTGAGGTCCATGTATCCGCAAAGCGCCTGCAGGACCGGGTCGTATCCTGGCACATCCGGAAAGGCTAATCCCATGGCAGAGATGCTGCACCAGATGAGGTCATCTTTCTCTTCGTGGAGGGTCTCATAATCGATCCCCAATCGCAAATGCCTCGCTGGCATGGTGTTGGTGCAAAAAACATCGACGTCAAGTTCTTTGATGAGGCGTCTCATCAACTGCTGTCCTTCGCTCTTTTTGAGGTCGATCGCGATGGCCTCTTTGCCCAGATTAGGAGCCACGAAATAGCTGTGCCGGTCCTCGCCCGCTGTCGGGCGGCCGATGTACCGGTTGGGATCTCCCCTTGATTTTCGGCCGGGCACGGGCGTGGGCTCCAGCTTGATGACACGCCAGCCCATATGCTTGAATCGGAGGGTGGCATAGGTCATTGTAAGGGCCTGCTCTACACTGAGCACGACTTGGGGTTTCAAGCTCTTTTTCCCTCCAAAAATACTGTCTGCGGTCTCTTGTGCCAAAACTGTGATTTTCCGCTAATGAACTTATATCTTAGCCATTATTTGAAGTCAAGTTGCAACACGCTGACTCCCCATTGATGGACAGAATCCATAGTCATCTCTTTCATGATGCATATCAAAAGTGTTTAGACATTTGTTCAGTTGCGGACAACGGTTGTACGCTAAAGGACATATCCTTTTTAAAACAATCGAATGTCCCCATGAGGCCAGAATGGCACATTTTCTGCTGTTAGAAAGAAACCGGAGCTTCATCACTTTCTATCGGATAAACATTATGTGTTTAGGGGAGAAAAATGAAAACCAAGACTATTCTGCTGATGGTACTGTTCGTGGCGATCCTCTTTGTCATTCCTGTCAATGCCCAGGATCTTTTTGATGAAATAAGGCAAGGTCATATCGCAAATGTCAAAAAATTAATCGAAGAAGATCCACAATCGATTCACACACGTCTCGGAGGGATTTATCCGCTGCACCAAGCTGTGAGGCACGAGCAAAAAGAGATCGCAGAATTTCTGATTTCAAAAGGCGCTGATGTCGATAAATTCGGAAAAGATGTCACGGAATTTGCGCCATTTGAATTCACCCCACTGACTGAGGCGATCCGCAACAATAATATCGACATGATTAAGATGTTCATCGCAAAGGGTGCGGATGTGAAGAAGCTTACATCTTTGAGGGAATCTTATCTCCATTTTGCCGCTTTCCTGAATAGGACGGAACTCGCGGAGTATTTTATTGACCTGGGGATGGATGTGAATATCAAGAAAAGCGGCGACATGACACCTCTTCATATTGCTGCCGTTGCAGGAAATAGAGAGGTTTCTGAACTGTTGATCGAAAAAGGAGCTGACCTCGATTTGAGAAGTACGGATGGCGGGACACCCCTTCATTTTGCAATGGCCGCAGGTCATCAGGATATCGAAGAACTATTGAGATCCAAGGGGGCTAAGGACCTCCCACGAAATTTTCCGTTATATAAGGGGAAATACCTTGGAATAAAAAAACCCGGTTTGACTCCTGAACCCTTTGCCCCAGAGCTATTCAAGGATATATACCGGGTGCACAGTACACCCGCATTTTCTCCAGACGGCAGAGAAGTTTACTGGGAATGTATATTTATGCTCGGAAATAACGATGTATCCAGAGTGTGGTTTATGAAAGAGGAAAAAGACAGGTGGACCGAACCAAGGGTAGCACCGTTTTCCGAATATCCTTCAGGGGGACCGGCATTTTTCCCTGATGGAGCCAGACTCGTTTACGATTCTACGAGGCCGAGGGATAGCGGTGCCGCTCCCGCGAAAGATCTGGATCTTTGGGTTGTGGAAAGAGAGGGCGATGTGTGGAGCGAACCCGAACACCTGAATTCTCCACTTAACAAAGATGGATCTTTTGAGGTGTATCCCCTTGTGGCCAAAGATGGAACGATCTATTTGGGAATAGGCCGTCGAGAAGGGTATATAAAATCGGCTTTTGTCGGCGGGAAGTATTCGCAACTGGAAACGATAGGCGACCTGTTCGACACGAATGTTATTGATACTTGCAGGGCACAAGAGTATATATTGTTTTTTTCCGATAGAGGACGGGATGCAAGATATGAGTATGAAATATATATCAGCTATCATCTGCCGGACGGCAGATGGGCGAAGCCGATCTACCTCGGGGATAAATTGCATCCCGGAAGAAGAGCGACTCAGGCCATAACTTCATTAGATGGGAAATATCTCTTTTTTGTCAGCTATTTTTATTATTACTGGGTGGATGCAAAAATCATCGAGGACCTAAAACCGCAAGAGCTTAAAAATAAATAGGAACTTAAGATCTGAGCTTAATAATCCAGAATAATAAAAACTAAAGGAGGAAAGCCGGTGGAAAAGCTAAAAACATTCTTGGCTATAGCCGTTTTTCTGATTGTATCCACAAGATCTCAGGCTCAGGAAATATTTAATGCGGTTAAGAACAACGACCTTGAAAAAGTTAAAGTCTTCATTGAAAAAGACGATTCACTTGCCCATACGAAAGATGAAGCGGGAAATACACCTCTTCATCATGCGGCCATGATTGGAGATGTGGAAATAACAGAATATCTTCTATCCAAAGGAGCGAATATCAATGCCCAGAATACACAACTCAATACCCCTCTTCATGAAGCCATACAGAACAGGAAGGAAAACATTTCCTTACTTCTTATTGAAAAGGATGCTGATGTCAATAAGACAAATATTCACAACCAAACGCCTCTTCATAAAGCGGCATCGCTTAATCAGAAGAGAACAGGCGAGATGCTTATTGCTAATGGAGCATCCATCGATCCTGTAGATAGATGGCAGCGAACCCCATTCTTGGTTGTCGCAAGGCAGACGGGAGATGTCAAATTCGGGAAACTTTTGTTGGATAAAGGGGCCAAAATTAATTTTAAAGACAGGGATAATCAGATGGCATTAAATCTCGCTGCTTGGAAAGGGTTTAATGATTTTATTGATTTTTTGCTGGATCATGGAGCCGAATATTATTCGTCACAGCGTGAATCTCGCTGGATGCTTACTCATGCGGCGAGATGCGCATCATCTCGATTATTCCAAGTGGTTTTGGATACGGAAAGCAAATTGGTGACCGACGAATCGTTTAATAAAAGCCTCATGCGCACGGCCATTATGGGGGGATCCATCGAAATAGTAAATTCGCTCTTATCAAAAAATATTCCACTCGATAATGATGCCAATAGGTACGGTTGGACTCCTGCGCACTATGCCGCATTCAATGGACACGCGGCCATGATTCGGTTCCTGGATGATAAAAACTTTGATATCAATCAAAGAACACTCTCGGGAAAATCTGTGTATAACATAGCAGAAGTAAACAATCAGGGTGACGTGCTTCAAGCCATAAAGGAACTAAACGGGGATACAAATCCACCGAAGTTTCCTGAGTTGAACGGCCTTTATCTTGGTCAAAATCCCCCTGTCAATGGACCCGAATTATTCGCTCCTGATATCGTATCAGGTGCCAATGAGGATGATAATCACGGCAGTATTGCATTTATGGCTGATGGAAAAGAGATATATTGGAATATGATGGGAAAGAAGAGCGGAAAAATATGGGTGACAAAACTTCTCAATGATAAATGGACCAAGCCGGAAATCGCCTCCTTTTGTGAAGATGGATCGTACATGTATGATAATCCATTTATCACGACCAAAGGGCAGAAACTGTTTTTTACTTCCACTCGGTCTGGTTCGGTTTCTGAAAACAAAGAGAATATTTGGTTTGTCCAAAGAACTTCCTCTGGATGGTCGGAACCGAAACCGGTGAGCGCAGAGGTAAACGCCATGCAGCTGCACTGGGGAATCTCAGTATCCGATTCCGGCACACTTTATTTTGGAGGAGTCGGCCAAGACACTTATGGAGGCACGGATATTTATTATTCCAGGCTGGTGGATGGCGTTTATTCCAAGCCTGTCAATATGGGAGCCGAAATAAACAGTGAAGATACGGATCACTGTCCTTATATCTCGCCGGATGAATCCACTATCATTTTTTCCAGATTCGGCCGCAAGGGAAGAGGATTTTATATCAGTTTTAAAGATAAATCCGGCCAGTGGCTTAAGCCTGTAAAAATACATGAATATTTGGAAGGTGTTTGTCCTCTGGTATCGCCCGATGGAAAATATTTCTTTTTTAATTCTGACGGCATTTATTGGATGCCTGCCACAGTTATTGAGGCTTTGCGTCCGAAGAAATAAATACGAAGCGACATCAAAATGAAAAGATCAGTACTTTTATGCTTCTTACTTATAGCGGCGAGCATGATTCCATTTGCTCAAAAAGATTCCCCGAAGCTCACCGATCCCTATCTTGGCCAGATGCGACCGGGAATGACGCTCGAGATATTTGCACCGGGGATTGTTACGACCGATAAAAGCGAATCGGCGATAACTGTTTCACCCGACCTGAAAGAAGTCTATTTTCTGAGGAAATCACCCAAAGTTGCAGACAATCGTGTCTGGTATAGTCGAGTTGAAAAAGGAAAACTGACACGTTCCCGAATTGCGCCCTTTTCATATGATTGTATGGAAGGATACCCCTGTTTTACGCCCGATGGAAAACGGTTGTACTTTATATCCCTGCGACCTGCACCAGGACAGGACCAGGTATCTGAATGGGGAAATATATGGTTTGCCGATAAAGAAGAAAACAGTTGGAGTGAGCCTAAGTTTCTTGATTCTCCGATCAATGATTTAGGACCTCATTATTTATCTATGGATAATAAAGGGACTCTCTATTTTGGCTCCGGAGTGATGAAATGTATTTACTGCGCGAAAGGAGAAGATGGCGGTTACTCGGAAGCCATCAGACTTCCTGACGAAATAAATAACCTGGAGGGTGTATCTCATCCCGGGATTGCCCCGGATGGAAGTTATTTAATGGTCGATTCATTCTGGAGGGAAAATGACCGCATAGAAGGTTCGTTATTTATAAGTTTTAAAAGGCCGGACGGCTCCTGGACAAAAGCTATCGATATGAAAAATGTGCTAAAAATCGATGATTCGTATATATGGTGCAGCGCCACAGTAACACCCGATGGAAAATATATATTTGTTGAAAGGTTTATACAGGAGGAGAGCAAATCGGATCTTTTTTGGGTTCGTGCTGAAATTGTGGAACAGTTGAAACCAGATGTATTGGAAAGGAGGGAACACGATCCGAGCCGTAAAATTTAGGAGCTGAGTTCCGTTCAAGACGCATGGATTGGCTCCCGAGTTTTTCGGCCCATTGGAAATATCTCTTTTTTTTGAGCGAGTGCAGCTCGATTTCAAAAAGGTTAACTGTAACAGCCATTCTATATCTCTGGAGAAAAGGAAGGTATAAGCTGGAAGATGTTGGGTTGCGTTGTTTTTTCCAGGGATAAGATTTATAATAATAAGTTAATAGTTCATTATAACTAAGATTTTTTGGTAGGTAATGCAATTATCCATTCCAAGCCTGACGTCTGAGATGTCTGCCTTTATGGAGGCCCAATGAGGAGAGCCGTTTGCCCTATTTTGTTATTTTTGGTGCTGTACGGATTTGGCTTCACACTGAACAACGGAAGTCTCAAAGGCCGGGTTTTAGACAACGAAGGAAAACCTCTGGCCAATGTCAAGGTCTACATAGCGGATTCCGACATATCTACAGAAACCAAAAGAGATGGAACATTCGTCCTGGAAGGCCTAGGCCGAGGAGATCTCTCCATGATATTTTCCCATCCGGATTACGTTTCCCAAGTTGTGAACGTGTCCATCATGAAGAGATCCGGCCAGGTGATCGAGGTGACTCTCGCTTCCAAGAATCCCATTCTCATGACGATTAAGGAAGAGATCACGGTCACCGCCGAAGCGGACTCGATCATCGATGTCAGCCTCCCATCCCATCGGACCATCCTTCCCAGCAGCATGTTGACAGAGATGGGGAGCGCCAATATCGCCGAATCAGTGGAAAAAATTCCTGGTGTGGCCACTGTAGGAAAGGGGGGTTACTCCATGGTTCCCTCTATCCGTGGTTTGGCCGAACACAGGGTTCTCCTGCTCGTGGACGGTATCCGCATCAACTCTGAGAGGCGGATCGGTGCCAGTGCCTCGTTTGTCAGTCTCGGAGATATTGACCGGATCGAAGTCAACCGGGGTCCCTATTCCGTTTTTCATGGTTCAGGCGCTGTGGGAGGCATTATCAACATCATCACGAAATCTCCCTCTCCTCGTTCCCCTTTAACAGGCGATTTTTATCTCAGCTACAACACTGTCCGGAATGAGAGAGCCGGTTCGGCGATGATGAGAGGGTCTTTTGGGAAATGGGGGTGGATGCTTGGCGCCAACGGAAAAAAGGCCGATGACTACTCGGCCCCATCAGGCACGGTGGCATGGTCCCGGTATGCGGATTACGACTTTATGTTTAAAGTCAACCGGGAGAGTGGCAATAGCCAATTGTACGCGACTCTGTTTCACTATAAGGGTATTGATATCGGAAAACCAAGTCCGTCTGCCCATTTAAAACCGAGATGGTACCCCAGTGAAACCAACACGCTCTTTACCTTGGGTTACAAGCGTCAAAATATCTGGGTCTTGGATAATTTGAACGCTTCTGTGTATGTTCTCGGTTCGGTCCTTGAAACCCAGAAGGACGATCTCCGCGAAGAAGACCTCAGCGTCAAAAAGAGAAATCTGGCTAAAGTCGAAGGAGTTAATTTTGGCTTCAAGGTGCGTAGCGGGAAAACCTTGGGAAATATCCATACGTTGAACTTTGGTTTGGATTTTTTTGCTAGAGGGAACATCAACGATCAAAATACCGAATGGATCTATGATGAGTTCGGTGCTGTCACCCAAAAGACGGAGGAGACATCCCTCCAGGATGCGCGAAGGAGGAACTTCGGATTCTACGTGGATGATAAGATTCAGTTGTCCAATTCCTTAACATTCAACGTCGGAGGACGTTTCGATGCCATAAGTACGAGTAACATCGACCTCGATGGACGCCGCACTTCACGCAGCGATGATTTTTTCACGCTTTATATCGGATCTGTCGTCCAGATCAATTCGAACCTCTCGCTTCTTGGCAATATTGGCCGATCCTTTCGGTTCCCCACTGTAAGCGAGCTCTTCTACACCGGCCTTACGGGACGAGGGATTGTTTTCGGGAATCCAGACCTCCGACCGGAGCAAAGCCTGAACTTCGACATCGGATTCCGGTATCTGCATGAAAGGTTTTATGCCTCGCTCTATGGCTTTAACAATTCGGTCAGTAAAATGATACAGAAATATGGCGACACTGAAGACGAGGAATATTTTTACAGGAATTTGACAAGCGGCCGCATCTATGGAGTGGAGGGGGAGTTTTATATTACCTTAGCGAAGGATTTAGAGCTCTTTGTCAACTTTCATCGATTAGTAGGTAAGGATAGAGACACGGATGTGCCGCTCAATTATATTCCGCCAACCCGTTTGACATTCTGGGGAAAATATTCGCCAGGTAATTTTTGGGTGGAACCCAGAATGACGTTTTCTGCGTCAGTCGAAGATCCAGGACCATTGGAGGTCCCTGTGGATGGGTATGTGCTCTTAGACACGATTTGCGGCTTTAAAATCAGCCAAAATCTGACTCTCCTGGCTGTTATACAGAATCTGCTTAACCGGACTTACCGTGCCTCGGCCGATGAATCGGGTGTGGATGCGCCCGGCCGGGGAGTTGTCTTCAGGGCAAAATTTTCTTTTTGAAATTTTTCCATCCACAGAAGCCTATAAAGACATGAAGATATCATGCCTAAGATTCCGACTTTTCGAACCCCCTCTTTCTTCGTTTCTTTAGACAGTCCGTTCATGAATATTTGGGGATATCGAAGTGGAAAAGGCCATGGAATGCTACCGGAAAAGCCTGCTCGCCTCTCTATATGTCGAAAGGGGGAAGGAATCACTCAGGCTAATCACCTATAAAAAGGACAAAAAACGATGGGACAAGCGTTCTTGATTGCATCTAGCCATATCGGTCTGAAATTTGGGAAACTTATTCTGGTTATCTGCACTGTCATTTTTGGGGCAACTCATCTTTTAGCCGTGGAAAACGAATGGCCGGTATTGAAGGGCCCTTACCTCGGCCAGAAGCCGCCAGGAATAACACCGGAAATATTTGCACCTGGAATAATCTGCACAAAAGATAAATACGAATTGAATTCGGTTTTTTCTCCTAAGGGAGACGAGTTCTTTTATGAAATCTCGACAACGACTCCTGAGGAGAAAAAACAGGGAAAATATTTTTACATCATTATGGTCAGCAAGCTGAAGAATGGTGTTTGGACAAAACCTGAATTGGCTACTTTTTCTGGTGAGTACGCCACTATGGACATGTGTTTTTCGCCGGATGGAAACCGGCTGTATTTCACTTCGGACCGCCCATGTCTTTGGGATTCTTCGCCGAAGAATAATATCTGGTATGTGGAACGCAGAGATCAAGGCTGGTCAGATCCCGTGATTCTAGGTCCGCCCGTTTATTTGCCGGAAATCAGGCAGGGGCAAGTCTCTATGGCCGCAAACGGCACGTTATACTTCCGGACGGGTGATGACCTCTATTATTCAAAAAGCATAAACGGAAATTTTTCTGAAGCGGTTAAATTGAGCGAGGCGATCAACAGCCCCTATGCAGAAGGGAAACCTTTTGTTGCGCCGGATGAAAGTCATCTCCTTTTTATCCGCTATGATATGCCCGAATCCATCGATGGCGGTAGGGGTCTTTATATAAGCTTCAGAAGGGAAGATGGGAGCTGGACACAGGCCAAAAATACGAATATTTTCGGGAGCCTGCCAAAAATCACACCCGACGGAAAATTCTTCTTCTTTTCACGTGGTGGTGATATCTATTGGGCCGATGCCAAAATCATCGAAGATCTTAAGCCAATAAAGACAAGCCGATAAAAACCTAACCATCTGGAGATTGCGATAGCGAATCGCCCCTACATTCTTGCAAAATCAAAAGAATTCATATAATCTTTTATACTCTTTACCAGAGCAAACATGATGGTTCGAACCTGCATCGAGAGATCAACGTCTAAACACAGTATTTTTCGATAATATATAAGTAAAGGAGTCTATGGATGTTACCCGGTGAGAAAAAGTATCCCCACATATTCAGCCCGGTCCAGATTGGAAAGCTCTGGGCCAAAAACCGCATCAAGTATGCGTCTACGGAGACAAACTACAACTACAGCGATGGTTTTGTGTCCGAAAAAGAGCTGGCTTATATTGAAGCCCACGCCCGGGGAGGTTCCGGAATCGTGACCACGCAAGGCGCCTATACAGATCCCCGCGGAGAAGGACAGGGGTATGTCGGCATGATGGGCATCTGGGATGACAAGTTTATCCCCGGTTTGAAGAAGATGGCCGACATCATCCACCAGGGGGACGCGCTGGCCTGTCTTCAGCTGATGCACTGTGGCCGGGTGGGGGGCATAAACCTGGATTATACAGTGGGGCCTTCTGTGATCCAGCAGAGGCTTCGGCGGTTCCGTCCTCCTAGGAAAATGAGCATCCCAGAAGTCGAGGAGTGTATACAGGAACATATTGATGGAGCACGGAGAGCCGTCGAGGCCGGGTATGACATTATCGAGATCTCCGGGATCGTCGGATACTTGATTTCCAATTTCATATCCCCTTACACGAACTGGCGGAGCGATGAGTACGGTGGCGACATCCATGGCCGGTGTGCCTTCATGAGAAAGATCGTCGAGGGTGTCCGCAAAGAGATCGGCCCCGATATCGCCCTCGGCATTCGCCTTTGCGGATGGGAGATGCTGGATGACCGTGGCGGCAACACCGAGGAAGAAAGTATGGAGTCGCTCAAGATCGCCGAAGCCGCAGGCTGCGATTACCTCAGCGTGACTGTCGGCTGGCAGGAATCGCTCGGTTCCGTGATCTCCAGGGACATCCCGATGGGTAAATGGCTCTACGTTGCAGAGCGCACAAAAAAGGAATTAGACATTCCGATCAGCATGGCTTATCGTCTGTTTGTGCCCGAGATCCCCGAAAAAGCGATCGCCGAAGGCAAACTGGACATCTGGGAGATGTGCCGGCCCCAGATTGCAGATCCTGCCCTTCCTAATAAGATCATGTGGGATAAACAGGAAGACATCATTCCATGTATCGCGTGCCAGGTCTGTCTGGCCCGTTTATTCCGGGATGCTCCTGTTACCTGTACGGTCCGGCCCTCCTGCAGTCATGAAGGTGAGCGTGAATGGGGATATTACGGATTTCCCAAAGCCGAGGTCAAGCGAAAAATTTTTGTTGCGGGGGCAGGGATTGCTGGACTCCAGGCCGCTAAGATCGCCGTGGAGAAAGGATATGATGTCACGGTTTACGAGAAGACAGAAAATATCGGAGGCCAATGGTATTACGCCTCGAGAAACCCCTGGGGAGAGGATTCGGATAAATACTGGGATGATCAGGAATTCATGCGATGGGTCGATCATATGAAAGCCCAGTGTGACAAGTTCGGGGCCAGGTTCGTTCTCAATACACCCGTCACCAAGGAACTGCTGGAGATGGAGAAGCCGGATTCGCTTGTCATCGCTACAGGAGCGGTTCCCGAGGTCCCCGATATTCCAGGCGTGGATAAGCCGCATGTCGTGAGCATGTTCGATGTTTTTACAGGTCAAGCGAAATTGGGGAAAAATGTGGTCATTTTGGGCGGGTCGGGAGCGGCCATATCGCTCACGCTCTTCGTGATCGACAAAATGGAAAAGGACGGTGTCGAGGATCCCAAGATCGCTATGATCGATTCGGCTGCCCGTTTCGGCCAGGATGTGAATCCGTCCTACATCTGGCGGTACAGGCTAAGGCTGAAAAAAGCGAATGTGGGGCAGCTGACATACGGAAAAGTCAAGGAGATTACAGATAAGGGAGTCGTTGCCGACTGGATGATCTATAACAGAAAAACGAAGGAGAAAACGCCCTTCAAGGATCAGACTGTGCCGGCCAACACTGTGATCCTGGCCCAGCTCGTCCCTAACACAGAGCTGGGCTATGGTGCTTATAAGGGAGATGTTGCCATGATCGGCGACTGTGTGCTCGTGCGGCGCGGTATCGATGCCATCCAGGACGGTTACCGCCTGGGGAAGAGATTTTAGAGGAGGAGAGACCGATGATACACAATAAATTAGCCAGTGCAAAACCCCAAATACCGGGGACGCAGATGAGTGTATATCCGCATTCCTGGAGCAGCCACATGGCTCTCTATCCGTGGATCGATGCCTACCGATGCACGGGATGCGGTGCCTGTGCGCGGGCCTGCCCTCCGGACATCATCGGCATGCACAAGGGGAAAGCTGTAATCATCCTCGACCTTTGCTTGCAGTGCGGGGAATGCTTTGAGGCCTGTCCTGTGGAAGGGGCTATCATTTTCAAGCTCCCGCCGGGAGCTCCGGAAACTGGAAACACGCCTTTTATTTCAAAGATATAAAAATAGATTTTTACGGAAAGAGTAGCGAACGATAGGACTCACTTAGAATATGAAAAAGGAGGACATCAAGTGCCGGAAAAAGTGAATGCCAACTATGTGGACCATATCTGCATCGCGGTGAACGATGTGAAAAAGGCGGAAAAGGACTATATCGATGCCTTTGGCTGGGAAGTCGCCTACCGCTATGTCGACGAGCCCGAAAAGATCCGTGTGACCGGATTTATGGTGGGGCCCACCGCTATCGAGGTCATGGAGGACCTGGACGGGACTGGGGAGGTCGCAAAATTTATAAAGCGTCGGGGTGAGGGCGTCATGCTGATCAGCTACAATGTGGACAACTGCGAGGAGTCATTGGAGAAACTCAAGAAGAACAGCGTCAAGCTCATCGACCAGAAACCCCGGCTCTTTGCCGAATACAACAGGAATTTCGCCTTCATCCATCCGGTGCCTATGCACGGGATCCTCACCGAGATCATCGATGGAAAATATGAAAAATGATGACGCTTGAATCACGCGGTTGAAGAAGACATGGGAAGAAAATGACCTCGGGATCAAAAAGGATTAGGGTTGTAATCGCCAAACCTGGTCTTGACGGACATGACACAGGAGCTAAGGTTGTGGCCCATGCTCTCAAGGATGCGGGCATGGAGGTGATCTACACGGGGCTTCACCGCTCCATCGAAGATATCGTCAAAACGGCTCTGGAGGAAGATGCCGATGTTATCGGCCTGTCCATCTATTCGGGTGCTCATCTTCCCTTGAGTCAAAAATTGATGAGAGAGCTCCAAGACAAAAGAATTGCGGATAAGCTCGTTTTGATCGGCGGGAACATTCCCCGAAGAGACATCCCAACCTTGAAGGATTGTGGCGTATCGGGCGTTTTTCCCACAGGGACAAAGCTGGAGGCAATCGTTGAATTCATAAGGGAACATGTCAGGGAGTGAAAGAGGGAAGGCTTTGATATGAGAGCCGAGGAGAATGATTGAGTTCAAGGCACAAAAGATGACAAGGACATCCGGATAAACAGAAAAGAGACTGATGGGGATCGGGTGATATGAAGATTGATAGCAAATGAGGACGTGAAATCGTGACAGATAAAAAGAAACCGAACAATCTGGCTGATGTTACTCTCGAGTCTGGCATCAAAGTGAAGCCCGTCTATGGACCCGAAGATCTAAAGGACATCGATTTTGAGGGGGAGATTGGACAGCCGGGCCAATTTCCATTCACCCGCGGCATTCATCCGTTCATGTACCGCAAACGGCCCTGGACCATGCGCCAGTATTCGGGATTCGGGACCGCCAAAGAAACGAACGAACGGTTCAAGTGGCTCCTGGATCATGGTCAGACGGCCCTCAATGTGGCCTTCGACCTCCCGACCCAATTGGGACTGGATTCCGATGATTCCATGGCTGAAGAAGAGGTGGGCCGGGTCGGCATGGCAATCGACACACTCGAAGACCTGGAGGAGGCCTTTGCTGGTATCCCCATCGACAGGATCTCGACCTCCCTCACTATTAATCCCGTGGCATCCGTTATGCTGGCCATGTATCTTGTGGTGGCCGAAAAACAGGGGATCCCCTGGGAAGAGGTGAGAGGAACGACCCAGAATGACATCCTGAAGGAGTATATCGGGCGGGGAACGTGGATATTCCCGGTGGCTCCCTCCATCCGCCTGATCGGAGACATGGTGGAATTCTGTTCACAGCATGTCCCTAAGTTCAATCCTTTCAGTGTCTGCGGTTATCACATCCGGGAATCGGGAGCCACTCCCGTCCAGGAGATGGCCTATGCCTTCGAAATCGCCATCACGTATGTCGAAGAAGTGCTCAGCCGGGGACTCAAGATCGACAGTTTCGCCGGGCGGATCGCCTTCAATTTCGACATCCACGGAAACCTGTGGGAGCAAGTGGCTAAATTCAGAGCCGGCCGGAGACTTTGGGCAAAGATCGTCAAGGAGCGTTTTGGCGCCACGAATCCTCGTTCCATGCTTTTGCGGATGATCGCCGGCGGCGGCGGAGGCGGTTTGACCGTCCAGCAACCGGAAAACAACATCGTGCGCGGGGCTTATTATGCCTTGATCTCAGCGCTATCGGGCACACAAACCATGGCCCTCTGCTCGTATGATGAGGCATACACCATCCCTTCTAAAAAGGCCGCACTCATCAGTTTGCGGACCATGCAGATTCTTGCCGATGAAATGGGACTTACGGATACGGTCGATCCTCTAGGCGGATCCTACTACATCGAGTGGCTCACCGAAGAGATGGAAAAAAAGATCAGCGAATGCATGAAGCAGGTCGAAGACTATGGGGGCATGGTCAAAGCCGTGGAATCAGGCTATATCCAAAGCGAAGTGAGTCGTCAAGCATACATCCGAGAGAAAAAGATCCAATCGGGGGAGATCCCCAAGATCGGCGTCAACAAGTACGTGATGGAAGAGGAGATGGCGGAAGTGGAACTCCATCCCTTCAATCCAAAAGTCGCCGCTCAGCAGAAGCAAAAACTGGACAATATAAAGAAAACGAGGAATTCAAACGAAGTCAACGAAGCACTACAGAATTTGAAAGAAGCCGCTCGCTCGAAAGATAACGTGATGCCCCATATTCTGGAAGCTGTTAAGTGCTATGCAACCCTGGGTGAGATCACCCGGATTTTTAAAGAAGTTTTTGGCGAATTCAAAGAGCCTGTGGGACTATGACCAAATACAGGATAGGCATAGATGTGGGAGGGACCTTTACGGATTTTCTCCTGACGTCGGAAGATGGAAGCTCAGAGATTTTTAAGGTTTTGTCCACTCCTGAAGATCCTTCTGTGGGTCTGTTGAACGGGCTCTCTGAGATGGCTAAGGCTAAAGATGTATCCTTACGGGATTTTATTAAAGATGTCACTACCTTAGTCCATGGGACTACCGTGACGACTAACGCAGTTTTAACGCGCAAAGGAGCCAAGACGGGACTTCTGACCACAGAGGGCTTGAGAGATGCACTGGAGATGCGGAGGGGAATCAGGGAGGAGCAGTACAACAACCGGTACACGAATGTCGAGCCGCTCGTGCCGAGATATCTGCGACATCCGGTCGAGGAACGGCTCGATTACAAAGGAGATGTCCTTACGGAGATCAAGAAGTCGGATATTCAGGATGCCGTTCGGCTGTTCGAAAAAGAAGGCGTTGAAGCCGTTGCGATATGTTTTATGAATGCTTTTGCTAACGGTTCTCATGAAACCGCCGCTGCAAACATTGTCTCAGAAAAAATGCCCAATGCTTATCTGACTGTTTCCTCGGAGTTCTTACCCAGTATCCGGTTTTACGACCGTATTTCCACCACTGTGTTGAATTCTTATGTCGGTCCTATCTTAAGGAGTTATCTCACAAGCCTCATCCAAAAACTGAAGGATATCGGGTTTGGCGGAGTGCTTCTCATCATGCAGTCTAACGGGGGAGTGGTCGCACCGGAAAGCGCGATCGACAGTGCGGCTGTGACGTTGCTCTCCGGGCCTGCGGCGGGGCCTATGGCGGGGATCGAATACACATCCATCCAGGGCTACGATGATTGCATCACCATCGACATGGGAGGGACGAGTTTTGATGCAGCGCTCATCAAGGATAAGACACCTCTTGTGACCACAGAAGGTGAGATCGACCGTTTAAGGATTGCCCTTCCCATGCTGGGGATCAACACCATCGGCGCCGGCGGGGGGAGTATCGGCTGGGTGGATGAGGGAGGGCTGCTACGCATGGGGCCGCAGAGTGCGGGATCCAATCCGGGCCCAGCCTGTTATGGTCTAGGCGGGGAGCTCCCAACCTGTACGGATGCAGACCTTGTCCTTGGATATTTAGACAAGGATTTTTTTGCCGGAGGAAAAATTCCCCTCGATTATGACCGGGCTGTCGAAGCCATCGAAGAGAAAATCGGTGATCCCCTGGGAATGGATGTGAGGCAAGCGGCAGCAGGCATGTACCGGGTGATAAACGTCAACATGGCCTCGGGAGTGCGTGAAGTGAGCATAAAACGCGGACACGATCCGAGAGAGTTCCCTCTTGTGGTCGCAGGCGGCGCAGGTCCGGTTCATGCGTGTATGATCGCCCAGGAGCTCGAGATCCCGGTCATGATCATTCCGAAGGAATCCTCCATTTTTTGTGCCGCAGGCATGCTGATGTCTGACCTCAAGCATGATTTTGTGCGAACCTATTCGACACAACTTCACGACATGGATGTCGATAAATTTCAATCGCTTTTCCATGAGATGGAACGTGAAGCCACAGAGCTTCTCCGGTCCGAACATATCCCAGAAGCGGCGATCCAGTATATCTATTCCCTGGATATGCGATATGTCAAACAATATCACGAGGTGAATGTGGAGATCACAAAGGAGACGATAGAGAGAGGAGATGTAGAAACCATAGGCCGGAGCTTCCATCCCGAGCACAACAGGCTTTTTGGATATTCTTTGGAAGAGGAGAAAACGCCCATCGAGTTGATCAATCTTAGACTTCTGAGCGTGGGCCGGACTGTCAAGCCCCAGTTCAAGCATGAGGAATACGATGGCGAGGATCCGGAAAAAGCCTTGAAGACCGGGAGAAAAGTCTATTTGCCCCTGGAGGATCAATTTGAGGATATTCCTGTCTATGATGGGCATAAACTCAAGTATGGGAACAAAGTCGTGGGGCCGGCTCTCATCGAGCAGGTCAATACGACCACATTTGTCACACCCGACTACAATGTCCTCTGTGACAGATATGGCAGCTATACCATGTACCTGAAGTCCAAGGAAAATGAGATTGCCAAAAAACTGGAGATCGGGAGCTGAGATGAAAATAGATAAAATCCTGGCATCGGTTTTCCAGAGGCGGTTCAAATCCATTACCGAAGAGATGAGTATTGTGATGACGAAAACGACGCGATCCCCCATCCTCTGCGAAGCCAAGGATTTTGTGACCGGGCTCTATGACGGAAAAGGCAAGATGCTTGAACAGACCGAAAACCTTCCCATCCTGTCCTTCTCGCTCGGTCCTGTCTGTGAGTACATAGTCAAGTATTTCGGCGATGAGATCTATCCGGGAGATGTTATCTTCCATAACGATGTCTTTTCCATGGGAAATCAAAACAACGATGTGGCTGTGTACAAGCCGATATTTTTTGAGAATCAATTGATCGCATGGGCCGCGGCCAAGGGGCATCAAGCGGATGTGGGAGGAGCAGTGCCTGGCGGCTACAACCCTAAAGCCACGGAAGTGTTTCAGGAGACACTCCGCATCCCTCCAATCAAAGTCTATGAAAAGGGGAAACTACGAAAGGATGTGTGGGACCTGATCTTTGCCAACATCCGATTCGATATTGTCGCTGCAGATATGCGTGCTCAGATCGGTTCCTGCGTTGTGGGAGAGAGGGGGATTTTAAAACTGGCCGAGAAATATGGGCTGGATGTGTTCGATTCCCATAAAGAATATCTCTTCGATTCCACAGAAAAGATGATGCGTGCGGAGATCAAGACCATTCCGAACGGTGAATTCAGGGGTGAGGCGACGGTCTATTACGATGGGAAAACACCCGGATCAAAGTACCAGATCAGAGTGAAGATCACTGTGGAGGATGAGGAGATCTTTTTTGACTATTCAGAGACAGACCCTCAGACCGACGGTTTTGTCAACGGGACCTATACGTCCTCAGCCAGTGCCACCTTGCTGACATTCCTCCAGATGGTCAATCCGGATATGCCTCACAATGACGGCATGGTGAGGCCTGTGCACATCATCATCCCCGAGGGAACCATCTTAAATGCCAAGTATCCATCGGCCACGACATTCGGCAATCACCTCTGCCCGCCGAATGCGGATGCCATCATCCGTGCACTCTCGGAAGGGATACCGGAGAGAGTGACGGCGGGTTGGAACCAGCTCCTGTGCTATCTCACCAGCGGTTTTGACACCAGAAAGAATACGAGTTATGTGGACATCGGTTTTCTGGGCCTCAAAGGAGGCTCGGGAGCGACATCCGGTGTCGACGGCTACGACCACATCGGGATGATCGACGCCTCGGGAGGTGTGCTGGACCAGGATTACGAGATGTTCGAGCAGCAAACGCCCCATCTCCTGTTGAAGCATGAATACTGGAAAGATTCCGCCGGAGCAGGACAGTGGAGAGGGGGATTGGGTGTAGAAACAGAATTCAGGATCGGCGGAGAGAACACCAAAGTCGTGACTTTTGGTGACGGAGATGTGGAGCCAGCTTTTGGGCTGTATGGTGGGAAAGATTCAACGCTGAACAAGATCGAGCTTCAATTCCCCGACGGTCGAACATATCAGACAACAACTAAAGATTTAGTTGAAGATGTGCCCGCAGGGACGGTCCTCTTTCAACAGGCCGGCGGCGGCGGCGGATACGGCCCTCCTCATCTCAGAGATCCTTCACTCGTTGCTCAAGAAGTTAAAAGCGGCATAATCAGCATAGAGTCTGCCCGAGAGGATTACAAAGTGGCTGTAGATCCGGAAACATTCGAGCTGGACGCGGAAGCTACCCGCAAATTGAGAGAAGAGATCGAATCCTAAAACGAAAATCTTCATATAGGATACGGCCCCAATCAATCCCAAACCTCAATTTCAGGAAGACTTCTATGGGATCCAAAGTTTGGGAAAAAAGTGGAAGGTCTTTATTTCACACGATAGAACCACATAAGAGGCAGCCAGAGTTGGTGTCCATACGGGATTTTTTTATGATTGACCAAGACGTCCGTCTTTTCCCATTCGTGCACAAAGTTGAATAACTTAAAAAGGTCTTCCACATCCTCGGGTGTGTAGGTAGCAGAATGACGGATCCATTCTCCCTCTCCCTTTTCCGAATATGTGGGATTTCTCCGGGCAAGATCGACCGCCTTTTTGTAGTCTGGAGAGGTTTTGTACCCGAATTCGATCGTGATCTTGAATTCTTTGGCATGATCGCTGGGATGGAGGATAGAATCCAACTTCTCCTCGATGGCTTTGTCATCTCCGTTTTGTTGCCATTCACTCATATGTGTGTTCCTCGTGTGATCATGTGCTGTCAGTATATAAAATAGTCATTGGGTTTGGCAATACCAAACATTACACCCGGAAAAGGCCCGTGAGAAACTGGGAGGATGAAATGATTTCAGACCTTTTTTACCTTATATCTTATGGCATTAGCTCTTGAATAATTTTTGAGCTGATCCAATAAATATCTGCTTTGCCTCTTCTTCTGGTGGTAAAAAACAAATATTTTCCATCGAGGCTTACCGAAGGACATATCTCATCGGAAGAGGAATTAACTCTATTGCCCATGTTTCGAACTTTTGTCCAGATTCCATCCTTTTTATAGGAGATATAAAGGTCTTGTTCCCCCAATGTATCTTCTCTGTTTTGGGAACTGAAGATGATATAGCTTTCATCCGGGGCGATATAGGCATCCCAGTCATTCATTTCGCTGTTTATAGCAGGACCAAGATTCACGGGATCTAAGTACTTTCCGGCTGAAAACGGAGACGTGTAGATCTCACATCCCCCAAGGCCATCATTTCTGCAGGAGAAGAAATAGAGATTCCCGTTCCTGGCAATGGAAGGGTAGTTTTCTCCAAACTCGGGTGTGTTTACGGGTTTACCCAAATTTACGGGTTGCTCCCACGTGCCGTTCTTCCCGCGTTTGGTGACACAGATATCCAGTGATTGTTGCGGATGTCCTCCTTGTCTCTCTGGACGGTTGGATCCAAAATAGATTCGCTGTCCATCCGGCGATATGGTGAAATCCCGATCCGTATAGTTCGAAGAAAAGGGCATGGGTTTGGGTGTTGTCCATTTCCCGTCTACCTCTTTGGTATAGAAGATAGTCCAAAAGCCTTTATGTCGCCGGTTGAAATAAAATTCTTTCCCATCCTTCGTAAACGCAGCGCACATTTCAGGATTCTCAACCGTACTTATGATTCCATCCATAAAAACTTTTGAGATGTTGCCTGGGGATTTTTGTCCCAGGTAAGAGCCCTTCAGAATCGGGAAATCATCTTCCTGTCCAAAATTGACGAAAACTGTGACAACCAACACTAGGATTCCTAGGTATACAATTTTCCATTTCATGTTTTACTCCATCTATCTCAGTTCTCTGCTTTCAATTCGAAGAGGATTTTAGCATCCACCCAATAGATATCCCGGTTGCCTGTTTTGTTGGTCGTAAAAAAGAAAAACTTTCCGTCCGGTGTGACTGCCGGGATGTATTCATCAGAGGGAGTGTTCACTTTCTCGCCTAAATTGACGGGTTCGGTCCATGATCCATCGTCCTTCCGGAATGAGATATAGATGTCTTCTCTCCCGTATCCCCCAGGCCGGTCTGAACAAAAAATCAAATAACTCTCGTCCGGTGCTATGAAGGGATCCACCTCGTGATAATCTGTGTTTATTGGGGGCCCCAAATTTAGGACTTTAGTGAATTTCCCTTCTAACTTTTTGGACTTGTAGATATCTCCCTCTCCCAATCCACCGTCCCTGCGGCTGAAAAAATAGAGCGTGCCACCTCCGGTTATCGATGGATAGCTGTCATGTTGGCCTGCATTCACAGGAAATGACAATAGCTGAGCTTCTGTCCAGCCCGACTGCGTTTTTTCAGAAACCCAGATGCTGTGATCTCTCTCTGGAGAGCCTCCCTTTGTGTGGGGACGGCCCGATGCGACATAAACGGTTTTCCCATCAGGCGCCAAGGTGAAATCCCAATCGTGCCTTCCCGCCGAAAATGGGGCAAGTTGCGGCTTACTCCAGACACCATCTTTTTGTTCCATGATGAATATCCCAGGCGCCTCCGAACCTCCTCTGGTGAATAGGTACAAACTGCCATCCTCCGAAAAATACGAACATCCCTCACTCGCTCCCGTCGAAATAATTCCGGGAGCGAATACCTCCGGGGCAATACCTGGCTGATTCTGGCCGAGGTAGGGGCCTTTGAGTATGGGAAAATCATCTGATTCCGCATAACTGATAGCAATAAAAATGCAGCATGCCGAAAAAACCAGGATCCTCAAGCGTCTCATTGGTTTTCTCCTTTCTTGAATACATCCGACCTTATTTCTTCTACGATCTTCGCATCCACCCAATAGATATCTCTATTCCCTCGCTTTGTGCTGGAATAGAAGAGATATTTCCCATCCGGACTCACATAAGGTCTGTTCTCGGATTTATCGGAATTGATTTTATCCCCCATATGCACAGGATCGCTCCATGACCCATCATCGTTTTTGAATGTGACATAGAGGTCATCGCTTCCCAGACTATCTGACTTCATCGAACAATAGATCATGTAACTTTCATCGGGTGCGGTGTATGTATCCCATTCGTGGTATTCGGTGTTGAGTTTAGGCCCAAGATTCACAGGGGTCTGATATTTGCCATCGATAAATTCCGACAGATAGAGATCCGAATCCCCATATCCGCCCGGTCTTCTGCTGAAGAAATAGAGATTTCTGTTTGTGGTGAGACAAGGATAACTTTCATGAAACTTCGTGTTTATTCCCAGGCCGAAGTGCTTCGGCTCGGTCCACCCTGTTTCTGTTTTTTCAACGATCCACATGTTGGCACCGTCACTATCAGGCCCAATTTCCTCTATCAATTTTCTGGATGCAAAAACCATTGTTTTGCCATCCGGAGCGACCATATAATCACCGACTTGATATTTTTCTACAAAAGGAAGGAGTTCAGGATCGCTCCATACACCGTTCTTTTGATCCATAATATAAAGCTGGGATTTTCCATCGATCCATCTTTGGAAGATAAAATACTCCATCTCCTTACCCCAGCCTAAACATCCTTCGTTGGCGTCGGTCGTTATGATTCCGGGAGCGAACAATTCTGGCGTCAATCCCGGCGGTTTCTGGCCGAGATAAAACCCCTTGAGGACTGGAAAATCATCAGGTTCTGTATAAATGAAGGCAAGCAGAATACAGCATGTTAAAAGTACCAGGATCCCTAAACGTCTCATTGATCTTCTCCTTCTTTTAATGCATCCAGTTTTAATTCTTCGATGAGCTTTGCATCCATCCAGTAGATATCTGAGGACCCGTTTCCGGGGCTGTTCAGGATTTTTAACTTTCCTTCATAAGTCAACGGAATTTCTGAAAAAGATTCATGTATTGACCGGTTACTGGTAAAAAAGAAGTATTTTTCATCTGGCGAAACCGTCGGACAATACTCCGAACCATTTGAGTTTATTTTGTCACCCATATTTTCCGCTCGAGTCCAGGTGCCATCTTTTTTCTTGAAACTGATAAACAGATCGAAATTGCCTTTCCGTTCCTTATCGATTCTTGCAAATATAATATAACTCTCATCGGGAGCGATGAAGGGATCCACATCGAAGCCAACGGTGTTTATCGCATCACCGAGGTTAACCGGCTCAGTATAGAGGCCCTCGATGCATTCTGACATCCAGATGTCATCATTTCCTTTGCCGCCGGCTCGATCGGAGAAAAAGTAAAGATTTCCGTTTTCCGCAATTGTTGGGTAGCCTGCAAATGATTCTGTCGAATTGATCAGTGGTCCGAAAGGCTTTGGTTCGCCCCAGCCGTTTTCTGTCCTTTTGACGATCCAACAGTAATAATCATCCTGCGGTTTTCCTCTCTTTGTAAAAGGACTGTTTGAACTGAACATGATTGTGTTGCCATCTGATGACATTGTGAATTCGCCTTGGTAACATCCAGAGAAAGGGGCGACTTCAGGTTTTGTCCAATGGCCGTTCACTTCCCTTAGATGGAGGATGACTCCATGGGGTGCTCCCCATAAAGCATAAAAAAGTTCTTTACCATCGGGCGTGAAGGCTGCGATTCTTTCACTATGTTCAGTGGAAATAATACCCGGTGCGAAGATTTCCGGAATCATTCCCGGCGGATTCTGACCGAGGTAAGGTCCTTTTAATGGGAAAAAAACCGAGTCTCTTTTTTGTGCCTCCTGGATATGACAGGTTGTGAGCGTGAAAAGAACAACAATGACAAAAAGAAACATTTTCCGACCTAAAATCATTAGCCATCTCATTTTTTTACCCTGCAAATTTTGTGATTTATTTTTTCTCAAGCTTTTTTAACATCTCTTTAGCATTGGCGTTTTCCGGGTTGAGCTC
>JASFPP010000005.1:0-44329 GCA_050115915.1 Candidatus Aminicenantota bacterium
CGTGTCCGCTATCTTCACTCAGAGATCGACACCCTCGACAGGGTCAAGATCTTGCGAGACCTCCGTAAGGGGACTTTTGACGTACTCGTAGGGATCAACCTTCTTAGGGAGGGTCTCGACCTACCCGAGGTCTCTTTAGTCGCCATACTGGATGCGGATAAAGAGGGCTTTCTCCGCTCGACCACATCCCTTATCCAAACCTTCGGCCGCGCTGCGAGGAACGTCTCCGGCAAGGTTATACTCTATGCAGATGCCGTGACAAAAACGATGAAAGAGGCCATCGAGGAGACCAACAGGCGTCGCCGGATTCAGAGCGAATACAACCAAAAAAACAACATCACACCCCAATCCATAAGAAAAAACATCGATGAAGTATTAACCAGCGTCTACGAGCGGGATTATTTCGATTATTCACGGATCTCCGAGGCAAAGGATATCTATTTCTCCCCTGAAAAAAGAAAAGAACGTATGGAACAACTGGAAAAAGATATGAGAGAGGCCGCTAAAAACCTCGAATTCGAAAAAGCGGCCGCTTTCAGGGATGAGCTCAAGAAACTGAAAAAAAGAGAGCTGGAACTAATGGACGACTCAATAATCTAAAGGGAATACACTCGGATAGAAGAGTAAGGAAGACCCAAGAAAGGCTATCATGAAGGGAAAAAAGAATCGGGATCTCAAGACCATCCTTGAAGGCCTCCCGACCAAACCTGGAATCTATTTCTTCAGGAACGCTGAAAACGAAGTCATCTACATCGGCAAAGCCCGCTCGTTGAAGGATAGGGTCAAGTCCTATTTTGGCTCCACTGCAGATCCCAAAGTGCATAATATATTGGCCGAAACAGTGGATATCGATTACATTTTCACCGACTCTGAAAGAGAAGCCAGGTTTCTCGAAAACAATTTTATCCAGCAGTACCAGCCAAAATTCAACATTCGTTTAAAGGACGACAAAGCTTTTCCCTTTCTCAAAGTGACCTTACAGGATCGTTTCCCCGGCATTTTTTTGACTCGAAGGGTCGAACCAGATGGGGCCAGATATTTCGGCCCTTTCAGCCCTGTTCATGAAGCTCGAAAGACCATTCATCTCATCAACAAATCGTTCGGAATCAGAGGATGCCGGGAGGAAATTCCCGGCAAAAGAAAGCGCCCTTGTCTCGAATACGATTTGAAGCTATGTGCAGCACCCTGCGTGTCCTATATCTCAGACAAGGAATACAGATCCCGGGTGGAAGATGCCCTTCTTTTTCTCGAAGGGAAAACAGAAAAATTGCTAAAAACCCTCAGACACACAATGAAAGACGTGGCTGCCAAAGAAGAGTTCGAACGTGCAGCTCAAATCCGCGACCTCATCCAGGCGATCGAACAACTCAAATCCAAGCCAACGCTTATCTCCACCAAAAAAGAGAATAAAGATATCTTTGGCTATTCCGCGACTGAAAGCCAGGCCCATCTCACTGTATTTCGTATGAGACAGGGCAAAGTCATCGAAACAGAAGTGATCGTGCGAAAGAAGAAGACGAATGTTCCGGACAAAACTATTCTATCGTCTGCGCTTTCAAAATATTACAACAAAAGCCCCGATTTACCTGACAAGATCATCCTGCCTTTCCGGATCCCCAGAGAAAAAAGTATCTCTGTAGCAATCTCTCAATCCAAGGGCAAAAAGGTCGAAATAATCGTTCCTGTGCGCGGCGAAAACAAAAAGCTTCTGGAACTGGCCCAGAGAAACACAGAAGACTTAGCCCAAAAAGAACCTGAGGCCGCTTCTCTTGTAGAACTCAAAACCCTTTTGGGACTAAATTCTTTGCCACAGCGTATCGAAGGTTTCGACATTTCGAACACGGGCGGCGACGAATCCGTAGGATCGATGGTGGTCTTCGATGAGGGTAAGCCGAATAAAAGCGAATACAGAAAATACAAGATCAGGACAGTCGATGGACCTGACGATATCGCAAGCCTGAGGGAAGTCGTCCGCAGAAGGTACGCCTCACTCCTTACGGAAGGACAGGAGTTTATGCCCGACCTCGTCTTCGTGGACGGCGGAAAGGGCCAGCTCAATGCCGCAATACACGCACTGCGTGAGCTCGGTGTGGAAGAGGTTGCCGTCGCTTCCCTTGCCAAAAAAGAAGAGGTTATTTTTATTCCAAACCAAAGAGACGGCCTAAAATTAAAAAGCATATCTCCCGCGCTCAAGCTCTTACAGAACATCAGGGACGAAGCGCACCGTTTTGCCATCACCTATCACCGTAGCAGACGGGCCAAAAAAAGCTTCGCCTCACCCCTGGATGCCATCCCCGGCATTGGACCGAAGAAGAAAAAAGTCCTGCTGAAAAAGTACAAAAACGTCGAGGAAATCAAAAAGGCATCTCTGGAAGAGCTGGAAGAGTTGGTGGGGAAAACAGCCGCCCAAAATCTTCTATCTTCACTGAAAGTCTAGATTAGAATCGAGCCTTTGCGCCAAAATAAACGCTTGACTGGGCACTAAAAGCCGCCCTGATTGTGACGGATCCCCGGTGAAAAATTAGAGGTTGATGATGAGTCTGATTATCAGGCTAAGAACAACAGCCACAGCAACATTTAGTCCCATGGACAGAAAAGCGATCTTCCTCCCCACCTCTTTCCAGATAATGGCCACGGTTGACAGGCAGGGAATAAAAAAGCTGACAAATACTGTGAACACAACGAGTTGTTCTTTAGTGATTACAGACATCAAGTTCTGGTAATCGACGTTTAGAGCCTGGAGCATCATAATAAGAGAGAGCTCTTTACGCAGGAAACCAAAGACTAAGGTCACCCCCAAGTCTTGAGGCAAGCCGAGGGCTTTTGCAACAAGAGGCGATAAAATGACATTGATGACTCTATCCATCTGGAAAAATTGCATGACACCTAAAATAACACTCCCCGCTATCAAAACGGGCCAGGCGAATTTCACAAAAGCTTTGAGCTGGAAATAGGTCTTTTTCCAGATGTTTTTCAATGAGGGGACTTTGAGAGTGGGGATCTCGAGTATCAAGCCGGGGGAAGGCTCCTTGTAAAAAAAGGATATAATCCTGCCGAGGATGCCCAAAAGAATGATGTTAAACACATAAAAACCCAACGCCCAAACAGGACCCAGATAAAAGGCAACGAGGGCGAGAATGATCGTTGTCCTGGCTGTACAGGGGACAAAGGGGATGAGGAGCGTGGTGATGATCTTGTCTCTGCGGGATTCCAAGATCCGTGTGGAGATAATAGCCGGCACGTTGCAGCCGAATCCCAGTATGAACGGGGACACTGATTTACCATGGAGGCCGATGCGGTGCATGAATGTATCCATCAAAAAGCTTGCACGCGATAGATAGCCTATATCTTCCAGGAAGGACATCAAAAAAAGGAGCGGAAGAAAATACGGAAGAACGATCGCCAATCCGCCCCCAATTCCCTGGAGCAATCCATCAAAGAGATAAAACAGGATCCCGGTCCCTAGTTGGATCGACAGAAAATTTCTGAGGTCACTGATCGGATTGAGCAGCAATTCCTCGAGAGGATTCCCGATCTGGAAGATAATGAAGAAAAAAGCGAGAAAAACGGCAACAAGGATCACATATCCCAAAAAAGGATGCATGATGATGTCGTCCACTCTCTCCAGCCAGTCGATTTTCCGCCCCCTTATGACTTCACTACTCTCCTCGAATATTTTAGCAGCCAGATGATGACGCTCAGCTGCGATTACCTCATAGGCGGGAACGTCGTGCATGGTTTCGAGGTCCGACCTGACTTTATCCCTGGCTTTTTTTAATTCCGGACTCATATCCTCCAGTGTCTGAACAAAAAAACGTTTCCCCACTTCAAGCATTTTGACCGCCGTGAACCTGCGGTTCCCGACGACAGGGAAAACATCCGGTATCGCCTGTTTAAACTCCTCGACCTTGTCCTCGACATCACGCGTCCATTTCAGGGTGGGGATAGGTTTATGGTCTTCGAGCGTCCGTAATGCCCTATCCAGAAGTTCTTTTATTCCCCGGCCGTGAATAGCGATCGTTGGAATAACGGGCACTCCCAGGAGAGTTTCAAGCTTCTTCACATCGATCTTTATGCCCTTCTTTTCAGCCAGGTCCATCATGTTGAGTGCAATGACCATGGGATAACCCAGTTCGATGAGCTCTTGAGTGAGTTCCAGGCTTCTACCGAGGATCGAAGCATCAACAACATTGATGATCAAATCTGGCTTTTGAAAGAACAGATGGCTCAGAGCGACCTTCTCAGTGTCGTCTGATGGATTCAGAGAATACGTGCCCGGGAGGTCTATGATATTGAAGACTTTTCCCGCCACATTAACTTCACTGTGCGTGTGTGTAACGGTGGTCCCCGGAAAATTTGACGTATCGACCTTCAATCCTGCGATGGCGTTAAAAAGAGCACTCTTTCCAGAATTAGGCTGACCGAGAAATATGATATCCGGGTGCCTATTTTTTGTCGCCAACTATTTCTACCAAAATGTTCTGGGCGATACCCCTGCCCAAGGCCACAGCTGTGTCCGAGGTTAAACCTCTAACTAATATCGGTCCTCTGAGTATGCTGCGCGAATCCAGCTCAATTATATCACCTTTATGGAAGCCCAGCGAAAGGAGTTTCCGGTGGATCCCGTGTCCTCCCTTGATGCTGACAATTCTAAGCCGTTTATCGATAGGAGCATCTGTTAATCGTATCATCTATGTTCATTGACCTTTTTTCAAATAAATGAAAATGAAGAATATAACAGGTGATGATAAAGAAACTCTCAGAAAAAATCAACCGTTCCGTTTTTGGTTAAGGATAAAAGCGCGATCGTTGAGCACTAAAACAGAGATCGGTGGAATTCTCTCACTTCTTTCCCGGTCCGTACAGGATTCTGCCCGGAAGTTTTCCCGTGATTTGACCGTGATCAACGACCGTTTCGCCATTGACCAGAACGTAATCGATCCCTTCAGGATATTGGTGCGGATCTGTAAACGTCGCTTTATCCTGTATTTTATTCAAATCAAAAATGACGATATCTGCATATTTGCCTTCAGAGAGAATCCCTCGATTCCTGCACCCGATTCTCGCGGCAGGCATCGATGTCATTTTACGGATGGCCTGCTCCAAAGAAAGATCGCCACGATCTCTCACATGTCGGGCGATTATGCGCGGGAAATGTCCATAGTGCCTGGGATGAACCTTCCCTTTATTCAAAATGGAATTCCCGGCATCGCTGCCATGCATTGTCAGTGGATGCTGCATGATCCTGATGACGTCCTCCATCGAGAGACAATGAAAGACACAGCTGGCACCTCCTCTTTCGTACAATTCGATTAAAAGCTCTGCAGCATTGATCATTGTGGGGTCTTTTCCTTGAAGTGTCAGAATCTCCTTCAGATCCTTTCCCTCTAAACGGGTATCTTCGGGGAAAACAGCAATGGTGATATTCTGGATGTCATTCCCCCCACGATCATGGATTATATTCTCAACGATGCCTTCCATGACTTTTTTTCGCTGGTTCGGATCTTTCAAGCGGTTTTTAATATCCGATCGACTGCCCTCCAGAGCCCAAGGAGGAAAAATGATCGTACATGTGGTGAATGTCGCTGGATACGGGTGTTGATCCGTGGTCACATCCAGTCCACCTTGTCGCGCGTTTTCCATCATGTGGAGGCTCTTCGTGGATTGTCCCCACATATCGGCCCCTGCGGCCTTATGATGCGAGAGTTGAACAGAAATATTGGCTTCTCTACCGATGCGGAAGGCTTCCTCCATAGATTCGAACAGCCTGAGCCCTTCGTCCCTCAAGTGGGTCGCATAGAATCCTCCATAGTTCGATGCCACACGGGCAAGAGCGATCACCTCATCGGTTTGTGTATAAACCCCTGGTCTGTATTTCAATCCGGTTGAAAAGCCCAGTGCTCCCGCTCTCATGGCTTTATCGACATACTTTTTCATCGCCTCCAGCTCTTCTTCGGTAGGTGCCCTCCCCGCGTTTCCCATAACTTTCCGTCGGATCGTGTTGTGGCCGATCAACACTCCGACGTTCAAGGCCGCACCTTTCGATTCGAACTGAGTAAAAAACTTATCCAGATCCAGAGGGCTGCCTCCACAGTTTCCCCCGATGATCGTCGTGGCTCCCTGGGTTATTAAATTGTGTGCGGTCCGGTCTGTGAGTATCTGTCTTTCCCCATGGGAATGGATGTCGATAAAACCGGGCGCAACAATTTTTCCCCTTGCATCAATAATGGTTTTTCCACTGTTTTTCGAGATTCGCCCGATCTTGACAATCCTATCACCAGTGATACCAATGTCTCCTCTAAACCAGGGATTCTCTGTTCCATCAACGATTGTTCCGTTTATTATGACGACATCAAAATCAGGAAAAGCAGGAGCAAAACCCAAAACAAGTGAACAGACACATAAAAGTATGCCAAGAACAGCCATTCTATCCTTAAGCATTATCAGCTCCTTTGGAGAATAATTTTGCCCAATTTTTTATATTTATCATAGATATGAAACACATACAACGTCCTTTTGATCATCGGCAACGAGACTCTGCCTTGACAGAGAAATGGGAAAATATTATGTTTAGGGCGCCCTATCGGGTTCGCTAGGAGACGCCACACCGAATCCCAATGGCTTTGAAAAAACTCACTCTCACACACTATATATTCATCGGCTTTTTCCTCGGCATCATTGCCGGCTGGGTTTTCGGAGAGGGTATCGTACCTATCGCTGATCCTCTAGCCGAGATATTCCTCCGCCTCCTGCGAATGGCGATAATGCCTCTGATCATCACATCCATCATCTCGGGTGTGGTCAGCGTCGGGAGTGCGGCAGGCTTGGGCCGCCTGGGGAGCAAGACCTTTGCTTACTATATCATCAGTAGTCTGATGGCCATAATCACCGGCCTGATCCTTGTGAACGTTTTCAGGCCAGGGGTGGGCGCAGAGATCGGCCTTGAAAGCACACCAGAGGCGATCACAGCCACAGAGCAAGGGATCGGCACTCTTCTCATCAATCTGATCCCAGAGAATCCCTTCGCTGCGATGGCACGGGGGGATGTCCTTCCCGTCATCTTTTTCTCCATACTTTTCGGTTTTTTCGTCACAAAACTATCCGCAAAGCCACGGGCCCATCTCACCGATTTTTTCCAGGCCGCCTTCGAGACCATGATGAAACTGACTCTGTTTGTCGTCTGGAGTGCTCCGTTAGGCGTATTTGGTATTATCGCCCGGATCGTCGCCAAAACCGGCTTCGAGGCATTCAGATCGCTCGGCTTTTACTTTCTTGTCGTCCTAATAGGGCTGGCAATCCATGCCTCAGTCAATTTGCCCTTGCTATTATCCTTGGTGGGAAGAGTCAATCCTTTAAAACATTATAAAGGGATGCCCTCGGCTCTGGTTATGGCATTCTCAACCTGCTCAACGATCGTCACATTGCCCCTCACTATGAAAGCCGTCACTGGAAACTCCAGGGTATCCGAGAAAGTCTCCAATTTCGTTTTGCCTATAGGGGCTACGGTTAACATGGATGGGACGGCCCTTTACGAATGCGTGGCAACGATATTTATCGCACAAGTCTATGGATTCGAACTCTCGGTGGGGGCCCAATTCATGGTCATCATCACTGCTCTCCTGGCTTCCATCGGTGCAGCCAGTGTGCCCATGAGCGGGATGGTGATGATGTCCATCATTCTCAAAGCTGTCGGCCTTCCCCTGGAGGGAGTGGCCATCATCTTGGCCGTGGACAGAATACTGGATATGTTCCGAACAACGATCAATGTGTTGAGCGATAGCTGTGGCGCTGTGATCGTCGCGCGCCTGGAAGGGGAAAAATTGAAGGGAATGGGCGAAAGCCCTTAGTAGTAGTACCAGATCGTTTTATACTCAGACATATTTTCACCGGTAGCTTTTAGTTTTTGCAAATAGTCGTAGATGGAAACATCCGTATAGACATATGTATCGGCCAGAGCCAGTTTCTTTTCCCAGGGATGGAACTCGTACATCCGGCGGCCATCAGGAAGGATAGAGATGACATCGTGGTGTTGGAGGGCACGCAGGTAGTTCTTTCCCAAACCGGGAACATTGAACACGATCTCATCGGTTCTGACCGTGCCCGGCATGAGCCTGGCTTCTTCCTTCTGTTCTTGAAGAAGCCTTGGGATGGGAACACGGTATTCGTCTGTCTCCTCCTTTCCCTTGGTGTTGAATGTGTAGTAAGGAGTCACTCCGATCAATCGAAGTGTATTGCGCAGCGCTGCAGCCTCAAATTTTCGGGAATTGAAGAAGGTATACACGAGCTGATTATAGACTTCCATCCCATAACGACGGAATCTTTGAATAGCTTCCATCGACTGTGGTGTAATCTCATACGCGTGTTCAAAATGTGTGACGATGAGCACCTCTCTCTTACCCGGGATCTGAAAATGGTTGATATCTTTGACCAGCGCATCTGTGATCCGTTGCGGCAATGTCGCTGGCGTTCGTGTGCCTATTCTGATCCGTTGAATATGATTCATCCGGGAAAGCTTAAAGAGCAGGTTTTCCAGTCTTTCGTTGGACAGGAGCAAAGGGTCTCCCCCTGTGATGAGAACTTCGTTGATCTCGGGAGTGTTTGCGATCCAATCCAGGGCTTTCTGTATTTTGGATTTGGAAAGTATGGCTGCACGAGAATAAACATCCTCGATCTCCCAGTTTCTTTGGCAGTAGACACAAATCTGCGGACAGGTCATCACGGGTTTGAGAATCACGATCTGAGGATATCGCCTGGTGATTCCTTCAACGGGTGAAGTATCCCGCTCCAGCATAAAATCCATCGAGCTTTCGTCGCCGGATCTGAATTCTTTTAATTTATTGATGTAGTGCAGCGACGGGATCACCTGCGCCCGGATGCCTTTATCCCTGCCTTGTCCAGGTTCAAAATCCATCAAAGACAGATAATGAGGGGTTATCCCGAAGGGGATCCGATATTTTTTTGCGAGTTTCACAGCTTCATATTCTTCATCGGTGAGTTTCACCAATTGACTCAAAATCTTTGCATCCCTGATGATATGGCGGACATGCCATCGCCAATTGTGCCATTCAGAACCGGTGGCATCGAAATAGCGGAGGATCCTCTGTTTGTTTTTGTACCGGCGCCGCTTCGCATCTTCATCAAGTCCGTTAGCATATCGTTTGCTAAATTTTTCGACAGTTCTGGCCATGCGAGATAGATCGGCAGAGCGGAGTTTTGCGGCTTTTTCTCCATGGTGCTTCGCGAAAGCGGGTTTAGTCTCAGGATATATCATCGCCCGGCCAGACATGCCCCGCAAAAGATGGTCCAGCTCGGCAAAAAAGCCAGGAGTTGGAAGAGGATCAGATTTTTTTAATTTATCGTGGATTAGATCATCGATGTACTTTAAAAAGCTGTATCCTGTGAGCACAGCGCTGCGGCGTGCAATAATATTCCGGAAAACGAGAATAGCATCCCGTCTTAAAATCCACTTGAGAGAGGGATCGTCTGGATGTTCATCAAAAGAATCGATCAGCATCTTGGTCAACAGATTACTGATCCTTTTTCGCTTTTTCTCAAAAGTATCCCTGGATATCATGATCTGTTTAAGAGGGGGAACGGCATCCAAGGATTTCAGTAGTCTCTTTTTAACTCTGTCTGTCATGATTTCCAGGAGGGAAAACTCCCTCTCGTTTCTTAGGTTATTTCCCTATCTTTGAAAAAGAGCTAAATATTTGAAGATATTATAGCATTAATTCCTGAGAATTGACAACTTGGGGGGTTTTTGTTACAAAATAGAAAATGTACAAGTACCTGATAAGAAAACTGTTCGGGACCCAAACCGAAAGAGACATAAAAAAGCTCCAGCCGTATGTTACGGCTATCAATGAGCTGGAATCCGGTCTACAATCACTCGATAACAGCCAGCTCAAAGCCAAAACAGCGGAATTCCGAGAAAAACTCAGCCAGGGCGCCTCCTTGGACGACCTGCTCTTCGAAGCCTTTGCCGTAGTCCGGGAAGTCTCCATTCGCACCCTGCACATGCGGCATTTCGATGTCCAGCTCATGGGGGGTGTCGTTCTTCATCAAGGGAAGATCGCGGAGATGAAAACCGGAGAAGGAAAGACTCTTGTTTCCACGCTCCCCGCTTATCTGAATGCACTGGAAGGAAAGGGCGTTCATATCGTCACAGTGAACGATTACCTGGCAAAACGGGATACAGAGTGGATGGGTCCTATATATTCCTTTCTTGGTCTTGAGACAGGAACCATTCAGCATGACATGCCCGAATTCGAGAGGCACAAAGCCTACAACAGCGATATTACTTATGGAACGAACAATGAGTTCGGTTTCGACTATCTCCGCGACAACATGAAGTTCCGTCTCGAGGACCTTTGCCAAAAATCCCACTCCTACGCGATCGTGGACGAGGTGGACAGTATCCTGATCGATGAAGCAAGGACCCCGCTTATTATATCCGGGCCCACAGAGGAATCGACCGCCATTTACTACAAAGTGGACAACCTCGTTCGCAGGCTTAAAAAAGAGAGCCACTATCAGGTAGATGAAAAGACAAGGACCGTTCACCTCACAGAAGATGGTGTGGCCGAATCGGAGAAGAACCTCAATGTGACAAACCTTTATGACCTCACCCATATGGACCTGATTCATGCCATAAACCAGTCGCTCAAAGCCCACCAACTCTTCAGAAAAGATGTGGATTACATGGTCAATGAGGGGAAAGTTGTGATTGTGGACGAGTTCACCGGACGATTGATGCCGGGCAGACGCTACAGTGACGGCCTCCATCAAGCTTTAGAGGCCAAAGAAAAAGTCCGCATAGAGGAAGAATATCAGACTCTGGCCTCTGTCACGTTCCAGAATTATTTCAGAATGTACGATAAACTCGCCGGTATGACTGGTACTGCTGTCACAGAGGCAGCTGAGTTTAACTCCATCTACAAATTGGATGTGGTCGAGATCCCCACTAACAGGCACCTCATCCGTCACGAACACGATGACGTGATCTACCGCACAGCCAAGGAGAAGTGGAACGCTGTGGCTGACGAAATCGTCGAGAACATCGAAAAAGGCAGACCTGTCCTGGTTGGAACGATCTCCATCGAAAATTCAGAGCATCTGAGCACACTCCTGAGAAAAAGGGGGATCAGCCATACAGTCCTGAATGCCAAATACCACGAGCAAGAGGGCAAAGTCATTGCCCAGGCCGGAAGGGTGGGAGCCACAACCATCGCAACCAACATGGCGGGTCGTGGTGTGGATATCCTGCTGGGGGGAAATCCCGAATACATGGCGAACGAAGCCATCCAAAAAAAGTACCGAGACCGGGAGGAGGAGATCCCCGAAGAAGAGATCCAGGCGAAGATCGAGGAATTCAAGACAACCACAGACCCTGAACATGAAACAGTCGTGGAACTCGGAGGCCTTCATATTATCGGCACAGAGAGGCACGAAGCGCGCCGTATCGATAACCAGCTGAGAGGGAGAGCTGGACGCCAGGGAGATCCCGGATCGTCCCGTTTTTATCTCTCTCTGGAAGATGACTTGATGCGTATCTTCGGGAGTGAGCGGCTATCGGGACTGATGGGAAGGATCGGGATGGAAGAGGGCATACCCATCGAGCACAAGATGGTGAGCCGGGCCATAGAGAGAGCCCAAAAACAGGTGGAGGGACAGAATTTCTCCATAAGGAAACATCTGCTCGAGTACGATGACGTGATGAATAAACAGAGGGAATCGGTTTATACATTGCGGCGCGATATCCTTCACGGCAAGGATATGAGAGATTATATCCATGACCTGATCGACACCTTGGTCGATTGGGCCATGGACACGCATACAAACAAAGAACAGTCTCCGGATGATTGGGATGTGGAAGGATTTAAAAAGGCTGTCGGCTCTCAATTCGGCCTGGATATTGATGCTTTAGGGATCGATTGGGATACCATAAACCACTTGGAACTCAGAGAGAAAATCCTGAAGACACTGAAGGATGCCTATGGAGAGAAAGAAAAGATCCTCGGAATCGAGCGCATGAGAGAATTCGAGAGGGTCATTATGCTTCAGATCATCGATACCCAGTGGAAAGATCATCTCTTGGGTATGGACTACCTGAAAGAAGGAATCGGTCTCCGAGGCTACGGGCAGAGAGATCCATTGGTGGAGTACAAAAAAGAAAGCTTCGACATGTACCAGGCCATGATGGACAGGATCGAGGATGAAACGATCAGGTATCTTTACCTCTTGAGACCTGTGGAAGAGGAGGAGCTTCCTGAGAGAAAAGAACAACCCATGTATTTTCAGCAGCCCCAGAACATTCCTGCTTCGAAAGCCAAAAAAGCCCGATCCACGATCCCCAAAAAAAGAAAAAAGAAAAAAAAGAGAAGATAGGGAGGAACAATGCTGGACGATAAACTCAAAGACGGGCTGACATTCGACGATGTTCTTTTGCTCCCGGCAAAAAGCGATGTGATCCCTGCCGAAGCTGAGATCCAGACAAAGTTGAGCCGGAATATATCCCTCAGTATTCCTCTCATCAGCTCTGCCATGGATACGGTTACAGAATCGCGTATGGCCATCGCGCTTGCCCAACAGGGGGGAATCGGGATCATTCACAGAAACATGAACATCGAAAAACAAGCCGAAGAGGTGGACAAAGTCAAAAGGCACGAAAGCGGAATGATCGTCGATCCGATCACGATGAAACCCCAGAACAAAATCTATGAAGCCAAGGACGTGATGAAGAAATTCGGGATATCCGGCCTTCCCATAGTCGACGAAAATTACAAACTGGTCGGAATCCTGACCAACAGGGATATCCGGTTCGAAACCCGATTGAACCTGTCGATCGATGAAGTGATGACCAAAGACCTCATAACAGTGCCTCTGGGAACATCTTTGGAGGAAGCAGAAAATCTATTCCACAAGCACAAGATCGAAAAAATCTTAATGGTGGATAAAGACAATCATCTGAAGGGGCTGATCACATACAAGGATATCCTCAAACGTATCCAATACCCTGAAGCATCCAAGGACGATTTTGGACGCTTGAGAGTGGGTGCAGCCGTGGGAGTGGCTGAAGAAACGCTCGAGAGAGCGAAAGCCCTGATCGATGCCAAAGTCGATGTCCTTGTGGTTGACACAGCTCATGGGCATTCCCAGCGAGTGTTAGACACCGTTAAGATGCTAAAAAAAGAGTTGCCCGAACAGGAGCTCATAGCAGGAAATATCGGCACAGTCGAAGCCGCAAAAGATCTTATCGCCTCAGGAGTGGATGCCGTAAAGGTCGGGGTAGGCCCAGGTTCTATTTGCACGACTCGAGTGGTTTCCGGAGCCGGGATTCCCCAGATCACAGCTATCGCCGAGGTCTACAAAGTGACCCATAAAGAAAACATTCCCCTTATCGCCGATGGAGGGATCAAGTACTCGGGCGATATCACCAAAGCGGTTGTCGCAGGTGCAGACACGGTGATGCTCGGAAATGTGCTTGCAGGAACCGACGAATCCCCGGGCGAAGTCATCATATTCCAGGGCCGTTCCTACAAGACATACAGGGGTATGGGATCCGTCGAAGCCATGCGCGAGGGAGGCCGGGATCGCTATTTCCAAGATACATTCCGCAGCGATGCCAAACTCGTCCCCGAAGGGATCGAAGGGCGGATTCCCTACAAAGGGAGCGTTGCGCATATCATTCAGATGATGATAGGCGGGCTCAAGGCAGGCATGGGTTATGCAGGATGCAAAACGTTGCAGGAGCTCCAGGAGAGAGGAACATTCATTAAAATATCTCACTCTGGGATTCGCGAAAGCCACGTGCACGATGTGATCATCACCAAAGAAGCTCCCAACTACCGTTTGGACTGACCAACATCCCACGGAAGCATCCCACGATTTTTTAGGAAATCGAACTCGTTTTATGGTAATATAGAGCGTTTTAAGGAAGATTGAGTAAGGAAACAGCGCAAGCATAAAGGCTTCATTAACTCCTGATTTTTCAATCTTTGTACAAATCCAACTTTTATTTGAGAGAGAACGTATATAAGTGAAAGTGAACATTATGGTAAACTCGAAGAAAACCCGTTTGAGCGGAGCGAGAATGATTCTCGTGTGGATTGGAATACTGTTCCTTTACTTGAATCCATTCTTGTCCTTGAGAACGTATGGCCAAGACGCAGAGAGTCAAAGCTTCAGCCTCAAGGATGCACAGGAATACGCAATCCTTCACTCCTATGACTCGATAAAATCTCTGTTAGACGTCAAAGCCGCCAAGAAAAAGTTGAGAGAGACGCTGGCTGATGGGTTCCCTCAGATCAGCTCTTCCCTAGGGTATCTCAATAATCTGGAACTGCCTACAGTCCTCATTCCTGATTTCTTCGGTGGGGATCCCAGTAAAAAAATACCGGTCCAATTCGGCACTCAGCATAACGCGAACTTCAGTGTCACAGTCAACCAGAAAATTTTCGACGTCAGCTACATCGTAGGCCTGAACACATCAAAGATCTACACCCAATTGGCGGATCAGGGATACGAGCGCACCCAACTCAACGTGAAGGAGACGGTGTCGAACACTTATTTCCTGATCCTAGTGTCCAAGGAGAGCGAACGAATCCTAAAGGCCAACATTAAAAACCTGGAAAATACTCTCTATGAGATCACGGAAAGCTACAAGGAAGGATTTGTTGAAGAGACGGACGTTGATGTTATTCAGATATCGGTCACAGCTCTTAAAAACAGCCTTCAGAACGTCCAAAAACAAACGGATGTCGCAATGAAGCTGTTGAAGTTCCAGATGGGCTTGGACCTGGAAAAAGATATCGAAGTCACGGAAGATCTCGAAGAGATCCTCAGGCGGATCGATATCCAAGAAGCCATATCCTCTGAATTCGACTTGAGTCAGAATATCGACTACAAGCTTTTGAACACACAGGAAAAACTGGCGGAAATGGCGCACAAAAATGCAAAAGCCAAATTTTGGCCATCCATATCCGCTTTCTACACCTACCAGCAAGCCGCTCAGAGGGATTCATTCAACTTTCTCAATTTTAAGTATGATTGGTTTCGTAGCCAGATATTCGGCGTCAATATCGACATCCCTATCTTTAAAAGTGGAGGGGAAAGAGCGAGAGTCGCTCAGGCTGCCATCGCTCTCGAACAGGCCAGGACCGCAAGGATCCAGGCTTCACAGGGAATATTGCTGGAGGATGCCGAAGCACGGAACGCTCTCTCTGCGGCCCATGAGAATTACCTCAACGTCAAAGACAACATGGAGTTGAGCGAAAAAGTCTATAACACGACTTTGATCAAATACAGAGAAGGCATTGCATCCAGCACGGACCTGACGCAGGCGAATGACAGGTATCTCCTGTCACAGTCGAACTACATTCAAGCCATATCCGAGCTTTTGGGAGCGAAGAATAAGCTGGACAGGATCAGGAATACTTACGAATAACTGGAAGAATCATGAATAAAAGATATCAAAGGATAGGAACCATGAAAAAAATATCCATTATGATCGTCTTGGGAGTTTTCTTGCTAACAGCATGTGGGCCCCGTGACAAACAGTCTCAGTTGCAAAGATTGGAGAGACAGAGGGATATCCTCAACAAACAGATCGAACAGCTAAAGGCAGAGCTCGCCCAGAGCGGAAATGGCCAGCCAAAGGTGAGAGAACAGCTTGTGTATGTCTCTGTCAGTGAGGTCATGCCCAAGATTTTTCAACACTTCATCAAAGTCCAGGGGATTGTCGAATCAGACAACAACATCATGATTCCGTCACAAGCCTCTGGGATTGTCAAAAAAATACTCGTCGATGAAGGCGACAAAGTCGCCAAAGGACAACTGCTGGCCGAACTGGACGGAGCAATCTATGAAAGCAACATCGCTGAAGTGGAGAATGCATTGGATCTGGCCAATACAATATTCGAACGTCGGAAAAGATTATGGGATAAAAACATCGGGAGCGAGATCGAATATCTGCAAGCCAAGAATAATAAAGAGAACTTGGAGAAGCGGCTCGAAACCCTCCAGGAGCAATACCGGTTGACGAAGATCACCTCACCCATCAGCGGGAGCGTCGATAATATTCTGATCAAAGAAGGCGAAATGGCGGCCGCAGGGCTGGGAGCGATCCGTATCGTCCAGCTTTCCGAGCTCAAAATCTCGGCTTCACTATCCGAAAACTACATCTCTCGTGTCAAAAAGAACGACATCGTTCGCGTGGAGATCCCTGTACTCGGTATCGAGTTCGAGCATTCCATCGATTCCGTGGCCCAGGTTATCGATCCGGACAACAGGACATTCGAGATAGCAATCGAAGTCCCCAGAGAGCAGAAAAGGATAAAACCCAACATGCTGGCCGTGGTGACGATCAACGATTATAAAAATCCTCAAGCCCTCGTGGTCCCCCAGAATATCGTTCAAAAAACAGGGACCGAACAGTTTTTGTTCATTGCATCTGAGGAAAATGGCCAATGGATCTCGACAAAAAGAGTCGTCCAAACAGGTGAATCTTATGACAACAAAACCGAGATCACCGAGGGGCTGGAAGAGGGAGAATTTGTCATCACCTTCGGATACCAGAACTTGGCCGATGGACAGGCCGTTACAATTTCTAAAGAGGACGTCTAAAACACTCTCAATACAGAAAAGAAGGTAAAGATGAAGGAAAAGGAATTCAAACTCACCAACTTGGCTCTCCGCAACCGTACGACCATCTACATATTCACCGTTATCCTGGTTATTTTCGGTGTGATGCAATACAACTCGACGCCTAAAGAGAGGTTTCCTGAAATCGTGTTCCCGTATTTTATGATCGGTACACTCCATCCCGGCACCTCCCCCGCTGACATGGAAAACCTGATCACGCGCCCTATCGAAAAACATCTGAAGGGTATCGATGGCGTCAAACAAATCATCAGTAACTCCATCCAGGATTACTCCTCGATTTTTATCGAGTTCGAGCTTACTGCGGATGAGATCCAGGCCTATCTGGATGTCAAACAGGCTGTGGATGACGCCCGCTCCGAACTCCCTACAGATCTCTTCCAAGACCCTGACATCAGCCGCATCGACCTTTCAGAGATCCCCATCCTCTTCATCAATCTCTCGGGCGATGTTGGCCTGGTTAAACTGAAAGAGCTGGCTGAGAAGCTCCAGGATGAGATCGAAGCTTTGGAAGAAATCACGCGGGCCGACATTGCGGGAGCCCTGGACCGAGAGATCCAGATCAACGTCGACCTCTATAAGATGCAGGCTGCCGGATTATCTTTTAACTCTGTTATCAACGCTGTCGCCGCTGAGAACGTCACTGTCTCTGCGGGCCAGGTCGATACGGACGGGATGAAACGAAACCTCCGCGCTGTGGGAGAGTTTCAGACTGTCGAAGAGATCGCAGATATCATCCTCCAGGAGGGCATCACCATCAAAGATATCGCAGAGGTCGTGGACGGATTCAAGGACCGGGAAAGCTTTGCCCGTCTCAACGGTCAGGATGTGATCACGCTCAACATCATCAAGAAGAGCGGAAAGAACCTGATCTTCGCTGTGGATAAGATCAAGGCCATCGTCGCAGAGTTCGAAAGAACCGCTCCGGAAAACCTTATCGTCACATTAACAGGAGACAGCAGCACCCAGACGAGAAACAGTGTCAGCGACCTATTCAACACCGTCATCTTGGGATTTATCGTGGTGGTTTTTGTCCTCATGTTTTTTATGGGAGAAGCCAATGCGCTTTTTGTCGGCATCTCCATCCCCCTCTCCATGGTGATCGCCTTCATCCTGATACCAGTTGTGGGCTTTACCATCAACATGGTCGTTCTGATGTCCTTCATCATGGTACTCGGGATCGTGGTGGATAACTCCATCGTGGTGGTCGAAAATGTCTATCGCCACTTCACCACCTCCAATGTCACTATCATGGAAGCCACACAAAAAGGGGTGGGCGAGGTCTCCTTAGCTGTGTTCACGGGCACCCTCACAACCATCGCTCCCTTTTTCCCTCTGATCTTCACGCCTGGAGTTCCCGGGAAATTCATGTCTTTTCTGCCCATCACCATCATCATCACTCTTGCGGCTTCAATCCTCGTGGCCTATATCATAAATCCGGTATTTGCAATCTCTTTCATGCAACGGCCTCCCTCCGAGGAGCAAAATGCGAAGAACCGCAAGCTCACACCCAGGATTCTATTCATTACATTGGGAGTGTTGGCCGCGATCGTGATCTTCTCACTGGCACAAGTCCGGATTTTAGCCAATCTTCTGATCTTCGGATTGGTTATCTATTTCTTGTTCAAGTTCGTGCTTCATTTTCTGATCGAAAAATTCCAATGCTGCGCTCTTCCGGCCTTTCTGAATGCCTATAAGAAAATCCTGAGATTCCTTCTCAAAGGAAAACGGCCTTACTTAATACTTGGAGGGGCTGTTGTACTTTTGTTTTTTTCCTTTATCCTCCTGGGGATCGCGCCTCCCAAAGTTGTGTTTTTTCCCGCAGGCGATCCCAACACCCTAATGGTTTACATCACAATGCCTGAAGGGACCCATATTGAAGTCACCAATGACGTCTGTAAACAGGTCGAAGAGAAGGTATTTAATGTTATAGGGCATGATAATGTGGACATCGAATCCATAGTTTCAAACGTGGCGGTTAATGCGGGTGCCAGCATTTTTGAACGCACGACACAGGATAAACTGGCCAAAGTGACCATCTCTTTTTTGGAGTATAAATTCCGCACAGGAAAACCGACAACACTCTATCTGCATGAACTGAGGGAAAGGGTCAAGGGCATTCCAGGCGCGCAAATCCGGATCGACCGGGAAGCCATGGGGCCGCCATCGGGAATGCCCATTAACATAGAGATCAAAGGGGACGAGATCGAGGAGTTGGTGGATATATCCCAGAGATTGGAATTTTTTATAAATTCTCTGAACATTCGCGGGATCGAAAAACTCAAGTCCAGTATGGAGATCAACAAACCCGAGCTCATTCTTCACATCAACAGGGAAAAAGCCAATAAACTCGGCATCAACACAGCCACCATCGGTCTAGCGCTGAGATCGGCAATTTATGGCTATGAGATCTCCAAGTTCAAGGAAGGAGATGAAGAGTACCCCATTCAGCTTCGTCTGGACAAACGATTTCGCAGCGATATCGATGTGCTACTGAGCCAGGAGATCAGCGTCTCTTCCAGAAACGGGAACGCCGCACCCAGTATGATCCCTCTCTCCGCCATTGCTAAGGTTGACCACGTGACGAGCTATGGTGGGATCGCACGTATAGACAACCAACGAACAATCACCCTGTCCTCCAATGTGCTCTGGGGCTATAACGCCAACGAAATCATCCAACAGATCAACCGATACCTGCCCGATTTCCCCCTGCCCGATGGCTACTCCATCAAATTTACAGGGGAACAAGACATGCAGGCCGAGGTGGGAAGTTTCCTCCAAGTCGCATTGCTCATCGCGTTGGGAATTATCTTCCTCATTTTGGTTGCCCAATTCAACTCCATGGCCAAACCTTTGATCATCATCTCCCAGTTCTTCTTCAGCTTTACGGGCGTCCTGCTGGGATTCGTGATCTTCAAAATCGACATCTCCATTATGATGACCGGAATGGGGATCATCGCTGTAGCCGGTGTGGTGGTCAAGAACGGGATCATCATCATCGATTACATCGACAACAGGATCGCCCTGGGTATGGACAAAGAGACAGCGATCATCGAAGCCGGAGCCACACGTCTCACTCCGGTGATGCTCACAGCTATATCCACCATCTTGGGACTGACACCTCTCGCCATCGGAATGAATTTCAATTTTGCCTCTCTGCTGACCCATCTCGATCCCAAGATCTACTGGGGCGGAGACAGCGCCGCATTCTGGAATCCTCTGGCCTGGACCATCATATTCGGATTGGCGTTTGCCACAATCCTGACGCTGATCGTTGTTCCAGCCATGTACACGATCATCTACGTACGCAGAAAATCGAAAGAGACCTGAAGCAAGTCGGCAAATACAGGATTCGTCATCGAATAAAATCTTGGGAACGGCACTACATTTTTATAAGTCCATCCAGCAAATGGATCCCATAAGTGTGTATGCCATAAGGATAGAATTAATCCCATCTCGTATGGTATAGTGCAGAGGCGAATCAGGGTAGGAACACACACAAAATATGAATGTCTTGGCGCTCCTTGTAACTCTTTTTATCTGTATATCCGTTTCTTATCTCTTTGCAATTCTGGCCAAAAAATTGAACCTCTCTGTGGTCATCGGGCTTATCCTGAGTGGTATTATCCTGGGCTCTCCTAGAGTCAAAGACACTGTGATAAATCCCAACGAGGATGTTGTTCTACTCGTTGGGAATTTGGCCTTTTTTATTTTAATGTTCCTCGCCGGACTGGAAATCTCATGGTGTCTGCTCTATAAAGAACGCAAAGAAGCCACAGCTGTCGCTTTCTTTGCAGCCGCCATTCCACTCCTTTTGGGATTTTTTGTGTTCCTCCAAATGGGATTCTCAGTCGCGACGTGTTTGACCATCGGTATCAGCATGAGCATTACGGCTGAAGCGACCAAAGCCCGAGTCCTTTTGGAATTGGATAAGCTCAACACACAAGTGGGATCCCTCATGATGGGAGCAGGGATTATCGATGATATCATGGGACTGATGTTATTTGCCATCATCAGCTATGTGTTCACAGGGAATGCGGCCACTCAAGAATTTTTCCAGACAGTTATGGCGATAGCGGCTTTCTTTCTGGGAATAATAGCACATAAGTTCCTGGGGAGGGAAAGACCATTTGTCCTCAAAATCGAAAAATTGCTGCTCACCTTCGTTATTCCATTTTTTTTCATCAGTATGGGTATCCATTTTAGTTTTGAATCGCTTTTTTTGAAACCATGGCTGCTTGCTGCTGTGATTTTACTGGCGATTTTAGGGAAAATTGCAGGCAGTATGCTGGCGAAACACTTTACTCGATTGAGCTGGAGGCAGCTCTATCTCGTTGGATGGGGCATGAACAGCCGTGGAGCTGTGGAATTAGCCCTGGCTCTTCTCGCTCTCCAGGCAGGCCTTATAGAAAAAGATATGTATTCAAGCCTTGTTCTAATGGCCTTGGTCACGACACTGATCTTTCCTGTTGTCTTGAGAAGAATACTGGCCAAAAACCCGGATATCATGGGCGAAACTTCAAAGTTTTGCAACATTTCAAGGCAAATATAGTACCCTTTGGTCCCATATGAAAAAGATGGGAACCGTATATTCTGTGATCGGAGTTGCGCTTTTTATCTTTTTTGTTTATATCCATAGATACGCGATAAAAGAGGAGGGAACAATGCGGAAATGGAAATGTTCGGTCTGCGGTTACATCTATGATGAACGCAAAGAAGGCATTTCTTTTGAGGACCTTCCCAAAGATTGGGTGTGTCCTCAATGCGGTGCGCCCAAATCTGCATTCAGCGTGATCGAAGGGGAAGAAACCGTATCCAAAGCAAAGACAACGGTCGCTGACAAAATCGTGGAGCAACTGGTTGCTTATGGCGTGGAAAGAGTCTTTGGGATTCCCGGCCATTCCAATTTACCTCTGACGGATGCGATCCGCCGAAATCCCGAGATCGAGCTTATTTTGACTCGTCATGAGCAAGCTGCGGCCTTCATGGCAACCTCCCATGCCAAATTGACTGGGGAAATCGGCGTGTGTATGTCCATAGCCGGACCCGGCGCAACAAACCTTATCACCGGAGTGATCGACGCTTTGACCGATCGGGCACCTGTACTGGCCTTGTTGGGACAGGTTCCGGAGGTTTTCCTGGGCAGCGAATCACTGCAAGAGATCGCTGAGGTCGATATCTTTAAAACATTCTGTGTCTATGCTGAACTCATCGGCAATCCGGGACAGGCCCTCAAAGTTGTGAACCTCGCCATAAAAAAAGCCTATGCCGCTCAAGGCCCCGCTGCCTTGAGCCTTCCAACGGACATACTGGCAGAGCCTCTGGATGAAGACATATGGCCACCGGAGAAACACCTTTTCCAACCGGACATCTTTCCCGGTGAATCCATTAAAAAAGCGGCGGAGACGATATCTCAAAGCAAACGGCCGCTCCTTTTTGCAGGATGGGGAGGCAGACATTGTGGAACAGATCTTCTTGACCTTGCCCGCCATATCGGCGCACCCATCGCCACAACCTCGCGCGCAAAGGGCATCGTTCCGGAATCAGATGAACTAGTGCTCGGAGTGTTAGGCTCGATCGGCAATCGTTTTGCGCCAAAAATCGTCGCTAAATCTGATTTGATCATCATTCTTGGAAGCGGTTTCAGGCAACGCAATCTCGTCCCAGAGATCGATATCATTCAAGTGGATATCGATGCCGCAAGAGTAGGAAAGACATTTCCTGTAAAAGTCGGCATCGTGGGAGATGCCCTGAATGTCGTAAAAATGCTCAAAGAAACGTCCGCGGAAAGGGAAATCGATCCCGAATATCTAAAGGAGATCCAAGCGGCAAGCGCTCAGTATCTATCACTTATCGGGGAGGATTCAAAGAATACTCAAAAGCCTATACATCCCGGGGCAGTCATCCAGGCATTAAAGAGACACTTGGCTAAGGATGCCCTGATCTGCTCGGATGTCGGTGACCACACTTATTGGTTCTACAAACGTTTCGTATGCGAAGGCCACCAGACACTTCTCTGTGCGAACATGGCGGGTATGGGATTTGGAGTTCCTGCGGCCATAGCCTGTCAGTTCGCCCAATCCGAAAGACAAGTGATCGCCATCAGTGGAGATGGAGGGTTCGGAATGGCTGGCATGGAATTCACAACCGCAGTTCACAATAAACTTCCCATCACGGTTATTGTCTTTAACGATGGCAAGCTCAAGAACATCAAAAAAGAGCAGGAAGAATATGGCTATCCAGAGTACAGAGTGGCTTTTCCCAATCCGGACTTCTCCCAGTTTGCCACTTCTGCAGGAGGGCTTGGAATCCGTGTGACAGAGGCAGTGGATCTCGATGATGCAATCCGTCAGGCGCTGGATTCTCCTCATCCCTCACTGGTCGAAGTGATTGTCGATCGGGACATCTACATTCAATCTATCAAACGAGCCTAGTTCAAGCGGAGTTTTTCGCATTTTGGGTTGACAAACCAAAAAGCGGTCTTTAATCTTTTGACTGGGACAGAGACACATCTAAGGAACATTTAAAGGCGGAGGACAGACATGTCATTCTTTGTTATGAAGGTGATTCTGGGTACGATCTTTTTTCTTTCCGGACTGGCGGCAACAATAACAATGCTCGTGCTTATGGGGAGGGCTGAGAAAAAGATCAGTCCGACAACTCTGAGAAAACTCCATAAATTTTTCGGCATCATCTTTTTAATCCTGCTCCTCGTTCTGGCCTTTATGGGCTTGAAATACTGGGCTTCAGTGGGAGACGAGATCTCGACCAGGGCCATCCTCCATGCTGTTTTTGCCCTGGCTCTCTTCATCGTATTTTTTACAAAGGTTGCCATTGTTCAATTTTTCAAACAATTCTTAAAAATGGCACCGACATTGGGACTGATTGTGTTTTGCCTGTCTTTTGTCGTTTTTGCTCTATCGGGAAAATTTTATGTGATGCGAGGATACTATCGAGCTCAGGCCAATGAGATAACAGAAACACCTTCAGCAGCAGAAATCAACGAGCAAAGTTCTGCAGATCGGATCCAGGGAAAAACCGAAGAAGGGAAAAAACTATATAATAGGCTTTGCTTGACCTGTCATTCCGCTGATAGCGAGGAGAAAAGAATGGGGCCCTCATTGATGGGTGTGCTCACAAAAGACACTCTCCCCCACACGACCAAGCCGGCTACAAAGGAAAACATCACACAACAGCTTCTTCGCCCGGCGCTCACCATGCCCGCCTTCAAAAACTTCACCGACCAGGAACTTTCTGATCTTTTGGCATATCTGGAAACTATATAAAACATGAGATATCCCTCCTGATCAAAGAAAAAAATCCCCTATTCGGTCCAAAATAACCCGAGTCAATATCACCATTTTTTCCCCCTTTTAAAAAAATATATTGAGTTATCCGATAAATGTGGTAAAATACAAAGCGATTGCTTGGCCAATAACCATCAATATACAGAATTCAAGGAGGGAAAATGGAAAGACGTGAATTTTTTGAGAAAAGCGGTTGCGGCCTTTTTGCATTGATGCTTTCCCATTTTGGGATTAAAGCCTATGCAAGCGGGCTCGGCCAGGACAAGCCAAAAAAACTTGAAAAGATTAAGGAAGCTCTATTAAAGATGGGGAAAACTGAAGAAGAGATTGAGGCCATGATGAAAGATTTGGAAGAGAAGCTCCCCAAGGTTAAAACCATGTGTATCTGCAAGTCCTGTCCGAGCTACGTCAAAGAAGAGACAGAACTGGGCTTCTGCCATCCTTTTGTTGGAAAAAGCAAGATCATTACGGAAGAAAAAGGCTGTAACTGTCCTCAGTGTCCTGTTTACGCGGAAATGAAACTCAAGAACGGATACTATTGCACGCGAAAATCCGAGATGGAGCAAGAATACGCAAAAAAAATGAAGAAGGAATAGTTCGCCTTCCCTGCTTTTGCATTTTAGCTGTTCTAAAACAATCTCCATTTCCTAAATTACACACATGAGGAGAGCCCTAAACAATTTGGTGTATAAATTCCACATATCCGGGATGCAACAATGAAAAAATACTGGCGATGCCATGTCTGCAATGACATCCACTACGGGATCAAACCACCTGAGATTTGCCCCACTTGTAGTGTTAAAAACGCATACGTGGAAATCTGCTTCGCCGAAGCGAAAAAAGTCATGTCACGAGAAACAGAAATGGATAAAGATAAATTTCGCCTGGCTATCGAGGAATTTGCAAAAAACAATGAGTTCCAAATCAATCCCAACTCAGAAAAAGTCAACATGCTCATCGATGGCGTGTTCAGTTGTGAAGAGAATCATGGGATGAAATATTGCCCCTGTCGACTCATAGCCAAAGATTTTGAGGAAGATTTAAAGCTCGTCTGCCCCTGTAATTTCCTGATCCATGAAACCTACAAAGATAAAGAGGATGGAGAATGCTGGTGCGGGCTGTTTGTCAGGAGGAAAGAATGAGCAAACTGCTAATGTTCCATGGAAGAGAATGTCCCCATTGCCAGGTCATGATGCCTCTGGTAGACCGACTGGACAAAGAGGAAGGAATAAAAATCGATAAAAAGGAAATCTGGCACAATGATAAAAACGCAGATCTGATGCGGTCTTACAGGGATATTATCGAACCCGAATGTGGCGGCCAGCTCCGCACCCCCACTTTCATGAACATGGAAACGAATGATATTCTGTGCGGTGAACAGGAGTACGACAAGCTCAAAGAATGGGCAACTCGATAGAAATCGAAAATAGAGGAGCTAAATTCCCCTTTTATTTGACGGAAGCGATCTTATTGTGATCATCCACAAATAATACTCTGGGAATAAAAAAATCCATCTCGTCTTCATCCATTGTGGCATAGGCCACGATGATCACTTTATCGCCTGAATCGGCCTTCTTCGCTGCAGCCCCGTTGATGATCACTTCTCCCGAATTGTCCTCTCCCTTGATCAAATAAGTGGTGAATCGTTTGCCATTCGTGATGTTGTACACCTGAATCTGCTCATAGGGGATCAGGTTTGCCTCTCTCATCAACACGCCGTCTAGAGCGAGACTTCCATCATAATCCACATTCGTATCTGTGACGGTTGCGCGGTGAATTTTTGATTTCAACACTATCCTTTTCATTTGACTTCACTCCTCCACAGTTACCATTATATTATCAATGAGCCTGATGTTACCGAAAAAAACGGCGAGTGCAATAAGAGCTCCCCGCTTTATTTCGTTGAGCGGTTCCAAGGAATCCATGTCAACAATAGCAATATAATCCAGTTTTGCCAAGTCCTCCCCTTCGATGATTTTCCTCATTTTTTCCACAATCAGAGCTGTGCGCCGCTCCCCGGAGCGGATCATATGAGCGGCTTCATCGAGGCTTTTCGCAAGGCAAACAGCGGCCTTTCTCTGTTCGGGATTGAGATAGACATTGCGTGAACTGAGTGCCAGCCCGTCCTCTTCTCTCACTGTGGGTAAAACTTCGATCCGGACCTTCAAGTTGAGGTCGTCGACCATTTTTTTCAGTAAAATCGCCTGTTGTGCGTCCTTTTGCCCGAAAAAGGCGACATCGGGTTGAACGATGTTAAAAAGCTTCAAAACAACCGTGCAGACACCTCGAAAATGGCCGGGCCTGGACCTGCCTTCCCATACATCTTGAAAGCGTTCAACCTCAACATACGTCTTGAAATTTGGAGGATACATCTCAGCGCGATCGGGACAAAACAGCAAATCCACTCCCAGTTCCTTGAGAAGTTGGCTGTCCTGCTCAGGATCTCTGGGATATTCTTCAAAATCTTCTGCAGGTCCGAACTGCGTGGGATTGACAAATATACTGACCACAGTGCAATCTGTATTTTTTTTTGAAGCTTTGACCAAGCTTAAATGCCCCTCGTGCAGATAGCCCATTGTCGGAACAAATCCCACACTTTTCTCCAGGGCCTTGACCTCTTCCAGTGCTGATCTAATCCTCTCAATTTTTTTGATGGTCTTCATAGCTTTACAATATCCGGACAATATTTGGAAGAATGTCTCTATTTGTCCTATTCGAGCAGAGATTCAAGATCTTGATCGGATTTAAAATGATAGGAGTGTTCGTCATCCGGGAAATGTCCGGCTTCGACATCAGTGGCATAGGCTTGGATAGCTTCTGTAAGAGTATCATGAAGATGAGTATACCTTTTAACAAATTTGGGCAGATAACCGTTCATGAATCCTACGAGATCATGGAACACCAGGATCTGTCCGTCACAAAAAGGGCCTGCACCGATCCCGATTGTGGGAACCCGGAGCTTCGCGGTCACTATGCGTGCCAACTCCATCGGAACACACTCAAGGATCACAGAAAAAACACCCGCTTTTTCGAGATCCAGGGCACCGGCCAGAATTTTGCGGGCTTCGTCGATCGCTTTACCTCTGACCTTGAAACGGCCCAGGTGATGGATGGACTGAGGCGTCAATCCCACATGGCCCATGACAGGGATCTCCGCTTCGACGAGTTTCTCGATGAGCTTCAACCTCTTGGGGGAAGCGCCTTCGAGTTTGATCGCTTGAGCTCCCGCCTCTTTGAGAAAACGCGAGGCATTGGAAATGGTCTCATCCTCTTTGAGATGAAACGAAAAATAGGGCATATCCCCAACAACCAGGGCCCGTTTTGTACCACGCACCACGGCTTTTGTGTGGTGGATCATTTCTTCCATTGTCACAGGGATCGTGTTTTCGTATCCCAGCACCACCATTCCGAGAGAATCCCCGACCAGGATGACATCGATCCCTGCACCATCGACGATCTTTGCAATAGGATAATCGTAAGCTGTGAGAGCCGTGATTTTTTCACCAGCCTTTTTTTTCTGCAGTAAAGCGGGAACAGTGACTTTTTGGATTTTTTCTGATGAAGACATTCCTTATCCTTTCTCCCCATTCCGTCTCTACTACACCGGAATTGAGGTAAAGTCTATATCTGAATCATTCACATGCCGATTCGACTACAAAGCCTTTGTTGTAGCTCGGGTTAGGTTGGGTCGGTTCGAGGCAGTCTACGACATCTTCATGAGCCACTGCCTCCACCTTTGTGAATGGGTGGGGCGGGTTGGCCTCGACCCGTGAACGATCCAGATGTATACAATACTTTAATATCTTAAAATTTGAATTTACTGAAATTTGGTACATATCAATCTTTAGAGGATTTGCTGAGCGGGACATAATAAAGAGTGTCCTTTTTCATCTGTCCGATCTTTTCGATCAAATCCTCAACATCTTCTTTACTCGAAAGATCGAGATCATCAGCTTTCACAACAAGAAGAGGCGATGCCTGATAGTTGAAGAAAAAATAATCATAGGCTTCGCAAATATCCTCGAGGTACTTCTCTGAAATGTTTTTTTCTAGTGCGCTTCCCTCTTTCTCGATCCTTCTCACAAGTTTAGACAGAGCGACCTGGAGGTATATAACCAGGTCGGGACGAGCGATCCTCTCGACAAACACATTGTAAATCTTTTCATAGACGATAAGCTCATCATCTGTGAGAGTTTGGTAGGCGTAGATCTTATCTTTTTCGAACAGATAATCACAAATGATTCGCTCATCGAAGAGCCCTCTCTGTCTGAGTCCGACCTGTTGATGGTATCTGTTGACCAAGAACACAAGCTGTGTGAGAAACGCAGCGCCCTCTTTTTCCTCGTAAAAATCCTTGATGTAGGGATTTTCGGTCCTGTCCAGAACGATCCGTCCGCCGATCCTTTTCGCCAGCAGGTTGACGAGCTGAGTTTTTCCTGATCGCAGTACGCCTTCGATAGCGATATGTTTGAACGGAATCTCTTTTCTTTCTGCCATGTTTTTCTTTGCGGACCAGAACCGAGATGAGCAAGTTCTTTAAAAATACTCAATATTCCGTTTGAAGTCAAACGAATTTCAGGTGTTTTTCCTCTGTTCCTGGATATAGACGTTGAGCTCGTCAATAAGGTTTTGGGGATCTTCGATGGCAGCCTCTTCAAGGAGACCCCTCAGGGTCCCCCACACCGGTTCGCCACACCGGATGCACCGCACGCCGCTCCGAATCAAAAATTTTACAGACTCAGGATACGTTGTGGCCAGGTCCTCGATTTGGGTATCGAGATTTATCTTTTGCATAGGCACCCTTTTTTTGTACTTCTTTATGAATAACAAATTCAAACATTACAATCTTCGTAAATACGAAAAGTCGCTCTCACGGGAACAAATTCGATGTTAATTGACTGCACAGTGAGGACAGTTCGGATTTTTTTCTGCTTCAACGACATCAAAGGTAAGATTTCTGCTATCATAGACCAGTAGCCGGCCAAGGAGAGTTAGCTCAATGTCCATTAAAAATTTGAGAACCTCTGAGGCCTGGAGAACACCCACAATGCCCGGCAAAACACCGGGAACCGGAATTTCATCCGGTCCAAGAGTCTCTTCCGGAAGGATACAGGCGAGGCAGGCTGTTCCCGGCGGATGGAACAGGCCAACGAATCCCTCCCATCCTTGGGCAGCCCCATAGACATACGGTTTTCCCTTTTTAACCGATTGCAGGTTCAAGATAAAGCGGGATTCGTTGTTATCCAGACCATCAACGATCATATCACAGCCTTTCGTCAGTTCGTCAGCATTCTGGCTATCCAAAAATTCGGGTATGATCTCGAATCCGACCTCCGGATTGAGTAAGGAAAGCCGTTTCTTCGCCTCATCAACCTTGAGCTTGCCGATGGATGTTTGGCTGTAAAGCACCTGCCTGTTCAGGTCCCTTTCTCGAACCCTATCCCCATCGCAAAGCCGTATCGTACCTATCCCGGCTGCTGTAAGGTAAAGCGCCGACGCACAACCGAGCCCTCCCATTCCAACGATCAAAACTTTTGACGACTTCAGTTTTTTCTGCTTCCAATCCCGGATATGGATCTGTTTGAAATACCGTTTCTTTTCAGACTCAGAAAAACACATTTTCCCTCTCTTCGGAAACCGAATGACCTCTCCTCTCAAGCACATGCGGCTGCGAAGGACAAGACTTCGCATTTATCAAGAATCAACCGCCGGATACGGGTGGCTGGAGCGTTATTATTTGGCCATCCGAGGGAATATATTGCAGCCCCTTCAATTTGCCTGAAGTGTAGGCAAAGGCGACAAGTCCAGGATTAATACCTATATCCGCCAATATTTCCCTCAAGGTTTTTCCTTCCTGCGTTTCTATGCGGCGTGTGTAAAAATCGATATCCGGTTTTAACCTGTCCCGCAGCTCACTCCCTGCCTTAAGATATATCACCATCTCTTTCTCTGTATCTTTCACTACACAAACGCTAAAATGCCTTCGGTTTGTATTTCTCACCCCGCACCGGTGGGATCCCCCCCGACAATGGTTTTCCTAGTAATCCGATTTCCTCCAGATTATCAGCGGCGAAGCCCAACCTCAAATCCGTGAGAATTTCTCGTGTCGGATTGCCATTTTTATCCCATCCACGGGCCTCATAGTACTCGTCCAACATCTTCTCGACTTGTTCCAAAGTCACCCCCTTCCCTTCTCCTGGGCCACTAGGAATTTTATCCTCCCAAGATCGGGCAGGCGGATAGTCAAAAACACGGCCATTGTCCCGGTTTCGTTCTAGGTAATGGCAGCGCGTTAAGTTCCAGATCATCTCAGACGTGCGGAGGGCCTTGTCCACAGTCACTCCCCACCCCGTTATATGATTGAGCGACTCTACGATCTCCTCTGGAGAAATATCCAGCTCTCCCCAGAACAGCCGGCAAATACACCAGGTATCGAAGAGAGGACGAATATGCTGGAGATATACGACGATCTTTGCCCGCCCCTCCACAGACTCTCTCCCTTCTGCCATATCGACAGTGATCGTCCATGAACGATTGTGGTGAGCACCGATGTCAGCTGTCATATAAGAAAGCAACATTCCTGGCGCCCAGCGGCCATCGTACCCGGACATCTCCTGCCCTTTGACCTGCATAGCGAATTTTCCACTGTCCTTCCCGATCTTTTCGGATGCTTTTTTGCTTCCGCCTGAAAACCATTCACCAATTCCGCGCTTGTGGGCGACCATTTCGAGAAAATGCTCGACATCATCCACAGACCCCCAGTTCAAGGTGAATCCTTCTAGGTCTTCTCGAGTGATATATCCCCTCTCAAAACATTCCATGGCAAAAGCAGTGACTCCGCCACCGGACATTGTGTCCATTCCTAAATTGTCGAGTATCCAGTTGATGTATGCGACATGATTGATATCCTTCATTCCGAGGTTGGAGCCACAGGTGGCGCCGGTCTCATATTCCGGCCCCTCAAGATGAACGACGGGTTTACCTTCGACGATCGCTTTTGTGTATTTTCCACAGTTCATCCAGCACCCAAAACAAGCTTTATGGGTGATCAAACATTTTTCTACGAGCTGGTCGCCATCAATTTTGCCCACATCTTCATAAAACGTCGTTTTAAAATTGTAGGCTGGAAGAACGGCATTGTCATTCGACCACTGGATAAAGAAGGATGTGCCGTACTTCTGCCAGGGTTCCATATTCGGATGTTCTTTGGTCCGTTGGATGATCGCTGTGACCTGCTTCTTAAGAGCTTCGAGGTCATGGACGCGAATAGACCCGTTCCCCCTGATGGCTAAGGCTTTTAATTTTTTCGAACCCATGACCGCACCCTGGCCCGTCCTTCCAGCCTGTCGCCCGAAATCATGCGTGATGCAAGAGAAGAACACTCCGTTTTCGCCGGCAGGACCGATTGTCGCAACCTCAAAATCCTCGCCCAGGTCTCCTTTTAATCGCTCCTCGCAATCGAGAGATCCCATCCCCCAATATTGGGACGCATCCCGCAATTCAACAGTGTTGTTATCCACGTAAAGAAACACGGGTTTGGGTGAAATTCCGCTGAAAATGATCATGTCGTATCCTGCGAATTTGAGCATCGGTCCAAAATGACCACCCATGTTGGAATCGCCATGCCCGTTTGTCAACGGTGATATGGACCCGAAGGCAACCTTTGAACCTGCAGGAATGTAACAACCGCTCATGATGCCAGCATTCACGATCAACAAATTTTCCGGACCGAGTGGATCAGCGTTGCGGGGCACCTCGTCATACAGAATCTTTGCGATGACACCTCGCCCACCATGCCACCGACGAAAAAGCTCTTTGTCAGTGGAGAATCGCTGAATCTCACCAGTAGTCAGGTTGATCCTTAAAGTCGTCCCAGCAAGTCCGTTATTCATATCATGCCTCCGTATGTTCAGGGTCTGGCTTCCTCTCCCATTTGACAAGAGCATTCGTGTTGCACACTCTGACACACTCCATACAAAAGTCACACTTTATCACATAGTCGAGGTCAGGGTGTTGAAAGATAACGCCCACAGGACAGGCAACAACGCAATCTCCACAATTGGTGCACTTTTCTTGATCGACGATATAGCCTCCAGCCGCATTCTGAAATACAGCTTCCTCCGGGCAAACTTCAGCACATTTTCCGCATTGTGTGCAGACATATGGACGGAATTTACCAGGATCAGGAAATTTAGCCTCTATTCGTAGCGCTGCTTTTTTAGGATTTATTTCAAAGAAGTGCTCGATTGCGCAGACCTGCAAGCAAAGCCTACAGCCGGTGCAACTGTTTCTATTGACTTTTATCCTCATCAGGCCTCCTTGATGTTCACATCTCCAATTTCTCAATCAACGACGAAAGGAAGAGCGTTCGAACGGCCACAAAAATAGCGATAACTTTCCCAACGACCAATCTCATAGAAGAGTCTTTTGCGTCCTTCCAAAATCCTCTCTAAAGCTAAAACTATTTTCGCCCCTATTCTTCGCTTAAAAAAGGATATCGATAATCTTTGGGAGGATTGAGATTTTCCTTGACAGTGCGCGCACTCACCCATCTGAGGAGATTCATAAAAGAGCCAGCTTTATCATTCGTCCCTGAACCCCGTGCGCCTCCAAAGGGTTGTTGGCCGACTACAGCGCCTGTAGGCTTGTCATTGATATAAAAATTCCCAGCTGCATGACGCAGTATCTTATACGCTTCGTTTATCGCTTTCCTGTCATTGGCGAATATCGAGCCGGTTAAACCATAGGGTGAAGTGTCATCACAGATTCCCAGCGTCTCTGTATACTGATTCTCGGGGTAAATGTAAATGGTGAGCACGGGCCCAAAAATTTCCTCCTCCATGAGTTTGTGATGGGGATCGGTAACCACAACAACAGTGGGCTCGATGAAGTACCCTTTGGCATCATCGTATGTTCCTCCGTAGATGATCTGGGCTGTTTCTGAATTCTTGGCGAACTCGATATATTCGACGATACTGTCGAAAGCGGCTTTATCGATCACCGCGGCCATAAAGTTCGAAAAGTCCATGGGATCGCCCATTTTAAGGGTTTCGAGCTCAGCGAGCATCTGATCCTTGACAGCAGGCCAGATATCTGCAGGAATATAAGCGCGGCTAACCGCGGAACACTTCTGTCCCTGGTACTCATAGGCACCTCTAATGAGTGCGGTGACCACAGCCTCCACATCGACCGAAGAATGGACAAAAACAAAATCCTTGCCCCCGGTCTCTCCAACAATACGGGGATAGGTCTTGTAATTCATGATGCTTGATCCTATGGTTTTCCACATGGCTTGGAAAACGGCCGTACTTCCCGTAAAATGCACGCCAGCCAGGTCGGCCTGCTCTAAAACCGGATCACCCACATACCTCCCCGGGCCGGGGATAAAATTGATAACACCATCGGGTACGCCTGCTTCCTTGAGCAACAGCATGATAAAATACGCTGAATACACAGCCGAAGAAGCGGGCTTCCAGAGGACGGTATTCCCCATCATCGCAGGAGACGTGGGGAGGTTGCCGGCGATAGATGTAAAATTAAAGGGCGTGACAGCAAAGACGAAACCTTCGAGTGCCCTGTACTCCACGTAATTCCAGACACCGGGCGATGAATCAGGCTGTTCTTCATAGATCTTTTGCATGTAGTAAGGATTGTAACGGTAAAAATCGATGAGCTCACATGCGGCATCGATCTCTGCCTGATGAGCTGTCTTCGACTGTCCCAGCATGGTCGAAGCATTCAACACATCCCTATACTTGGTGGCAAGTAACTCCGCAGCCCTGAGAAATATGGATGCACGCGCAATCCAATCCATCTCTGACCAATCCTTCCAGGCTTTTTTCGCCTCCTCGACGGCCATCGTTATCTCATCGGGCCCGGCCTTATGATACCGACCCAAAAGGTGAGTGTGGTCATGCGGGCAGCGACAATCCGCAAAATTCCCCGTTGAAACCTCCTTCCCTCCAATGATCAAAGGGATCTCGATCTCTTCGCCCAGCATCTTTCCGAGCTCCGTTTTTAAAGACTCTTTCTCCGGTGATCCCGGAGCGAAAACCATCACAGGCTCATTTGTCGGCTCTGGTATTTTTATGACGCCATTCATGGAAAATCCTCCTTTATTATGGTTTTAAAGGGGAACAATTATACATCAATAAAAAAAAATCTTCACCTTAAATTACAGCCCCAGGTCTTGATCGATCCCCTGCATTGCCCCTAGACAAATGGAGATGAACTCATCGAGATCGATCCCGATCTCCTGGATTTGTGCGATGTCTTCTCTTTTGGCTCCTCGAGCAAAACTTTTTTCCTTGTAGCGCCTTTTTACGAAGTCGAGATCCACCTCTTTGAGTTTTTTCGATGGATGCATCAATGTCGCGGCAATGATCAGTCCGGTCAGGGGATCGATGGAAAAGATAGCATGGTCCATTTTTGTCTGGCATGGGACCATCGCTGCATGTGATTTTATCGCTTGGATTATATCTGGAGAGATACCCAAACCCTCCAGAATCTTGACGGTCTCCGTTGTATGAAGCTCAGGGCTTTTTTCTGTTATTTCATAATCGAGGTCGTGGAGGATACCGGCCAATCCCCATTTATCGACCTCTTCTCCCAATTTTTCAGCGAGAGATCTCATGCAGGCTTCTACAGCCAAAGAGTGCTTGACGAGATTTTTGTTTTTGAGATATTGCTTGACGAGCGTCAAGGCTTCATCACGATCCATGGCTTTCTCCTTATAAATAATAGTATTCTCTGTGGGTCTCTGCAGAACCCATATAAACACCTCTGCAAGCCTCAGAGATTATCTGCCATTTTTGTCTGTCTTGTCGTTCTTCTTCTCAGAATCTTGGTTATTTTTTTTCGTAATACTGAAAAGAATGTTCGAGCTGACTTCCTTTGTGCCATCGTTCGCAAAAACAGAGATCGCATACAGCCCGCCCCTTGGTGGGATCCATGTCCAGCTGTTCTCTTCCGAATAATCCATGACGACTCTTTTCCTCCCGGGAACATACAGGGTCATGGATGTAAAAAAGGCGACCTTGATAACACGTCGCAGACTGAACTCATACTTGGGAGAGGACATCCCTGTGGAGGTGGCGGTAAAGATAATTTCGCTTCCCACCTTTTGTGGAGATTTTTTAGATATGGCCAGGACAACCGCGGCCTCTTCCTCCTGGATCAGAAAAGGGAGCTCGCATTCAGCCTTTTCTTTCTCGTCGGTCGCTGTAACTCCGATGCTGTAGAACCCTGCCTCCACGGGAAACCATTCCCATGTCCTTTCCTCGGATCGCTCCTGAACGATACGTTTTTCTTCTTGTCTTCCGAGCAGTACAAAAAAATAGGGATTGAGACTCCATTTGACCAAAGGCATGAGGGAGAATTCATATTCGGGTAGATAGAATCCGAAAGGAGTCACAGTGATCACGATCACTTCATTGATCTTCTGGGGCGAGATTTTAGACGGCAACAACTCGACCGCGACCAATTTCTGGAAAAAAAGCAGTGTTCCCTGGTCCGATTCCGAGTCATAACGATTGACTAACATATAAGGTTCGCTCCATAACGGATTAGATCGTATCTCTTCCGATCCCTGAAATTCCCCAACCTTTTCCCCTGTCTTCACATCGAAGCTCATCAGAAGTGATGAGAGTGACGTAACCACGATCCTATCGTTGACGATCATGAGATGATAGAATGCGCGCGAAGGGGTCACGCTCCACCACAAAATATCGCCGCCCTTTTTATTCAAACAGTAAAGGACATTGTCCATACAGGCGAAATATGCTCTATTTGCATAAAAGACCGGGGGGACAAGGAGCTCACCCCCTGTTCTGACCTTCCACTTTCTCTTCTGCTTCTTCAAGTCAAAACATAGAATCTCCCTGTTGCTAGTTCCAAAATAAACAGAATCACCGTTCGCGGCAAGGGTTGCCCCGATTTTGCCGCCGATGGCAAACTTATGGATCAGATTTCCCCTAGCGCTCAGGACATAGAGATTTTGGTCATCGCTGCCGAATATAATCTTTCCATCAGAAACGACCGGATTTGACCGGATGGCATCCTGTGCCTTGAACGCCCAGGTTCTCTTTCCCTCGAGGATATCGATGGCGAAGAACCAACCCGAAGATGTCCCCATGCAGACATTTCCTCTAAATTCGATGATACGGCTCGTGATTTCTGCTTCGATGATCCTTTGCCAGAGGATATCCCCTCCTTCTGTAAGACAGAAGAGATTATTGTCTTGGTCGAGCACATAAATATTTTCCTGACCCAGAAAGGGAGGGCTTGCCAGGATCTTCGAGAATTGGACCTGCCACTGGATCTTTTGGCTTGAGCTTTCCACACAGTAGAGGATACCAGCGCGGGTAGAGATAAAGATAAGAGTCCCCCTTTTTTTCATGGGATTGTTGATCTCACCCTTATACGGGATCTGGTGGGCTTCTTCGACCGGGAACATGATACCGCTGGGATAGGGCGCGATCTTTTTACGAAACAGCGAGCAGGAGCTCATCACGAACAAAACCACCAACACAACAGAAACATAGGCAACATTCGGCTTTTTCATCGATCAGGAGAAGTTGTATGATATCATTTTTATTCCCAATGACTCAATGGTCGGCCTCTACTGATAGAGCTCAAGATGCCTTTACTTCAAAAAATGAAGCTGTTATCATTCGAAAGAGATAAAGAATGATCAACTACATTTTGCTCTACAAGATCCGGAAGAAGGTTAAAAAGATCATTAAAGATAAAATCGAAGATGAGGAACTGGCCACCACAGAAAAATCATGCGTGGGGTGTGTGGCCGACGAAATAAGCTGGGAGATTTATTACCTCCTCAAGGACGAAAAAAAATAAGGGATTCGTATCCGCTCAAAATCCCATATATCACACTTCTAATGGGCTCTATTTGTCTTTTGTATTATTTCTGAGAGTTTTTTTTCTTTTCGCTTCGCGTTTGATCTGACTCCACCAGTCAATCCTTTTTTTTATCTCTTTTTCCAGTCCAAGATTCCCGGGCTCGTAATATCTCCGGCCTTTTAATTTTTCGGGGAATGTTTCCATATCTGTGGTTGCGTAATCATAGTCATGGGCATACTGGTAGTCTTTTCCGTATCCGATCTTCTTCATCAGAGATGTCACAGGGTTTCTCAGGTGTAGGGGGACAGGCTCGAAAGGGCTGGATTCCACATCTTTTTTCGCCCGGCCAAAAGCCGTATAGGCTCTATTGCTCTTGGGTGCAGAAGCCATGTAGATCACAGCCTCGGCGAGGGCCAGTTCTCCCTCGGGAGAGCCGACAAAATCGTACGCCTCTCTGGCATTCAACGCGATCGCAAGAGCTTGGGGGTCCGCAAGGCCGATGTCTTCTGAAGCGAATCTGACCAACCTCCTGGCGATATAGAGAGGATCCTCGCCCGCAGCCAGCATCCGGGCCAGCCAGTAAAGGGAAGCGTCCACATCGCTATTCCTGAGGCTTTTGTGCAATGCGGAGATGAGGTTGAAATGTTCCTCCCCTTTTTTGTCATACAGGAGAACTCTCTTCTGAAGAGCTTCCTTGACCTCTGTCACTGCAATCCGCCCTTTTTGTACAAGGTTTGCAGAGATCTCTAAGGTGTTGAGAGCTCGCCTGGCATCGCCATTGGCATAGTCGATGATCATTGTCATTGCCTGCTTTCCGATCTTCAGTTTCATCGATCCCAATCCGCGTTCTTTGTCTGATAAAGCCTCCTCGATAATGCGGGTGAGTGTTTCCTCTGTCAGGGGATTCAACAAGAGAACCCGCGTGCGGGAAAGAAGAGGGGCAATGACCTCAAATGATGGATTCTCGGTCGTAGACCCAAAGAGCAGAATATCGCCCCTTTCCACATAGGGTAGAAAAGCGGCCTGCTGAGCTTTATTGAACCTGTGTATCTCATCGACAAAAAGGATGGTGGGCTGCCCATAGAGATTTTTATGACTTTCCGCTTGAGCCATTACGGTCTTGACATCCTTTATTCCGGATAGAACCGCGCTGAAAAACATACAGGGAAAATTGAAGGCATTGGCAAGGATATGACCCAGAGTTGTCTTGCCCGAACCTGGTGGTCCCCAGAAAATTATCGATACAAGCTGATCGGCTTTGATGAGCTGTGAGAGGATCTTTCCCTCGCCGATCAAATGATCCTGCCCATAGAATTGATCCATATTTCCTGGGCGCATCCGTTCAGCGAGGGGTGTGTGTGTTTTTTCTCCGGATTTCATGGCTGAGTTCTCATGAATTATAACAGAAATTCAAGCAACAGGTCACTCGATCTTCTCTTGACGCGGAAAAGCGACTTTGTTAATGTAAAGGTTGATTTTTTGGAATTCTTTTGATTGCGCTGAACTCAGAGTCAAAAAGCTGCGCTTTTCCTGGGGTCGAATTGAGAAGCTAAACAATGAAACGCAAGACTGAAGATGAAAAACTTGTCTACAAGCTTGAGGAAGTGGCCCGTCTAGCCCAGGTGGATAAAAACGTCATCGAATCCTGGGAAAAAGATCTTTACTTCATCCAGTCAGGTCAAACCCGCGCGGGTCACAAAATATTTCGAAAAAAAGACCTTTCGATTTTCCTCAGACTTAAGGAGCTCCTGGAGAACGAAGGGCTCACGCTAGCAGGTGCAAAAAGACAGTTGGAAGAAGAATTAGGAGTGAAGAAAAGTTCGGCTATCCATCCGGACCGAATGAAAAAGGTCCTCTATAACGTCCGAGAGCAATTGAAGGATATCGCTTCCTCTTTGGAAGACTAATTTCGCCGTTAAAATCCAAGCATTTCTTAGATGTATCTGCTATAATAATGAACCCTTAAATCGGGACGTGGCGCAGCCAGGTAGCGCACACGCTTGGGGTGCGTGGGGTCGGCGGTTCAAATCCGCCCGTCCCGATTCTTTCCCAAATCTGTTTTCTCCTCGCTTAAAAGGATTAAATTATAGAAATATCATAGTAATAGTAGTATAATTTCTCTTTGTCGTAAGGATATATTATTTGAGAGTACCGGCATTTTTCACGAATAATTCAGGTTAAGTGTAAGGAGGACCGCTTGGAAGAAATAAGGGCCAACACCAGATTCAAGATGTTGCTCATCATGATCCGCGCTTGACAAGTGTCGAACACCATAAGAGTAGGACAGGATTCGGAATAAACAAAAACTCGATGTGTATACGCCGTTTCTCAAAGGAGTAGGAAGCCATTGACGAACCGATTGATCCATGAAAAAAGCCCCTATCTGCTTCAGCATGCTTCGAATCCCGTGGATTGGCATCCCTGGGATGATAACGCGTTTAAAAAAGCGAAAAAGGAAGACCGGCCTATTTTTCTCTCCATAGGGTATTCCACCTGTCATTGGTGTCATGTCATGGAAAAGGAGTCCTTCGAGGATAAAGACGTGGCCCGCCTTATGAACGAACACTTCGTTTCTATCAAGGTGGATCGGGAAGAGCGGCCGGACATTGATAACGCGTACATGAAAATTTGCCAGATGATTACAGGACGCGGAGGATGGCCCTTGACGATCATTATGACACCCGATAAAAAGCCTTTCTTCGCGGGCACGTACTTACCCAAAAATAGGCGGTTCAACCAGATCGGGATGATGGAGCTCATCCCCCGCATTGGAGAGCTCTGGAAAAGCCAAAGGCGTGACCTTCTGGCTTCTGCGGAAAAGATCGTCCTCGCACTCGGGCAACGAGCATTCCAACCCAGCGGTAACGGGCTAGATGAATCCGTGTTGAATTCAGGCTTTCAGCAACTGGTCCAAGGTTTTGACGCTCATTTTGGTGGATTCAGTCAAGCACCCAAATTTCCCACGCCCCACAACATGTTGTTCTTGCTTCGTTATTGGAAAAGGACGGGAAATGATTCCGCGCTTCACATGGTAGAAAAAACACTCCAGTCCATGCGTTGGGGAGGAATTTTCGATCACTTGGGTTATGGATTCCACCGTTATTCGACAGATGGGCGCTGGCTTCTCCCCCACTTCGAAAAAATGCTCTACGATCAAGCGCTCCTGGCTATAATATATACAGAGGCCTATCTTGCGACAAAAAATGATCTTTACAGGAATACGGCCGAAAAGATCTTTGCCTATGTGTTGCGTGACATGACATCCCCAGAAGGGCCTTTCTACTCTGCTGAGGATGCGGACAGCGAAGGCGTGGAGGGAAGATTTTACACCTGGCATTGGGGAGAACTTGAGAAAAAACTTAACAAAGAGGACCTCGCATTCATTTCAAAGGTGTTTAACATCGAAGAGAAGGGGAATTATTCTGAAGAGATCTCCGGGACTAAAACCGGGGCGAATATCCTGCATCTCACTCGAGAGTTGGAGGAAACAGCGAAAGACTTGAAGATGAGTGTAAAGGATCTTGAGCTCAGGATGGAGAGTCTTCGCACGAAGCTCTTCAAATGGAGAGAAAAACGGGAGCGTCCCCTCAGAGATGATAAGGTTTTGACAGATTGGAATGGCCTAATGATCGCGGCTCTCGCCAAAGCGGCCCGGTCTTTCAACAGACAGGATTATCTGGTAGCTGCGGAAAAGGCATCGGACTTTATTTTTTCTCATATGAGAAAAAAGGATGGCCAGCTGTTACACAGATACCGGGATGGAGAATCCAAGATCAATGCTTATGCCGATGATTATGCGTTTATGATCTGGGGTCAGATCGAAATGTACGAGGCATCCTTCCAGGAAAAACACTTTCGCCGGGCGCTCGAGCTCAACGACACTTTTACGCATCATTTTTGGGACAAAAAAAACGGCGCATTCTTTTTCACCGCCAATACAAGTGAAGCTCTTTATATCCGTCAAAAGGAGAGCTATGATGGGGCCACTCCTTCGAGCAACTCGGTGGCGATGCTGAACTTGCTCCGCCTCAGCCGAATGACAGGCCGATCGGAGTATGAAGAAAAAGCGGCGCAGCTAGCAAGCTGTTTTTCAAAAAGCGTCGTCTCTTATCCATCTGCCTATACACAGATGTTGTGTGCGATCGATCTTGCACTCGGCCCCTCCTATGAGATCGTTATCACCGGAGATCTCAGCGCAAAGGATACACAGAAATTAATCCGAACGATCCAAGAGGAATTTGTCCCAAACATGGTGATACTCTTTGTTCCAGCCAATAAAGATAATCCAGCGATCTTTGAGCTGGCGCCCTTCTCCCGCCAGCAAGTTGCTCCAAAAGGACGCGCCACGGCTTTTATCTGCTCCGCCTTCTCCTGTAAGCAACCCACTTCAAATCCGGAGCAATTGCTCAAGTTTCTCAATGGGAAGTGAACTTTGACTCATCGCTGATGTCAGAGAAGGCATTCCCTAATCACAAAGATGTTTTCAATTCATAGAAGGAATGCTAAAATGCAGCTTCAACAATCTTGAGATATCCCGATATGACAGAGCCAACAGATACAACAGAAAAGCCGCTTATTCTTCTGACAAACGATGACGGATTCTTTTCAGAGGGATTGGAGCTCCTTGCCCAGGCTCTCAAACCCAGTGCTCAAGTGTATATCGTAGCACCCGACAGAGAAAAAAGCGCGACATCTCTCGCCTTGAGTCTTCACAGGCCTCTAAGAGTCAAAGAAGTGCGGAAAAATGTCTTCGCTATAGACGGTACGCCGGCAGATTGTGTGTACATGGCCGTCCAAAAATTGCTTCCCCGTAAACCCGACCTCCTCATCTCCGGTCCTAATCCGGGTCCGAACCTCGGTCAACAGGACACGGCCTATTCCGGTACCGTTGCAGGAGCGCTCCAAGGCACTTTTCTGGGAATTCCGAGTTTGGCGCTTTCCATACTCCATGATGAAGATAAAAATTTCCACTTGGAAAATGCCGTTAAAATCGCGCTTGTGTTGATCAAAAAAATCTTGATAGCTCCCCCAGGCAAAGGCATCACTTTGAACATTAACATCCCCCCTCCTCCGGTCAAGGGCTTAAGGGTCGTCAAACTCGGACAGAAACGATACAATCCTGAGATCATCGAAAAATCCGATCCGAGAAATCGCACTTATTTCTGGATAGGAACGGGCCAACCGAAAGCCATGGGGGATAAAGACAGCGATGTTAGGATTATCAAAGAAGGATTTATAACTGTGACCCCTCTGCACACAGATAAAACGGACTACCTCTCGATCGAAAACAAAGATTTCCAGAGAATATTCCACTCTTTAGACGATGAAATTTTTTAAGAAACTTTACGATTGGGTTCTCCACTGGGCCGAGACGCCCTACGGTCCTCTGGCCCTGTTTCTTCTCGCTCTTGCAGAAAGCTCTTTCTTCCCCATCCCTCCGGACCCTCTGCTGATCGCTCTCTGTTTGGGTGCGATTAAAAAATCCTGGAAATTCGCTTTCTACACTTCTGCGGCCTCTGTATTGGGAGGCATGGGAGGATATCTGATCGGATACGGGCTGTGGGATGCGGTCAGCTCCTTTTTCTTCCAATACGTTCCAGGATTTTCAGTGGAAAAATTCCAGTATGTCCTCGGCCATTATCAGGAGCATGGGTTTCTATATGTCTTCCTCGCAGGATTGACCCCCATTCCTTATAAGGTTTTCACCATCGCTTCCGGTGTGTTCCAGATGAACTTTCCGCTCTTTGTCATCGCCTCCGCTATCAGCCGTTCCCTGCGATTTTTCGGTGTGGCCGCACTCTTCTGGAAATTCGGACCTTCGATAAAAGTCTTTATCGATAAATATTTCAACATCCTAGGCTGGGCCTTTTTTATCCTCCTCTTCGGGGGGTTCCTCGTCATAAAATACCTCATTTAAGACCGAGTAGTGGTTATATTCTGTCGACCCCGAGCGGCAATATAAAGACATAACTCAGAGCGCTCATAAAAATCCTTTCCATTGGAGGGGCGAAGCGATTACAATAGAGCGGAATGACCCGGAACGTATTATTCCAATCGTGAAAGAGGCAATCCAATGAAACAAATCTGTTGTGTATTTTGCGTACTTATCCTTCTTATTCCCGCATTTTCGGAACAGAAAAAACCATCCGTGAACATCGAAGACCTGACTTGGATGGAAGCGGAACAGGTCCTCAAGGACTACGAAGTGGTCCTTATCGCTCTCGGGGCAAGGACCAAAGAGCACGGGCCTCATCTCCTGCTCAAGAACGATTTTCTCATGGCCGAATATCTCAGAGACCGCGTCATCGGTGAAGTACCTGTGGCTGTTCTCCCCACTCTCCAGTATGGATACTATCCAGCCTTTCTCGAGTATCCAGGCTCTGTATCCCTTAAGGCCGAGACATTCACAAACGTTGTGATCGATATCTGTATGTCCATGTTTGGATACGGCATTCGGAAGTTCTATGTTCTCAATACAGGCGTTTCAACACTCCGTCCCTTAAAAAGGGCGGCGGAGGAGCTAAAGAAAAAAGGCGTTGTCCTTCGTTATTTCAACATCCTGGAGGCGGACAAAAAGATCCCGACGGGATACCTGGAACAGGAGGGAGGAACGCACGCGGATGAAGGTGAGACATCCATGATGCTCTACATCGCTCCGGAGACTGTGGACATGAGCAAAGCTGTCAGGGACTACGATGCAAGACCCAACAGAAGAGGATTGACGCGGGATCCCGAAGGATCCGGCCATTACAGCCCTACCGGAATATGGGGAGACCCAACCCTGGCCACCCGGAAAAAGGGAGAGGTCATCGTTGAAACGACAGTAAAGGAGATCATCAAGGAAGTCCAGGCTCTCATCGACCTCCAGCTTGAGGACACAAAATGAAAATTTTACTGACGTGCAAAGAGTTCCCTCATTCCAAAGTGATAGGGGGCCCGATTATCATATACAACCGTTTAAAGCACCTGTCCAAAAACCATTGCGTCTCTTTGGCTGCTTTTTCAAAGGAAGGGGATGAGACGTACATTCCTTCAGTCAAAGAATATTGCCATGACTTGAAACTCATCCCGCTCCCGCCAAAGCGTTCTCTGCTCAAGATGGCCAAGGATTTTTTGTTCTCTCCCGTCCCTCCCTATTTCCTCCGCGTTCACGATTCGCCAGAGATGTCCAAAACGATCGCCGACATGGTCGCCAAAGACCGCTACGACTTTGTCATCGGTGAATACTCGGTGATGGGACAGTTCATCCATAAGAACTCTATGCTTCCGCCAGTCCGACGGATCATATCCGTCCATGAATGTTATTATCTCGCCCGGCTCAAAGATTATCGTTTTCACAAATGGGGGAGGAAAAAACTCAGAGAGCTCATCAACTTGAAGGGACTGAAGACATATGAATTCGACATGTATGCCCAGGCCGACAAAATCCTCACCCTCACATCTCAAGGAAGAGACGAGCTTCTCGCTATCCGCCCGGACTTGGATATCGCGATCGTCCCCCATGG